>JBBSLF010000001.1:0-70285 GCA_038255505.1 Candidatus Limnocylindria bacterium
ACATCCTCGTCCGGGTGGTCTGCGGGATCGCCTCGTGCACCGGTCTCTCGATTCACGACGCGATTCGCCCAGGTCTCGGCGGGCTCCACCCAATTCTCGGGCCGCTCGGGCATCGCCTGCTCGAGATACTGCTCGAGATCGAGGCAGCCGCGCGGGTGAACGTTGTCGGCCGCCGGCACGGTGCCCTCCAGGAACGGCATCGTCATCGTCTCGCCGCACTGGTTCGTCGCGGCCAATCCGCTCCAGCGGCAGATCTTGGCCGTGACGATGCCGTTTGGCTGATCGAAGCTCGTCTGACCGACCGGCTCCTGGCCGTTCCAGTCCCATGGCTCGTTGAGCGCCCGCCTCATGAACTCTTCCCACAGGAAGAGCGGACCGTCCGCGCTGAAGAGGCCCTGGCCGAGCACGTTCGACAACGACTCCTGGTTGTTGTTACCCATCCACACGCCGGTCACCAGGCTACCGGGCACATAGCCAAAGCCCGAGACATCGCGGAAGTTGTCGGTGGTGCCGGTCTTGAAGCCGGCAGGCCGACGCTCGCCGTCGGGGGTGTTGAGCTGCGCGCGCTCGCCCCACAGCGCGTTACGATCGGGATCGGTGTTGCCCTCCAAGATCCAGTGTGGCAAGTACGCCTCGGCCGGGGTCATGGGATTGAGCTGCTCGGGACCGTCGTCCTCGCGGGTGTAGATGACGCGGCCGTCACGATTGCGAATCTCGAGGATCGTGGTTGCCGGGTTGACCGCACCCTCCTGGGCAAAGGAGGTGTAGGCCTGCGTCATGTTCGTCAGATTCAGCGGAATGGACCCCAGCGCCAGGGTGACTCCGGGATCCAGGCTCATGATGTAGTTGGCGCTCGCGATCCCCAGCGACTCGCTGAACTCAGCCGTGGTGAGCGAGCCGACCAGGTACTGCATCATCACCGACGGGATATTCAGCGAATACCGCAACGCATCGGTCGCGAGCACCGGACCGTGCTCCTTGATATCGGCGTTCGTCGGGCGGTAGCTCGTCTCCTCGGTCAGTCCGAACTCGGTCATGCCGTCCACGAACATGGTCGCCACGGTCGCGTCGCGCGCCTTGAAGGCGGACGCGTAGGTGATCGGCTTGAAGGCCGATCCAGGCTGGCGCAAGCCGAGGCCGGCCACGTCGAACTGCCCCTGAACCTTCGGGTCCTCACGGTTGTAGTAGTCGACGCTGCCGATGTAGGCCACGATCTCGCCGGTCGCCGAGTCGATTGCCACCATGGCGGAATTGTTGACGTTCTTATCCTCGAGGCTGGCGACCCACTTCTCGACGAGCTCGTGGGCCACCTGCTGGAGGTCATAATCAAGCGTGGTCGTGATCTGGTAGCCACCGATGCGCACCGCCGCCTTTGGGTCCTCGACGCCGAGTGATCCAAGAATCCGCTCGGCTTCGCGCTGGACCCGGAAGCTGAAGTGCGGCTCGCGCAAGATGCTGGTCAGGCGGTTCGGATTCATGTCCAGCCACGAGGTGTCGCGCGCCTCGCGTGCCTCGGAAGCCGTGATGTAGCCCTCCTCAACCATGGCGCCGATCACGAGATTGCGCTCGCCGATGGCCGTGGCCGCAGCTTCTTCGCTGCCCGGCTCTCCGTCCGGGTTCTGGTACGGATCCAGGAACGATGGAGCCTGAGGCAGCGCGGCAAGAAACGCGGCCTGCGCGACGGTCATCTGCTCGAGGTCAGTGAGGCCGAAGTAGTTCGCCGCGGCGGCCTTGATGCCGTACGAGCCGTTGCCGTAGTAGATCAGGTTCAGGTACGTCTCGAGGATCTGTTCCTTGCCGGCGCGGCCCGGATATTCGGCCGTCACACTCATGGCAAGGATGTTCTCGCGGATCTTGTCTTCGATCTCGGTCGACTGGTTCGGCTCAGGGGGTTGGCAGACGTCCGAGGCCTCCTCCAGATCGTCCTGCTCCTCGGTCGCCGGCGCGTCGGGGTCGATCTCGCCGGCACTCGGAGCCGGCGTCGCATCGGCATCCACCTGGGTGGACTCGCCCTCTTCCTGGAGCACGCGTGCGTAGTCGATCACCTGTTGCGTGATCGTCGAAGCGCCCTGCACGATGGAGCCAGCCTTCAGGTTGGCGAGCGCCGCGCGCACGGTGCCCTGGAAGTCGACGCCGTTGTTCTCCCAGAATGTCCGGTCCTCGCTCGCGACCGTGGCCTGCCAGATGGTGTCGGGCAGCTCGTTGAACTCGACCGCCTCACGGTTCTGGCACTCGAAGCGCGCGAGCAGCACCTCGCCCGATCGGTCGTAGACGTAGGTTGACTCCGGCGGCTCGATCCCATCGAGGATGTTCGGCTCGGGCAGGTCAGAGGCGAAGTAGTTGTACGCGGCGAACATTCCGCCGGCCGTGCCCATGACCGATCCAACGAACATCAGCCCGAATACGCCAAGGGTGACAAGCAAGAGGGTCGCGACGCCACGTGTCCGAGAGCCGCGACGCGTGGTGCGGCGCGTCATCATCAGATGACGGCGCCGACGCTGGAGTGCCGGATGCATCGAGCGCAGCGTACCAGTGAACGGGTGTTCGGTCGAATGGCCTCAGCGCACGAGCGTCAGGGTTCGCTCATCCACCAGGAGCGCGAGAACCGTTCCTCCGACCAGGAAGGGTCCGAATGGGATGTAGCTGCGCATGCCAACCCGCTTACCGATGAGCAGAATGATGCTGGTACCGGCGGCCAGGAAGGCTGCCGCAAAGAGCGCGGTGAAGATCACCGGCCAGCCAAGCATGAGACCGATAGGTGCCACGAGGTAGAGATCGCCCAGCGCCAATCCACCGCGCACCACGAGCGCGAGCGCGCCGAGGAATCCCACCGCTGCCGCTGCGCCGATGAGGGCCATGAGCGGGTCCACGGCCGGGTTGAACGGCACGAACAGGACCGCGAGCAGGATGAGCGGGTCGAGCACCAGGTGCGGAAGCCGGCGCTGCTCGAGGTCGGTGGCGGTGAGAACAAGGAGTAGGCCCAGGAGCGCGAGATAACCACCGGTTCCCCACCATGGCAGCTCGGAACGCCCGACAATCCCCGCAGCAGCCAGTCCGCTGACGACGGCAAGGCAGATCGTGCGCCAGCCGAATGGCCGGTTCTGCGCCTCATCGGCCGGCCAGGCGCTGGCGAGTCGTTCCGAGAGCGCGCCGGCAACGGCGAATACGCCGCCGATCGCCAGGGCTGCCAATGTCACGTTCGTCATTTCTCCTTCGCACGCCGGCGACCGGTGCGCCGTGGCACCGCCCATCCTACGGTCCCCGGCGGGGTCGACCATAGGCCGATGGTCCGCTCCCGCGTGCTCGCCGCTGGCACGGCATCTGCTTCATGGCTCGGCATCGCCGGCCGCCGGCCGGCATGAATTCGGGAGGAACCGAACCGTGGACAAGGATCGCGTCGAAGGCCCCCTCAAGGAGGCCGGTGGCAAGGCAAAGGAAGGGTGGGGCGATCTCACCGACAACGAGAAGACCGAGGCCGAAGGCGAGCAGGACCAGGCCGAGGGCAAGGTCCAGAACAAATGGGGCGAGGCCAAGGATAACGTCCGCGACGCGGTCGACCCCGACCGCTGAACGGCCCTGTCCCCATACGCCCCGCCGGTGATCACCGGCGGGGCGTATCTGTTGCCCCTCGTGAGTCGCGCACGTTCTTGCGCTCAGCACACGGATCTACCAGACGAGCGACGTAATTCCGCCAGATTCTGCGTGGGGTGCACAGGATGATGACCAGGCGGTCCCATGCGCGACGGCCACCCGCCAAGACGTGCGCTCAGCGCACAATTGCGCGGTTACGCGACCGCGGCCCGCAGATCCATGCGCTGAACGCAAAGCCTCACGGAGCTGAGACCCCCAGGTGTTCCTTCGGCTAAGGCGAGGGCTTCGAACGGCCGAAGTCCAGGGCCAGCTGCACCAGCGCGGCGACCGATGCGCCGGTCGCCCCCTTCGGACCGTAGGGCTTCTCGGCTGCAAGGTACGCGCTACCGGCAATGTCGAGGTGCACCCACGGCACGGTCACGAACTCCGATAGGAAGATGGCGGCCTTGATGAGCGAGCCGTCGCGACCGCCGGAGTTGACGATGTCCGCATAGGGAGAGTCATAGCTGGCCCGGTACTCCGGGACCAGGGGCATCTCCCAGAACCACTCCCCCGCCTTCTCGGCCGCGGCGCCGACCTCGTTGCCCCACTCGCGGGGACGGGCAAAGTACGCGCTCACCTGGTCGCCGAATGCGATCGCGCAGGCCCCGGTCAGAGTGGCCACATCAACGACATGCGTCGCGCCCTCGCGTTCCGCCCACGTCATGGCATCGGCCAGGATCTGGCGGCCTTCGGCATCGGTGTTCGTGACCTCCACGGTCATGCCGTTCATGGCCTTCACCACGTCGCCCGGACGCTGTGCGTTCCCGCCCGGCATGTTCTCGACCATCGGCGCGACAGCCATGAGCGGTGTCCCCGGCGCCAGTCGCGCGACGGTACGAGCAGCAGCGATCACGGCCGCGGCCCCCGACTTGTCATGCTTCATGTCGCCCATGTTCTCGGCCGGTTTGATGCTGATTCCGCCGGAGTCGAAGCACACGCCCTTGCCGACGATGGCCAGCCTCCGATCGCCACCGGCCTCCCAGCCCGGGAGCTTGATGGCGATCATGCGGGGCTCGTGCGTTGCGCCCTGCCCCACGCCGAGCAGCAGTCCCATGCCGAGCTTCTCCATGTCCGCGGGCTCGAGAATCTCGACGCTGCAGCCGTCATCGGACAGCTCGCGAGCGACATCGGCCATACGCTCGGGGTACAGATCGTTGGCGGCGCGGTTGGCGAGGTCACGCCCGAACGCGATCCCTTCGCCGATGACCGCTCCCCGATCGATAGCCTCCTGCGACGCCCCGATGAACAGCACCTCGTCAATGGATCGCTGCATGGCGGGCGTGTCGCGAACACGGCCATAGATGGCGGTGGACCGATAGGTCCCTGCGATCGCTCCCGCCGCGGCGGCGGCAAACGCCTCGTCGTCCTCGCCGTCACGCAGCCAGAGCGCCAGCGACTGCGCGCCGCGACCGTTCAGACGACGGGTGGCCACCGCGGCCAGCCGGCGCGCGCGATAGGCTCCGCGACCCCGTGTTCCGGCATTGAGCAGGAGGAGGCGGCCGGCCGCGAGATCACCGGCATCGATGAGGGCTGACACGTGCTCGACCGTGTTGAACTCGCCCCAATCGATGGCATCGCGGATGGCGCCCCCGGACGCGGCATCGAGCTCAGCCAGATCACCGCTCAACCCGGCGTCCCCGGAGTAGTCCTCGGTGTAGATCGGGACGGCCAGGATGTCGGCCGAGACGCTGGCGGGCGTGCTGGAGATCGCGCGCAGGCGCATGCTGTACTGGCTCCTTCGTTCAAACTTGGGCGGGCGAGGAGTATACGGTTCTCATCGGCAGTCCTGGATGCGCGCCGAGAACATCGTGAAGGCGGACCCGGGTGCCACCTCGGTCCCTGCCGGCGGTTCCTGGTCAATGATCCCTTCCGGCTGCCGCGGATCCTGGTTGCATCGGACCGTCCAGTCCAGCCCGGAGGTGCGCGCCAGTTCGATCGCCTCGTCGGTCGGCCTTCCGACCGTGTTCGGCACGGTTCCGGGAACGGCGGTGCGGGCTGGAGTCGCGCTGGGGCTGAACGGGGCGTCGCTCGCTCCGGGTGCGCCGGTGCGGCTGAGATCCAGGAGCGGGACGATCACGAAGACCACGACCAACACGGCCGCGGCAAGCACGAGCAGAGACCCGAGCATGCCCCAGATGCCCGATCGACGGCGAGGCGCCCGACGCGATCGTTGCCCTGGTGCAGGCCTCTGCGGACGCGAGACTGGACGCGAAGGCGAAGGCGACGCGGGAACCGCCGGCGGAACGTAGCCGGCAGATCGCAACGGCGCGCGAATGACGCGCGTATCGTCAGCGCGTGCGGTACTGACCTCGGTGTCCGCCGCCTCGAGCGCGCGGGTCATCGCTTCCGCCGAACGGAAACGCGACGCCGGCTCGCGCCGCAGGGACTGGAGGATGGCCTCGTCCAGCCGGCCCGGCACGCCCTCGACGATCGTGGATGGCGGGCGAACGTTCCCGGCCGCATGCGCCGCGCTCACCGCATCGGGCGCCAAGCCGGGGTACGGCATCTGGCCGGTGAGGGCCTGGTACAGGACGGTGCCGAGGCTGAACAGGTCACTCGCCGGCGTGAGGGCGTTGCCATGGAGCTGCTCCGGGGACATCGACTGCAGCGAGCCGATGCTGGTGGCGCCCGCGATTCCGTCGTGCGGAGCTCTGGCGATGCCGAAATCGATCAACTTGGCGGGTCCCGGGCCCAGCATCACGTTGGCGGCCTTCACGTCGCAGTGCACGAGTCCACGCTCGTGCACGGCTCGCAGACCGGCCAACAGCTCCTGGCCGATGCGCAGCACTTCGTCGCGCGGAAGCGTGCCGCGCTCGTCGAGCACCTGGCGCAGCGTGCGGTGCTGATCCAGCAGCTCCATGACGATGAAGTGCGCCGCGCCGTCGGTGCCCGAGTCGTAGACGTGAACGAGGCTCGGATGGGAGATCGATGCCGCCGCCCGACCCTCGTCGAGGAATCGCGCCGTGAACGTCGGGTCATCCGCGTACGGAGGCGCCAGGACCTTGATGGCCACGTCCCGATCGAGGCGCTCATCACGGGCACGGTAAACCCGGGCCATGCCGCCACGGGCCACGAGGGCGTCGATCCGGTAGCGTTCGGCCAGCGTGCGGCCGAGCATGGGATCCGGCTCCGCCGGAGCGTCTCCGGGCAGCGGACGAGGCACGTCGGTCATCGGCCGGCCGTCTGCAGGATCATGGCCATCTCCGCTCGCGCGTCGCGCACCCGTCCGAGGAGATCAGCCAAACGACCGAGGGGCGTGGATGCGATCGAGGCTCCCCCTTCGCCGATGGCGATGCGCAGGGCACGGTCGGCCATCGCGGCGTCATCGGCCAGGGCGGCAACATCGGACGCCGCGGCTGCGGCATCCTCGCGATTTCCCACCTGCGTTGCGGCCACCAGGCGCTCCATGGCCACGATCATCGCATCCACCGTCCCGATCCACACCGGCAACGTCGGCTGGCCGACCTCCCAGCCGGCAATGATGTCGTGCTCACCACGGGCCGCAGCGACGCGCTCGGACGCAAGGTCGGCCTCGCCGCGCTCCAGGAATGTGAGCGCCTCATCAAGGGTTCCGGTGACCCGTTCGGCACGCCGTCGCATCGTGACGAATGCGTCGGCCGCATCCGCGGTGCCATGCAGCTGCGCCGCGATCGAGGCAATCTCTCCTGGGTCGACGGGCGTCGCGACCGCTGGTGCGCCGGGCATGGCCGCCTGGCGCGCGCCATCCAGACGGGTGACGGCGTCCCGAACGTCACTCGCGTCGAGATCGGTGAGCAAGACGGCCGCCGTGCGAAACAGTGGGCCAGGCTCTTCGCCGCCGGTCACAACCCGCGCGCTTGCCTGACGCGCCGCCTCGAGGCCTGGCGTCACACCCTGCTCGAGTGCAGCGAGCGCGGCATCGGCACGACCGGCGCGTTCGATCACCAGGCGCTGCGCAGCCAGCCGGATCCCCGGATCAGGCCAGCCCGGCCCCAGCATCGGGGCGAGACCGATCGTCACCAGTCCGAGGGCCAGGACGGCGCGGATGCCTATCATGCGAGCATGGCCCTCGTCGACGACCTCCGTTCCCTTCCCAAGGCAGAGCTGCACCAGCACCTGGACGGGTCGATGCGCCCGGAGACCGCTGTCGAGCTCGCGGCGGCGATCGATCTGCCGCTGACCCTTGAGCAGGCGCGCGCCCGAATGATCGGGCCCGAGCGTTGCCGGGACCAGGCCGCGCTGCTCGAGTTCTTTGACCTGCCGATCGCTCTGCTCCAGACGACCGAGGCGCTCGAGCGCGTGACCGCCGAGCTCATCGACGATCTGTTGGCCGATGGCATTCGATACGCCGAAATCCGGTGGGCGCCGCGACTGCACACCGAACGCGGCCTCTCGATCAGGGCCGTGATCGAGGCCGTGGCCTCGGCGGTCGCCGGGCGCGCCGCCATTCTGGGCCCGAACATGCCGCTCATCGGGCTCATCGTGACCGCGATGCGCAGCCATGCCCCCGCCGCCAACGTCGCGCTGGCGCGGACGGCCGGGGAGATCGGCCATCCCATCATCGGTTTCGATCTCGCCGGCGACGAGGCTGCGTGGCCGGCGCCGCCACACGCGCTCGCTTTCGTCACCGCCCGCGAGGCCGGGCTGGCGCTCACCGCACATGCGGGCGAAGTCAATGATCCGCAGCGCGTCCGCGAGGTGCTCGACTTCGGCGTGCGTCGCGTCGCGCACGGCGTGACCGCGATCGAGGACGAGCCGTTGCTCCAGATGCTTCGGGCGCGGGACATCACGCTCGACCTGTGCCCCACGTCGAACGTGCAGGCCGGAATCGTGGCCAGCCTGGGCGACCACCCCCTGGCGCGTCTCCACAGGTCCGGCGTGAGTGTCACCCTCTCGACTGATGGGCGTACCGTGACCGTGCTCACCCTGAGCGAGGAAATGGATCGCGTGACTGGCGCCCTGAACCTGTCGCGCGCGGAGCTCGCCGCGATCGCGCTGAACGGGTTCGACCGTGGTTTTGCACCGCCGGGCCTTCTCGGCCCGCTGGCCGCGGAGGCACGAGGGGCATGGGCGGCCTGGCTGCGGATCCCCCTCAACTGAGGCGTGCTTCCAAGAGCTCCCGCACGGCCGCCGGATCAGCCGCCACGGCATGCGGCACCGCGTCCCCGCTGAGAAATTTCACGCTGTCGGCGTCGGCGATGCCGGTCAGCACCAGGATCGCGGCACATCCGGAACGACGGGCGCCGATGATGTCCGCATCAGGGTTGTCGCCGATGACCACCGTTTCAGCGCCCACGATGCCGCTTGCGGTGAGAATGGCGCGGAACATGGCCGGCGATGGCTTGCCGATGATCTCCGGCGCAATGCCAGTGGACGTCGCCAGCGCCGCCACGATCGACCCGGCGCCGGGGAGGAACCCGACCGCCGTCGGGTAGCGAGCATCGGCATTCGTGGCAATCAGGCGGGCACCGGCCGCGACGGCGGTCGCGGCGACCGAGAGGCGCGCGTAGTCGATCTGCGGATCGAGCCCGACGATGACGGCGTCGAAGGCACGGTCAAGCGGCCCGCCGTCGAGTCCGTCTCCCGCCAGATCCCCAGACATGACGACCTCGAATCCGGCATCGAGCAGCTCGGTACGCATTCCATCGGCGCCGATGGCCAGGACCGACTCGATCTCAGGAGCATGGGCGCGGATGTACTCAACCGTCGCCGACGTCGAAGTCACGATTTCGTCGGCGCGCGCCACGATCCCCATCCCGGCAAGTTTCTCCACGTACCCGGCACGCGCCACCATCGAGTTGTTCGTTGCGAATCGTACGGCGACGCGACGGTCGTGCAGCCATGTCACCAGTTCGCGGGCTCCAGTGACCGGCGTATCGCCGCGGTAGACGACGCCGTCGAGGTCGAAGATGACGAGGCGCACGCGGTCTGGGAGCTGGTTCATCGGCAGCATGTATTGAGCTTCATGGTAGGCAGGCAGTATGATGCCGCAGATTCAGCGCCAGCTGCCTAGGCTCGAGCGCAGACGGAGGCGCCGCGACACCCGCGGCTATACGCACCCAAGAGTGGTGTGGAGGAAACATATGCGAAGACATCCCAGCGCGATGGTGGCCATGCTGGCCATCGTGATGCTGATCTTGGCCGCCTGCAACGGCGGCGGCGAGAGCCCAGCGGCCAGCGATCCTGCGTCGATGGCACCCGAGTCAATGGCACCCGAGTCCATGGCACCAGAGTCCGAGGCTCCGGACGAGAGCGCCGAGGCGGCCACCATCAAGGCCTGCATGGTCAGCGATGTCGGCGGCATCGACGACAACAGCTTCAACGAGAACGCCTGGCTCGGGATGGAAGAGGCCAGCGATGAGCTGGGCGCCGAGGTGAGCTTCCTCGAGTCCCGCTCCGCGGAGGACTACGCGCGCAACATCGACCAGCACATCTCCGATGGCTGCGACATGATCATCACCGTCGGCTTCCTCCTCGGTGATGCCACCGCGGCCGCCGCAGAGGCGAATCCCGACACGCGCTTCGCGATCGTCGACTTCGCGTACGATCCGGCGCTCCCGAACGTCGAGGGCCTGGTCTACAACACCGCCGAGGGCGCGATGCTCGCCGGGTACGCTGCCGCCTCCTGGTCGAAGACCGGGATCATGGGCACCTTCGGCGGCATCAACATCGGTCCGGGAGTGACGGACTTCATGGACGGCTTCATCGCCGGCATGAACTACTACAACGAGCAGAACGGGACCGAGGTCCGCATGCTCGGCGGCCGCGATCCGAACAATCCCGACTCGGGCACGTTCACGGGCAACTTCGATAGCACCGACGACGCGAAGAACGTCACCCTCGGCATGCTCCAGGAGGGCGCCGACGTGATCCTCCCGGTCGGAGGACCGATCGGTCAGGGCACGTTCGCGGCGATCGACGAGCAGAGCGCCGATGCGGTCGGCCTTGGCGTCGACGTCGACTGGACGCTGACCGTGCCCGAGTTCAGCGAGTATATGCTCACGAGCGTCATCAAGCGCATCGATAACTCGGTCTACCAGGCCATCGAGCGCGCGATCAACGGGGAGGAGCCGGAGCCGGTCTTCGTCAGCACACTCGAGAACGAGGGCGTGGGCATCGCCCCGTTCCACGACTATGAGGACGAGGTCTCGCAGGAGGTCAAGGACGCGATCGATGAGATGTCGGCGGCGATCATCGCCGGTGACCTCAGCCCGTCCGACTACTACGGCGAGTGAAGTGAGGGCGGTGGATTGCCCGGCGCGGGCATGAGCCGCTGAGTATCCTGAACGGGCGGCGTCGTCAACGGCGCCGCCCGTTCGTATCATCGGAGCCGTCGCACCGTGAAGCTCGAGCTGCGGGGGATCACCAAGCGCTTTCCCGGGGTCGTGGCCAACGAGGACGTGAACCTCGTCGTCCAGCCGGGGGAGATCCATGCGCTCCTCGGCGAGAATGGCGCAGGCAAGACGACGCTGATGAACGTCCTGTACGGGCTCTACCTGCCCGACGAGGGCGAAATTCTCATCGACGATCAGCCCCGGGAGTTCGACGGGCCCGGTGATGCAATCGCGGCGGGCATCGGCATGGTCCACCAGCACTTCATGCTCGTGCCGGTGTTCACGGTCACCGAGAACGTCATGCTCGGCATGGAGTCGACGCGAGGCCCAATCGGGCAGCTCGACAAGCCGGCGGCCCGCCGGCGGATCATGTCGATCTCCGATCGCCACAGGCTGCACATCGACCCTGATGCGGTCGTCCAGAACCTGCCGGTCGGCGTCCGCCAGCGGGTCGAGATCGTCAAGACGCTCTATCGATGGTCCGAGGTCCTGATCCTCGACGAGCCGTCCGCCGTCCTCACGCCGCAGGAAACGGTGGAGCTCTTTGAGATCATGCGTTCGCTGGTCGAAGCGGGCACCTCCATCGTTTTCATCACCCACAAGCTCAACGAAGTGCTCGAGGTCGCGGACCGGATCACCGTGCTGCGGCGCGGCACCGTTGCCGGCACGACGACGCCAGCCGAGACGAGCCGGGAGGAGCTGGCCGCGATGATGGTGGGACGCGACGTCCAGCTCGTCGTGGACCGCAAGCCGGCCACGCCGGGCGAGGCGGTCCTCGAGGTTCGCGACCTCGTGGTCCGCGACGATCGCGGTCACAACGCCGTCGACCACCTCGACCTGACGGTGCGCGCCGGCGAGATCGTCGCGATCGCGGGCGTGCAGGGCAACGGACAGAGCGAGCTCGTCCAGGCCATCACGGGGCTCGCGGAGCCGGATTCCGGCGAGATCCGGCTCGGCGGCGAACCACTGGCCTCCAGCCCGCGCGAGGTCTACGAGGCCGGTGTCGCGCACGTTCCGGAGGACCGAATGGAGGATGGGCTCATCGCCGAGTTCACCGTCGCCGACAACCTCGTCCTGAACGCCTACTTGAACCCGCCGTATGCCTCCCGGCTGCGGCTGGACGGTGACGCCATCGTGGCCAACGCCGAGCAGCTGGTCGGCGAGTACGACGTCCGGACGCCGTCGATCTTCAATCCGGTCGCCAACCTGTCGGGTGGCAACCAGCAGAAGGTGATCGCAGCGCGGGAGTTCTCGAGGCCGATTCGTCTCATCGTCGCCGCACAGCCGACGCGCGGCCTGGACGTCGGTTCGATCGAGTACATCCACCGGCGCATCGTCGCCAAGCGCGACGAGGGAGCCGCCGTGCTCATCGTCTCGAGCGAGCTCGACGAGGTCGTCGCGCTGGGCGACCGCATCGCGGTCATGTACCAGGGACGAATCGTGAATACGCTCGATCCGGGAGAGGCGACGTTCGAGCGCCTGGGCCTGTTGATGGGCGGTGCCCACGCCGCCGAGGACGGTGGCGACCGCCGGGAACCGGTGGCCTCGACGCCGGAGGCGGATGCTCGTGGCTGAAGCCGCCACGGCCGAGCGTGACAGCCGGCTGGGGTCCACCCTGCGCGGTATTCTCCTGCCATTCCTTGCGCTGCTCGCCGCGTTCGCGGTCGGCGCGATCATCATCGTGGTCACCGACTTCGAGCTGCTCGGCCTCTGGGCCTCGGACCCGATCGCGGCGCTCGGTGCCTCATGGTCGTCGGTCGCCGCCACGTACGGCGCCCTGCTGGGCGGATCGATCGGCGATCCCAGCCAGCTCATCGGCGCCCTCCTTGCGCTCGATTGGGCTGGCGTGCGGCAGGCCTTCAATCCCCTGTCGGAGACGATCGTCTCGGCGACGCCGCTGATCTTCACCGGGCTGTCGGTGGCGCTCGCGTTCCGCGTTGGCCTATTCAACATCGGCGCCGAGGGACAGCTGTATCTCGGTGCGCTGTTCGCCGTGATCGCCGGATTCAGCTTCGCGGGGCTTCCCTGGTTCATCCACGTGCCGATCGCCGTGGCCGCCGGCTTCCTTGGCGGCGCGCTGTGGGGCCTCATTCCCGGGTTCCTCAAGGCCCGGACCGGTGCCCACGAGGTCATCGTCACGATCATGCTGAATTTCGTGGCGTACAACCTCATCAACTGGGCGCTCAAGACGGAGCTCGTCCAGCGCGAGGGACGCCCCGACCCGATCTCGAAGATCGTCCAGCCGAGCGCGGTGATCCCGGCCCTCATCGAGGGCCTACGCGCAAACTGGGGCATCGTCATCGCTCTGCTGGCGGCCGTCGCCGTGTGGTGGCTGCTGTTCCGCTCGACGAAGGGCTTCGAGTTCCGGGCCGTCGGCTTGAATCCGCGCGCCGCGCGCTACGCCGGGATGAGCATCGCGTGGTCGACCGTGCTCTCCATGGTGATCGCGGGAGGGCTCGCCGGACTGGCGGGCGCCGTGGTCATCCTCGGAGGCTCGGGCACGCTGTCTCCCGGATTCTCACCCGGCTACGGCTTCGACGGCATCGTCGTCGCCCTCGTCGGCGCGACGCGTCCGCTGGGCGTGGTCGCGGCCGCGTTCCTGTTCGGAGCGCTCCGTGCCGGCGCCACGCCGATGCAGGCAGCGACAGGAACCCCGCTCGACCTCGTCGTGGTCATCCAGGCGTTGGTCATCATGTTCATCGCCGCGCCGGCCCTCGTGCGCGCGATCTTCCGCATTCAGGCCGAGCGGCGCACGGGCACCGACGTCTTCGCCAAAGGGTGGGGCTCGTGACGGCCGTGACGGCCCCGGTCAGCCTCACGCGCGGGGAGCGGCGGCTGCAGACACGCCAGCGGGTGCTCGGCGTCATCTATCTCGTCCTCGCGGCCGTCATGGTCGTCGGATTCGGCGTGAGCGTAGCCGGAAATGTCGAATCGAGCTTCGGGCTCACGTCTCCGACGGCCCCGATCGCCGTTCCGAATCTCGTCCTCCCATCGGCAGCGACCGTCTACCTCCTCGCCGGGGTGGTGGCCTTCGCCGGGGCCGTGCAGCTGACCCGCGGATTCGGCGCTCGCATGGCAGCGGTCATGGGGGTCGTCGCCTTTGCCTTCGTGTTCGCGTTCCTCACGTGGGTCGCCGCGGGCCAGTCGATGAACCTCACGGGCCTGCTGGAGACCACCGTCCAGCGGTCAGTGCCGATCGCCTTCGGCGCGCTGTCCGGCGTGCTCTGCGAGCGCGCCGGCGTGGTGAACATCGCGATCGAGGGCATGCTCCTCTCGGGCGCGTTCGTCTCGGCAGTCGTGACCTCGGCGTTCGACAACCCGTGGCTCGGAATGTTCTCGGCGATCGTCGTCGGCGGCCTGCTCGCCGCCCTCCTCGCCGTGCTGGCCATCCGCTACCGCGTCGACCAGATCATCGCCGGGTTCTTCATCAACATTCTCGTGACCGGGCTCACGGCATTCCTCTCGGTGCGGCTGCTCCAACCGTTCCAGGACGAGCTGAACACGCCCGAGCGACTCGGACCGATCGCCATCCCGTTCCTCTCGGACATTCCGATCCTCGGGCCGATCCTGTTCAACCACAACATCTTCGTCTACCTGCTGTTCGGGCTGATCGTGGTCATTCACTTTGGCCTGTTCTACACGCGGTGGGGCCTGCGCGTCCGAGCCGTCGGCGAGCACCCGAAGGCGGCCGACACCGCCGGCGTCAACGTGTACTGGGTCCGCTACAGCAACGTGATCCTGGGCGGCATGGTCGCAGGCCTCGGCGGCGCCTTCTTCACCATCGGCTCGACCGGCGGATTCGAGCGCGAGATGACGGCCGGGCGCGGCTACATCGGCCTGGCGGCGATGATCTTCGGCGGCTGGAATCCGATCGGTGGCTTCCTCGCCGCGCTCGTGTTCGGGTTCGCCGATGCCATCCAGTCGCGCCTCTCGATCCTCAGCATCGCCATCCCTTCCGAGTTCCTGCTCATGGTCCCGTACGTCGTGACGATCATCGTCGTCGCCGGGCTGGTCGGGCGCGCTCGCGCACCAGCCGCCGACGGCAAGCCATACGTCAAGGAGTGATGCCGGACCGGCGACGGGTGGTCCTCGACTGCGATCCGGGCCACGACGACGCAATGGCGATCCTGCTCGCCGCCGCATCCCCCGCTCTTGAGCTCCAGGCCATCACCACGGTCGCGGGCAACCAGACGCTCGACAAGGTCACGCTCAACGCCCGGCGCGTGTGCAGCGTGGCGCGGATCGACTCCGTGCCGATCGCCGCCGGCTGCGACAGGCCGCTGCGGCGCGATCGGATCGTCGCCGGCGAGATCCACGGCGAATCGGGCCTAGACGGGGTCGACTGGGACGCACCCACGGTGTCGCTCGACCAACGGCACGCCGTGGACCTCCTCGTCGAGCTCGCCATGCGCCACGAGGCTCGGCCGCTCACCATCGTCGCGGTCGGACCGCTGACCAACGTCGCCACGGCGCTCCAACGGGAACCGCACATCGCCAGGCGAATCGACCGGATCTCGATCATGGGGGGCGCCATCGGCCTGGGGAATTGGACGCCGTCGGCAGAGTTCAACTTCTATGCGGATCCCGAGGCTGCCGAGGTGGTCTTCGCGTCCGGCGTGCCGATCACGCTCGTGCCGCTCGAGGTCACCCACCAGGCGCTCGCGACCGAACCGATCCTGGCCCGCATTGCCACCCTCGATAGCGCCGTGGCACGCATGAGCGACGCGCTGCTGCGCTACTTCAGTGAGACCTACGAGCGAGTCTTCGGCTTCAGCGCTCCCGCCGTCCACGACCCGTGCGCCGTCGCTGCCATCATCGATCCGACCATCTTCGACGCTCGGCCGATGAACGTTGCGATCGACGTCGCCTCGGAACTCAGCCTCGGACGAACCGTGTGCGACGTGTATGGCACCACCGGGCGTGCGCCGAATGCCGACGTCGGCACCGGGCTCCAGGTCGACCAATTCTGGGATCTGATGCTGGAGGCGCTGGCGACGTACTAGGTCCGCATGGCCTCACTGCTCGCGTGCGGATGCGCCGCCGGGGGCTCGCGAAGCAGACTCACTGATAGCCCGGCGGCGGCCATGTCGCGCACGACCGAGACGTGGTCGTAGTCGACCGACCGAAACCCGACGGCAATGTCCGGCTCACCGATGTACACGACGGCATAGCGTGCTCGCGCATCGCCATCGGTCCCGCATCCGACGGAGCCGCAGGCCACGAAGTGGGACGGACCGACGACGCGGTGGAAGGCTTCATGGGTGTGACCGAAACAGAACAGGTCATCGGCCTCATCGCTGGCGATGCGTGCCAGGACACGCGAAGGCCGCGATGCCCACAGGTACTCGTTCTCCCGCAACGGGGACCCGTGGAACAGGTTCACGGATCGACCGCCCAGGTTCACGCGCAGCGATCTCGGCAGCTGGCGCAGCCAGGCTCGGTTCTCATCGGTCATGATCTCTGCTGTCCAGCGCATGGATGCGTTGCCCTCGGCCTCGGCCTCGGCCGTGGACCAGGCGGCGCCGGTCTGCTCGCGATCCATTCCGACCGCTTCGTCCCAATTGCCCTGCACGCACGGGATCTCCAGGCGGCGCAGCTCGTCGACGACCTCGTTGGGATGGGGTCCGCGACCGACCACGTCGCCCACGCAGTACAGCGCATCGGCACCGATGCTCGTCACGTCCTCGATCACCGCTCGCAGCGCGGGCAGGTTGGCGTGGATGTCCCCCATCACGGCGATTCTCATACGCAGGATTCTGCCGATGCGACGGCGTCGCGGCAATGCCCCAGCGAGGGGCTATCGTGGGGGACTTCCGTATGCCTCACTTGGGCGTGAACAACTCCGCGTCGTCAGATTCGTCTCACGCAACCCTTAGGCGAGCGCCTGAAGGCGTTCAACCGCCCGATAACCCCTGATATGAGCGTGAGAACACCACCCGTTGCGCCGCTTCCGCTGCCTTATGTGCACTGGATGATCGAATGATGTTTCGTCGGGGCTCGGGGCGCGATCATCGAGGTCGCCGGGCAATCATAAGACGAACGAACGAACCGATGCGACTCGGGCGGAGACGGTCAGGCGGCGCCGGACCCCACCATAGCTGGAGCAGCCAGCACGCTCACCTTGCCGGCCACCGTTCGCGCGACCTCGCGCAGCGCCATGGCGGCCGCTGAATCTTCGCCACCGGGATACTGGGCCGATGTGATCGGCACGCCCGCGTCACCGCCGGCCCGCACGGCGGGCTCCAGCGGGATGCGGCCGAGGACCTCGAGCTCCAATTCGCGGGCGATCTTCTCGCCGCCGCCGGAGCCGAAGATGTCGTGCTCCTCGCGGCAGTTGGGGCATATGAAGCCACTCATGTTCTCGATCACGCCCAGGGTGCGAACGTTGACCTTGTTGAACATGCCGACCGCCTTGCGCGCGTCGAGCAGGCTGACCTCCTGCGGCGTGGTGACGATGACCGCCCCCGTCAGCGGAATGAGCTGGGAGAGCGAGAGTGCGGCGTCGCCGGTCCCCGGCGGCAGATCGATGACGAGATAGTCGAGCTCGCCCCATTCGACGTCGCGCAGGAACTGGGCGATGGCGCTGTGGATGAGCGGGCCGCGCCAGATGACGGGCGCATCGGCCTGGAGGAAGTACTGAATGCTCATCATCTGCACCCCGTGGGCGGTGACCGGGTTGGGCTTGCCGCCGGTGCCGGTGACGTGGGCGCCCTGGGTGCCCATCATGATCGGCACGTTGGGGCCAGTGATATCGGCATCGAGCAGGCCAACCTTGGCCCCGTCGCGCGCCAGGCTGACGGCGAGGTTCACCGCCACCGTCGACTTGCCGACGCCGCCCTTGCCGGATGCCACCGCGATCGTGTTGCGCACGCCCGGAATGAGGTCAGCCGCCGGACCGCCGAAACTGCGCTTCACATTGCTGGCCCAGTCGACGCGCACGACGCTCGCGCCCAGCGGCGACAGCGCGGCGACAATGTCGCTCTCGATGGTCGCCTTGAGCGGGCAGGCCGGCGTGGTGAGCTCGACGGTCAGATCGATCACGCTCCCGTCGATGGTGACGTTCTTCACCATCCCGAGCGAGACGAGGTCGCGCCCGATCTCGGGATCGTTGACGGTGCCCAGGGCGGCAAGGATGTTGTCGTTCGTGAGCTGGTCGGACATGGGCAGGCTCGGGTGCTCCTTGATTTTTCGGGACCGATGCGGCCCGATGAGCGTAGCAGAGCCGGCGCTCGCCTTCACACGACGCCCCTGTCACGCCTCGTCCCCTTCGTGCGGACGGAACTTCTGTCATATGGCACCACGAGTGCCATTATCCGACTTCCACCGCCTTCCCCCGGCTCGTCCCTCAACGATCTGAGCGTGAGGCACCCCCATTTGTCGAGCGCGTTCCCGCCAATCGGCCTATTCATTTGGCTAACGGCACCACAGGTGCCATACGACGAAACCCAGCCACTCAGGGGATACGATGCGGCAGTGCCGCCGACATTCATCGCAATCAGGGCGCCGCAAGCGCCAATGAGGCGCGATACCCGCACTCTACGACCACGTGGCGAGCCTGAGGTCCGCCGCGGGGCACAGCTCAGGCGTCACAGGAAGCGGTACAACACGAGGATCGCGCCCGAGATCGGCTTCGGGCGCATTGACCTGGATGTATCGAGACGCACCCCCAGGTCAGGTCAGGCCGTCGAACAGAGATGACTCGCCGTCTACCGCAGCCGGAAGCGCCGAAGCAGCCAGCCGATAATGCTCGGTCGCCAGGAATTGATCGCGCGCCTCGGCGCCCCAGTCGTCGAAAGGTCCGGCCGAGCCGGTCTGCGAGACATGGCGCGAGATGGCCGCCAGCTTGAGCTGGGCGAGTTCACCGAGCTCGATCGAGACCGTGGGCTCCGCGGACGATGAGTGAACATCAATTGTCCGCTCACCGATCGCTGCCTGCACGGAGGTCTCGGGCACCACGAGGTGGTAGAGCTTGGCGGCGCGCCAGGCAACCTGGTCCTCCTCAAGATCGTCCTCGTAGGCCAGCGGCTCGGCAGCCTTCGCGTACGCGACCGACACCGCCCGCGACAGGACGCGGTGATCGCTATCGCCGGTGGCGCCGTCCGGTCCGAACGAGAGGATCACCTCTGGCCGATGCATCCGGATCGGCTCAACGATGCGGCCGACCAGCTGATCGAAGTCCACCGTATCAAGGTCGCCCTCGCTGTAGTCAAGCATGCGAACAACCCGGACGCCGAGGATCGAGACCGAGCGACGCAGCTCGTCCTCACGGACGGTGTCGTTGTTGCGCCAATTGATCGCGGCGGTCTTGACGTCACGGTTCTTGCCGCCCGGGAGCGGCGAGGCCACGGTCAGCCGGGCGTCGAACCAACCCCGGGTGACGCACACGACCACGACATACGCACCGGTGGCCGCTGCAGTGGCGATCGCGCCGCCGAACCCGAACGCCTCGTCCCCGGGGTGCGCGACCACGACCATCAGGCTGCGCGCGGGGGCGCGTTCTCGGACCGGCCGCCAGATCGATGACACGGCCGCGAGTATACGGTCCTAGGACGCCACCTCGACGGGGATTGCCGCGTGCCTGACCGAGCCCGGCGGCATCGGCGCCCGATTGAGAAAGGTCGCCTGCTCACCGATCGCGATCGCGCGCTCCACCTCGTCCAGATCAAGCACGTCATTGCGCATCAGGAGCAACAGCTCGTTGCGCAGGTACGAGCGAAGCATCTCGGGTCCGTCAGTACTGACGGTGAAGCGCACGCCATGATCAATGAAGGTGCGGACGACGCGTCGCACGTCGTCAATGCCTGCCAGGACGCCGGTGTTCAGGTTCGAGCTGGGGCAAACCTCGAGGACCGTGCCACGCTCACGCAGCATGTCAAGCACACGTGGGTCCTCGGCGCTGCGCACGCCATGGCCGATGCGGTCCGGGTCGAGCGCCTCGAGTGCTTCGCGCACCTCCCCGGCGCCGCCGGTCTCGCCGGCGTGCACGGTCAGCCCCAGCCCGGCGCGGCGGCTCTCGGCGTAGATCTCGGCGTAGTCCGCGAAGCGAAAGCCCTCGACCACGGGACCGGCGATGTCGATCCCGACCACGCCTCGGCTCCGCCACGCGACCGCCTTGGCCGCGATGATCTCGTTGAGCTCGCGGCTGAAGCCGCGGTCGAGGCACAGGATCAATCCCGCCTGCACCTGCGGGTATTCGAGAACCGCCCTATCCATGCCGCGGACGGCCGCGGCGATGATGTGGTCAAGATCCTGTTCGCCGCCGCGGTTCCGCTTCATCGGGTTGAAGCGCAGCTCGAGGCCGGTCACATTGTTCTTGCGGTAGGCGCCGCCGATGACCTCGTAGACACTGCGCTCGACGGCGATCGGGCTCGACTGAATCAGCTCCGTCCAGTGAAACAGCTCGAGGTAGGCCGCGAAGCTGCGGCGCCGACGGCCCACGGTGATGAGGTCCCGGAAGGCCCAGTAGTCCTTGGTCGGCAGACGGATGCCCTGCGCGTGCGCGATGCCCCACATGATCGCGGGCGTGACGGCGGCTCCCAGGTGAACGTGGAGCTCGGTCAGGGGAATGCGCAGATCAAGGCGCTGTCGCGACATCGGCCTCCGACGGCTGCGGTGGGGGTTGAAGCCGAGTGTAACGCACCGCCGCGGCACCTCGAGCCGGTGCTAGAATCGGCGCGCCATGGAGCTTCTTCGCGATCTCGGCGACTTCATCACCACCGGCTGGGGAGATCGGCTTGGTATTGGATTCCCGCTGCTGGCCACCGGACTGGTGGGGCTGTACCTGCTGTGGCTCGTTGTCGGCTACCTGCGCGTCAGCCAGGTCGGCATTGCGGAGCGCCGCTCCGGGGCAGAGGCGGTGCCGCTCCTGCGCTCAGCCGATGGCGAGCCATCGGCGCGCGGTGTTCCGTACTGCGCCTTCGACGGCATCCAATACCCCGCCGGCGCCCGGTTCTGCACGAGTTGCGAGCGCGACCTCACCCTGGACTGCGTGAACTGCAAGACAACGCTCGCAGCCGGCGAGGCCGCGTGCTTCCGCTGCGGAACCCCGACCGGCGCCTGACCTGGGCCGCCGCGCCGATGCAGACGCGCGAGATCCTCATCGACAGTGGAGTCCACCCGGGTCTGGTTGACCTGACCGACGCCTGTCGCGACTTTCTCTCCGAATCCAATGCGGACCATGGCCTGCTCGTGGTGTTCGTGCCGCATGCCACCGCCGGGATCGTGGTCGTCGAGCTCGGAGCGGGATCTGACGACGACCTCCTCGATGCGCTCGATCAGCTCCTGCCGCGAGATGACCGATGGCGCCATCGGCACGGCAGTCCCGGCCACGGAGCGGATCACGTGCTGCCACTCCTCGCCTCGCCGTCGATGACGGTGCCGGTGATCGACGGGGACATGGCGCTCGGCACGTGGCAGTCAATCGCATTGCTTGACCCGAACCGAGATAACCCGCGCCGCACGGTCAGGCTCTCATTCCTTCCCGGCTGAACGGTCCGGTACCGTCCCCACGCCCGCCACGCCGCGCAGCCGGCCTTCACAGGCTGGAGTCTGGGCCACCGTCAGCGCTGGATGAGGCGCTCAACCTGCGCGCCAAGCTCCACGGGATCATGGGTCGGGGCGTCGCAGGCGTAGCCACGGCACGCGTACGCGGTGGCGCGTCCACCACGAGCCACTTTGCCCTCATGCAGGGGCCAGGACGCATGGGAGTCGGTAGGCGCGACGCTCGTGAGCACGAGATCCGGCATGTAGGGCTGAACCGTGGCCTCGCGGAGCGCGGTGGCGCCCGCTCCAGCGCCAGCGACCACCACGTCGATCGGGCTGCCAAGATGCCGATCCGCGGCGCTCAGCATTCGACCGAACGCGCTCGGCTGGCGTTCGAGGGCGGGCGCCACGGCACGTAGGATGGACTGCGCCCGGCGTGCGTAGGCCTCCTCTCCGGTGAGCAGAGCCAGGCGCTGGAGAACATCAGCCCCGATGCTGTTGGCCGATGGCGTCGCGTTGTCCACGAGGCCACGGGGTCGCGCGACCGTCCGATCGTGCTCGTCCGAGGTGTCGAGGAATGTCCCCGCTTCCGCGTCCCAGAAATCTCTCAGCGCCGTATCAACCAGCCGACGAGCGAGGAGCAGAGGCTCAGCGCTGCCGAGTGCGGCGTGCGCTCCGAGCATCCCGTCGGCGACGGCCACGTAATCCTCGGCGAATCCAGGCGTATGTGCGCGGCCCCCGCGCGCGGTGCGCCATAGCCGGCTTCCGTCGCGAGCGAGCTGCGTCTCGATGAATGCCATCAACGTGCGGGTTGCGTCGACGTAGCGGGGCTCAGACAGCACGATGGCTGCATGCGCCAGCGCACGCAGCGCCAGGCCATTCCAGGCCGCGATCTGCTTGTCGTCGAGGCCGGGGCGCACACGCTCAGCGCGGGCAGCCAGCAATGCCCGGCGCCCACGCTCGACCAGTGGCTCGGGAGCGTCACTGCTGCGCGGCCGATGCAGGATGTTCGTCTCCTCCCAATTCCCCGACGCAGTAAGCCCCCAGTACGCGGCCAGTAAACGGGATTCGCCATCATCGACGCCCGCATCGCTGATGACGGACATGAACTCGTCGTAGGACCACACATAGAAGCGCCCCTCCACGCCCTCGCTGTCGGCGTCAAGGGCTGAGGCGAAGCCGCCTTCATCGGTCTGGAGCTCCGACAGCATGAAGTCCAGTGTGCTCCGCGCCACCTGGGCATAGCGGGGATCGGTGGTGGCCCGGTACCCCTCGAGATAGGCGTGAGCGAGCAACGCGTTGTCGTACAGCATCTTTTCGAAGTGCGGCACCAGCCAGTGCGCATCGGTGCTGTAGCGCGCGAATCCACCGCCGACCTGGTCGTGGATGCCACCGTCTGCCATGGCGTCGAGGGTGCGCGTCACCATGGTAAGCGTCGCGACATCGCCCGAGCGGCGCCAAGTGCGGAGCAGGAACTCGAGCGTCATTGGCGGCGGAAATTTCGGGGCGCCACCGAAGCCGCCATGGGTGGCATCGAATGATGCGCCGATGCGTCCGACCGCCACGTCCAGCTGTCGCTGCTCGGGATCCCGATCGCCAGGTCGCACGGCCAGCTGTGCCTGGAGGTGACCGGCCAGGGCACCGGCCTGTTGCTCGACCTCGGCGCGTCGCGAGCGGTACGCATCGGCGACCGAGGTCAACACGCGTGGGAACCCGGCGATGCCATGCCGGTCCTCGGGCGGGAAGTAGGTGCCCCCGAAGAACGGGCGCAGATCGGGCGTCAGGAAGACGCTCATCGCCCAGCCGCCAGAGCCGGTCATTGCCTGGACGGCGGCCATGTATACGTCGTCCAGGTCCGGTCGCTCCTCGCGGTCGACCTTGATCGACACGAAATGCTCGTTCATGAGCGCCGCGGTCGCCGGGTTCTCGAAGCTCTCGCGCTCCATGACGTGGCACCAGTGGCAGGCCGCGTAGCCGATCGACAGGAAGATCGGCCGGTCGTTCGTGCGCGCCTTCTCGAGCGCCTCAGGACCCCACGGATGCCAATCGACCGGATTGTGAGCGTGCTGAAGGAGATATGGGCTGGTCTCGCCGGCGAGGCGATTCGTGTGTTGAGGATCAAGATCGGTCATGAACCCTCAGTGTGGCATGACCAATGCGCGCCACTCAGGCAGCGGTGTCACGTGCCAGCATCCCGTCGCGCACCTCGATCACGCGATCGGCCGAATCGGCGACCCCGGTATCGTGCGTGACGATCACGAAGGTCGTGCCAATCTCTTGATGGACGCGGCGGAAGAGCGCATGGACGGCGGTGGCGTTCTCGGAGTCGAGATTCCCGGTTGGCTCGTCGGCGAGGATGAGCGCGGGGCGGTTCATCAGCGCGCGAGCGATCGCAACCCGCTGTTTCTGGCCGCCCGACAGCTCGGTTGCGGGCTTGGCGGCCACGGCATCGAGGCCCAGCAGCTCGATGAGCTCATCGGTCCAGGCGTTGACCGCTCGATCCTCACGCTGCCCCGCAATTCGCACCGGCATGAGCACGTTCTCCCGCACGCTGAACTCCGGAAGGAGGTGGTGGAACTGGAACACGAAGCCGATGTGGCGATTGCGCGCCGCCGCCCTTCGAACGTCATCGAGGCGATCCACGCGCTCACCCAGCAGCCGGAGGCTGCCATCGGTTGGCTGATCGAGCAGCCCCATGAGGTTGAGGAGCGTCGACTTGCCGGAACCTGATCGGCCGATGACTGCCAGGTACTCGCCGTGACAAATCTCGAAGCTCACGCCGCGCAGGGCAAGGGTGGCCGTATCACCTCTACCGTACCGGCGTGTCAGCTCATGCGCGCTGAGGAGCTCAGCCATTCTGGATCACCTCGATCGGATCGAGCCGGGAGGTGCTGCGATACGGAATGAGGGCACTCAGGAGCGCAATTCCGATCCCGATCGCCGCGCTGAGTGCCGCGAAGGCAGGGTCCACGTTCACCGGAAAGAGAGCCTCGGATCCCGACGCCGCGAGGTCGAATCCGGCGATCAGTCCCCAACCGACGGCCAACCCGCCCAGCGTGCCCGCCACGCCGAGCAGCGCGGCCTGCCACAGAAAGACCGTCCCGCTGCGGCGGTCGGACAGTCCGAGTGCCTTGAGAATTCCAATCTGCCGCGTCTTCTGGACCGCGGCGATGGCCAGGGTCGACGCGATCCCGAGCGCCACGGCGACAACCACGAAAACCTGGATCATGATCGAGCTGATGCTCTGCGACTGGAGCCCGGTCAACAGTTCGCGGTTCTGCTCCTGCCAGTCGACGGCGGTGACGCCGTCGATATCGGAGAAGGTCGTCGCCACGCTCGCGGATGAGAACACGTCGGCGACCTGGATCTCGATCAGGTCGAACTCGTCAGGCTCACGGTCGCCCACGGACGCGACCAGCTCTGGCCCGGCGAAGGCGGTGCCCACGTTCAGGGCGGCCACGCCCAGGTCGAAGACTCCCGCAACACTGACCGTCAGCTCCTCGCCGGCCTCGGTTATCAGGACGAGCTCGTCACCGGCGATCAGTCCCGCGTCCTCGGCGTAGTCGAGACCCACGAGGAGCTCGCCCGATCCCGGATCGGAGCGGCCAGCGACCATTCGCCCATCGAGCCCGTAGATGCCGTCCCGCGCCTGCGCATCGGCGACGCGCACGATCAGCGGATCGGTGCCACCTTCGGTGAGCGCCAGCATCGACAGCCGATGTTGCGGCACCACGGCCGTGATCGCCGGGTCGTCCGCGAGGCGTGCGGCGAGCGCATCGGTCAGGACGAGTCGTTTGTCGCCGCTGACGGACTCCAGCGTCACGTGCGCGCTGGAACCGACGGTCGTATCAATCAGCGACGCCTGGAGGCTGGCGATCAATGAGCCGACGAAGACCTGCGTCCCGATGCCCACCGCAATGCCGGAGATGATGAGGGCAGATTGAAGCCGGCTGCGCCAGATGAACCGACGCGCGATGTGGAAGGTCAGCATGCTGCCGCCGATACGTGCGTGCCATCCAACCGGATCAACGTCCCGGGGCAATCCCAAACTGTTCGGCCGACAGCTTGGCGTAGAGGCCTTCGCGGCGGATCAGCTCCGCGTGCGTCCCCCGCTCGACGATTCGACCGCGTGCCACGACCAAGATCAAGTCGGCGCGCAGGATGGTCGACAGCCGATGCGCTATGGCGATCGTGGTTCGGCCCTCCATCAGCCGCTGGAGAGCTGACTGGATGAGGCGCTCGCTGACGGTGTCGAGCGCGCTGGTCGCCTCGTCCAGGATCAGGATGCGCGGGTCCTTGAGCAACACCCGGGCGATCGCCACGCGTTGCTTCTCGCCGCCGGAGAGCTTGTATCCGCGCTCCCCCACGACCGTGTCATATGCATCGGGCAACTCCATGATGCGGTCATGGATGGCCGCCGCCCGCGACGCCTCTTCAATCTCGATCATGGTGGCGTCCGGCTTCGCGTAGCGCAGGTTGGCGAGCACGGTGTCGTGGAACAGGTAGGTCTCCTGGGTCACGAAGCCGATCACACGTCCGAGCGACTCGAGTCCGATTCCCCGCACGTCGACCCCGTCGATCGTCACCGAGCCTTCGTCGACGTCATACAGCCGCGGGATCAGGTACGTGGAAGTGGTCTTGCCGCCACCTGACGGTCCAACCAGCGCCACCAACTGCCCGGGCTCCGCGTCGAAGCTCATGTCCGTCAACGCGAAGGGTCGCACGGTGGTCGCCACGGCGCGTCCCTCGGCCTCCGCCTCGGCCGCCTCCGACGCGACCGCGAGCTGCGCCTCCGCTACGGGATAGCGGAACGTGACGTCGTTGAAGCGTACCTGGCCCCGCATGGTCGATGGCGACAGCGTGACCGCGTCTGGCGCATCGGTGATCTCATGCTCCATCTCGAGGTACTCGAAGATGCGGTCGAACAGTGCGAGCGCACCCTGGATCTCGACCTGCACGCTGAGCAGCTGCCCGAGCGGGAAGAACAGGCGCGACTGGAGGGTCGTGAACGCCACGATCGTCCCAATCGAAACGTTCGTGTCGCCGCCGATGATCAGCGAGCCGGCGAGCAGGTACACGAAGGCGGGCATGATGGAGAAGAACGTGCCGATCAACGCGAAGAACCAGCGACCGATCATCTGGCCGCGGATCTGGAGGTCGCCCAGCCGTCGCGACTCGGCGCGGAAACGCTCGATCGACGCCTCCTGCTGGCCGAAGGTCTTGGACAGCAGGATGCCTGAGACGCTGAGTGACTCTTCAGTGATGGCGCTGACCTCGGCCAGCGAGCGCTGGGTCAGCGTGCTCACCTCGCGCCGCACCTTGCCGACCCGGAACGTGATGTAGGCGAAGAGCGGCAAGAGTCCCAGGCTGAGGAGCGTGAGCCGCCAATCGAGGATCCACATCGCGATCACGGTGGTGGCGACCGTGGCGAAGTTCGCAAGCAGCGAGGAGGCCGTATCGGTCACGACCGACTGCACGCCGCCGACGTCGTTGCTGATGCGGCTCTGGATCTCGCCGGTGCGGGTCTCGGTGAAGAAGCGCAGCGGCATCCATTGCAGGTGTCGATACAGCGCCAGGCGCAGATCGTCCATGACCCGCTGCCCGACCACGTTCGACAGGAAGCTCTGCCACACGCCGATGCCGCTGGTGATGATTGGCAGCACGATCATCAGCCCCGCCTGGATATAGAGCAGCTGGAGGTCCTGCGGCCCCGTCAGGTTGTCGATGATGAGCTTCAGCAGGATCGGGTTGACCACGCCGACACTGACAGTGACCAGGATCAGGGCCGCGATGAGTCCCAGGCGCGCCTGGTAGGGCCGGAAGAACGCGAAGATCCGACGCAGCGTCTGGCCCTCTGTGCCGCGTCGCCGCGTCAGATCTGGCTCTGAGCCCCCAAATGCTCGCCCCCAGGGACCGCCTCCGCCACCGCCGCCACCGCCGCGCCGGCTCATTCCAGGATGATCGAGAGGAACGCCTGCGCCATGCCGATCCCCTGCGGCTCGCCGATCAGCCGCCAGCGCTCCTGCATGCGCTCCTCGACTTCACCGGGCGTCACCTGGCTTGCATGCGCCAGGATGGCCCGGAGGCCGACCTCGTACGTGTCGGCGATGTCGATCCACAGGTTGGGCTCGTCAACGCCGGTGAGCAGCACCTGGCGCACCTTCCACGGCTCCAGATGCTCATCGCGCCACAGCTCGGGAAAGTTCAGGTGATCACGGGCCGCCGGATAGACCGATGCGAGCGTGGCCTCGCCGGTGGCGAGATGATCGGGGTGCCCGATGAACGGATTGTGATCAAGACGGCGAGTCGGATTCTGCGTGAGCACCAGCTCGGGACGAAATCGGCGGATCTGACGGGTGATGTCGCGCCGCAGATCGAGCGACGGTGTCAGCTCGCCATCGGGATATCCCAGGTGCACGATCTCGCTGACGCCCAGAATGTCGGCCGCCGCCCGCTGTTCGGCCATGCGCGTGCTCGACAGATCCTGGGGCGTGACCTTCGGATCCTCGGTACCCTTGCTGCCATCGGTGGTGACCACGTAGTCGACGCGGACGCCGGACGCGATCAGACGCGCAATCGTCGGCGCGGCGCCGAATTCACCATCGTCAGGATGGCTGATCACGACCAGCGCTCGCTCCAGGGGGCTGATCAGCTCATGGTGGTTAAGGGGGCTCATGCGGCCATGCTACCGCGATTTTCGATGCGCAGCGGGAGTGCCGCAGGGGGGAACCACGGCACTCCCGCTGCGCAGTCTACCCGTCCTCCGAGCGGACAAGCCCTCGCCCTGTCACTCGCCGAACATCGTCAGCTGCTCGCCCCCGCGCTCGATGAGCGGGTCCAGCCCGAGCACCGGTTCCAGCCATTCCATCTTGGCTCCGGGCCGTCCCGCAAGCGTGTCAAGATGCTGCCACTTCAGCACATGCCAGTTCTGGCGTTCCATCTCTTCCCGGAGCCAGGGGGAGCGATCCAGCTTCAACCGAAGCAGCTCGGTCCGTTCAGCCGGGACGACCAGGAACCGCGCCTGCTGGTCGGTCACCGCGATCTGCCGGCCACGGTCCAGGACCGCGTCGCCGATCATCACCGTCCATTCGACCTCGAACAGAAAGGCGAGCTTGCCGCGAACGTACCAGATGACGTCGACCGAGCCGAGCGCCTCGGCCGGGGCCCGAACGACCAGGGGCAGGTACACGCGACGTTCATCGTCCCCTAATTGCTCGGCGATGCGACGGCCGTCGACCACGCGGTCATGCTCGCGCGCCGCGACCCAGGTGTGCATCCCCAGCCTGTGCCCGTAGTCCACCAGCGTCGCGATGGTCCGAGCATGATCCGCCGTCCGAGCTGCAAGATCATCGGCCGTGGCGAGCGATCCACGCTCTCCGGGCGCCGCGTACGATGCCAGGCACGCGCGCACCAGCTCCTCATCCGGTGCCTGGAGCCCGGGAAACAGCCGGTAGATACGATCGAAGAAACCCGCTTCGTCAATCCGACCTGCGGTCGACAGGATCGACCAGGTGGCCCACTCGACTCGGTCGGCCAGGGGACGTTCGGCCAGCTCCGGCGTGCGAAGCCACCAGCTAGGATTGTTCTCGTCGCCGATACGGACAAGGGTCGGATGATCGGCCCGCCACAGCTCTTCGCGGATGAGATTCGCGAGAAACTGTGGTCCACCGGCCTCGATTCTGTCGGTCCCCTCCTGGACCGCACCGCCACGCTGAAGCGCCAGCCGGCGGAGCAGGTCCGTGCGTCCCAGCTCGGCCACGATGGCGGCCACGACGCGCGTCAGGCCGGCG
Source organism: Candidatus Limnocylindria bacterium (assembly GCA_038255505.1). Lineage (GTDB taxonomy): Bacteria > Chloroflexota > Limnocylindria > QHBO01 > QHBO01 > JACDBZ01. The sequence goes on from JBBSLF010000001.1 coordinate 29,219, forward strand.
GGCTCGCCACGGTCGCGCAGCAGCGCGGTGACCGCGCGCTCCATCGCCGATGCCAGCTCAGGATACGTCAGGTGCCCGGACTCGGCACCCAGCCGCAACGGGCTCGGACGCACTGCGTGACGAAGCCGATCCTCCGCGGAGGGCTTGCGAAAGTGCAGGACGATCCCATCGCCAGATCTGGCCGATTCACGATGCATGACGTCGACCAGTTGGAGCCCGGCCGCGGCAGCGGCCAGCGCCACCGACACGAGCCGGTCGGGGTCACCACCATCGATGATGAGATTGCACCAGCCGCCCGGTTTGAGCGCGCCGGCCGCCGAGACAAGGCCATGACGCAGAGCGGTGACCTCGGCGCCATCCGCCTGGCCCCCGGATCCGAAGATCGGCTCGAGGCGCAGGGTCTCGGCGGCCTCCCGTCCGAGCACCCAGCCGGTGGCGAGGTATTCGAATGACAGGTCGTCGATGGAGCCGCCCATGGGCGGAGAGCCGAGGACCAGGTCGACGCCCTCGGTGGGCAGGTACTGGCCGACCACGGCCGGACGGCTCCGCAGCCACAGGACGTTGGCGGCGCCCACGCCCCCGAGCTCGGTGAAGTCAGCCGCAAATCGGGTCTCGTGCCGGCCTTGGCCCACCGCGCCCACGGCCGTCCTGACGTCGCGATACGCCTCTTCGAACGCCTGCCAGACGTTGACTTCGCGCTGGTGACGGCTCGCCGGCTGGCGCACGTGGCCATTGCTGATACGAAGCGACGCGACGCGCCCGGGGTAACCATTCAGGCGGCTGGCCGGCAGGAGGCATGCCGCCAGCGCCAGGCGCATGACGGCGAGGGTGCCGGGGTCACGCAGCTCGGAATCGATCTTGGCGCCGATGGCGTGGAGCGCATACAGGTTGCGCGGCGTGAACAGGTCGAGCAGCTCCTCCACCAGGTCGTCCTGTGCATCGAGCACGGGGAAACGAGATCGGAGGTCGAGGTACTGCGGACTTTGGCGCAGCCCATCCGCCGCCACCAACGGCATGGGATCCGGTCGGACGGTCGAAGCAAAGCGGGGCCGTGCCCCGATCGGTGTGGGCAGGTCGACCGCCAGGGGCGGCGGCGGCGGCGGTTCTCCTCCTTCGCCGAGCGCATCGGGATCATCCGACAGGCCGGTCAGGCCGGTCAGGCCGACGGCTGCCGCCGGCAGCTCGTCCGGGGCGTTATCGGCAGCGATGACGTCCTCGGCGGCAGGGGCGCTGTCGATCCCCAACTTGGCCAGGTCGACCTCATCGACCGCGGCGACCCGATCGCCGGATCCGCCGATGGCTGCCTCGCACGTCGGGCAGCGGAAGATCTTCCGACCCGGCGCATCCGCATCGCGCGGCCAGATGAACTGGTCGACAAGCACGGGGCGACGGCAGGCGCCGCAGCGGGAGGCGTACAGCTCCTCGATGTGCTGGCGCAGCGGGACATCGACGCGCCGCGATCCGGCCAACTGCGCGAACGCGGCGTCGAGCACCGCCGGCTCCGGTGCGGAGATAAACGCGATGGCGGCCATCTGCGCGAACGGGCTCGGGTCGGCGGCAACGGATCGCATGCCGGCCGCCACGGCGCGCCGCGCGGTCCAGCCGGTGCCGGCCCACGGGTCGAGCACGGTATCGCCGGTCGCCGCGAAGGCGGCGAGCTCCGCATCAAGGAGGTTGTCGGACGGTGGCGGAAGCAGACGCTCGAGCAGCGCCAACCCCGGAAGGCGTCGGGGGAGGATGACGTGATCGAGACCGGTGCGCCCCGTGTCGCTCATCGGCCCCTCGTCATCGGCCGCTAGTGCTCTTCGGCGAGCTCCTCTTCGTCCTCTGGCTCACCCGAGTACTCGGGGAGTGTCGTGTCGAGCTCCTCGACCTCTTCGGAGTCCTCATCGGCTTCCTCAACCTCTTCGTCGTCATCGTACCGAAGTGCGCTGCCCTTCATGTACGGTCTGACGCCAGGTCCCGTCTGCCCGAGCGTGGGAAACGAAACTTTGCCGAAGTTGGTGGGATGCGTGAAGACCTCGCGAACGATGATGGTCAGCTCGCTGCCGGGCTCGTTGACGGTCGTGATGGCGGCTTCATACCGATTCCCACTGGCGATGAGCTTGAACAGACGCACCGCAATGCGCGGCTCGACGCTTCCGATCACCGTGCCCCCGACGCGGGCCACCAGTTCGTCGTTCTCGACCTCCAGGTCGACGGCGTCACCGGGTGACCGCCGAGCCAGGACGCTTGGCCCTGCCAGGTTGATAAGGCGCGCGCGTCCCGTCTTCCCCATCTCCTCGATGAAGACCGTGGCCGGCGCCTTGCCCGGGCTCTGCTTGCCGTTGGAGGCCGGACGCTCGGCGGTGGCCATCAGGCGGAGCCGCTCGATGTTGCGCAGTGCGATGCGATTCGTGGCGTCGCGTTCCAGGGCACCCTCGTAGGCGATCAGCGCCTCGTCATGCCTGCCGAGCTCCGCGAGCGCTTTGCCGAGCCTGTTGTGCGCGTCGATGTCCGGGCCGAGTTCGAGGAGACTACGGTTCGCGGTGACCGCCGCCTCCCACTCGCCGCGCGTGGCATGCGCGATGGCGGCCTCGCCGAGCTGCCGTCGTCGTCGGGTCGTGGTGTCGGCTTCTCCAAGCGCCATGGGGCTTGTGCACGTCTCCGCTGTGGTGATTCGGGCGGCCAACCGGCCGAGGGCGAACCTTGTACCACCGGCCATTGGGGGTGTCAACGCGACACCTCCACTGCGGCGAATTGCTCACGGTCGATAGACGAACAGCCCCACGGCCAGGCCGAGAAGAACGAGCGCCCCGAACTCCACGGCCACGGAGCGACCGGAGGCACCACCGCCGAGCGCGTCCACGGCGCCAGCCCACGTATAGAAGGCGAGGGCCAGCAGGGCGGCCGTGACGATCAGTGGCAGGTCAAGCACCACTGCGCCGGCACCAACCTGGGCGACGACCAGGACATGCAGCAGAGCCTGTCCGAATGCCTCGGCGCCAAGCGTCCCGCGCGCCTCGGCCGCACGTTGGGCGAGAGGAAGCACGAGGATCACGACCAGGATCAGTGGTGTTGGCCAGGTCTGCGTGCCGAATAGCGCCAACAGACCCGCCGAGCCCGCGAAGGTGATCGCCGTCAATTGCAGGTCGCCGAGCGTGCGGCCTCCCGTGCCGCGCTCGATGCGCATCTCGAGATACGTCACCGACCACAGGATCACGCCCACAATCGGCACCAGCAGGAGGCTCACGCCGCCGGGAATCAGGCGCCCGAAGAGCGTCGCCGCAATGCCGGCGGTGGCGGGGATGGCGTACCGCGACAGGCCGAGCTCACCGCGAGCTGGACCGATGACGCGCACGGCTCCGATGCCTCCCAGCGCCAGCTGCACGGCGATCGCAACCGACAGCCAGATGGGATCGGAGAACCAGCCGATCGCGGCAACCAGTGCCTGCGCCGCCGCCAGCATGACGGCAGCCGGACGATCGATGCGGCGCAGGACCGCCAGCCGGCGCGGATCTCCAAAGAGCCGGCTGATCATCGAACCGTCTCCAGCAACTGCTCGGCCGTGCGCGTGACAAGCAGTTGATCGGGACCAAGCCACGCCCGGCGCGCGATGTCCACGGCGTAGCGCTGCTGAGTGAGTTCCTCGGTGCGATGCGCGTCAGATACCAGCGTCAGGCGGGCACCGGCACGGCCGGCGGCGCGTGCCAGCGCGTCATCCAGGTCGAGTCGCGGGCTGCCGTTGATCTCGAGCGCGGTGCCGGTACGTGCCGCTGCCTCGAAGACGCGCGGCCAGTCGAGCGGCAGGGCGTCTCGCCGGTTGACGATCCGACCCGAAGGATGAGCCAGCACGTCGACGTGCGGGTGCTCGATGGCGGCGATTGCGCGCCGTGTCAACTGCTCAGAGGACTGACCGCGGCCGGTATGGATGCTGGCTATCACGATGTCGAAGCGCGCCAATAGCTCGTCGGAATAGTCGAGCGTCGCATCGGCCCGGATCTCAAGCTCGGTGCCATGCAGGATGCGGAACGGGGCGAGCTCGCCATTCAGCCGCGCGATCTCGGTGCGCTGCTCCTCAACGCGCTCCGGGATGAGCCCGCGCGCCACGCCAAGCGAGGGCGAGTGATCGGTCAACACCATGTACTCGTGGCCAAGGTCGCGCGCTGCGCGGGCCATGACCTCGATCGAGTCGACGCCATCGGTCCAGTCCGAATGGGTGTGGGTGTCGCCGCGCACATCGGCGCCGGTGACGAGCACTGGCAGCGTGCCGGCCATGGCCGCGGCGATCTCGCCATCCCCCTCGCGCATCTCGGGCGCGATCCAGGGCAGGCCGAGCCGTTCATACACGTCGACCTCTTCCGCGTCGAGCAGCAGCTCGCCCGTCTCGAGCACCTTGAAGCCCTTCTCCGACAGAGACCAGCCGCGATCGAGCGCCATGCCGCGCAACGTGATGTTGTGATCCTTGCTGCCGGTGAAGTGCACCAGGTGCGTCCCCCACGTCTCGGGCGGACAGACCATGAGGTCAACGCGCGGACCATCGCGCAGGATGATGCTCGACTTGTCCGTCCCGGCCGAGATGATCTTGTCGACCTCCGGCATGCCGTCCAGCGCCGCAATGACCGCGGCTGGATCGTCAACGGCGGCCAGGACATCCAGGTCGCCGATGGTCGAGCGTCGACGCCGCAGCGACCCGGCCTGCTCGATTCGATGGACGCCGGATACGTCGCGCAAGTGGTCGACCAGCCTGGCCACCAGCGCATCGGCGTCGTGAATGAGCAGCCGCGTGCTGCGCCGCTCGATCCGGCCGATGCCATCCAGGATGTTCTGCTCCGTCCGAGCCGAAAGCCCTTTCACGTGGCGCAGGCCGCCGGACTCCGCGGCTGCACGCAGGCTGTCGAGCGATTCGATTCCGAGCTCGGCATGGATCAGCTTCACGGTGCGCGGGCCGACGCCGGACACCTGGAGCATGTCGAGCAGCCCGTCCGGCACCTGGGCGCGAAGGCGTTGGTGATACTCGAGGCGGCCGGTCTCCGACAGCTCGGCCAGCTTCGCGGTCAGCGCCGCGCCCGCGCCCGGCAGCTTCGGCGGCTCGCCGCGACGGAAGAGCGCCGCCACATCCTCCGGATAGCGCTCGATCACATCGGCGACCCGACGGTAGGCAACGGCCTTGAACACCACCTCGCCCTGGATCTCGAGCATGTCCCCGATCTCGTTGAAAATGCGAGCCAGTTCGGAATTGGTGATCGTGGTGCCGCTGCTGCGCGACACGCTTCGGGGTCGAGGCATCGGTCAATTCTAGGGCGGTCTTCCCCGGATACGCCCAGCGCACAATTTCGCCTGAGCTTTCGCCGCTCCTGGAGCCGGATGATGCGGATCGGCTCCCGTTGAGTCATATGCCGTCATGGCGGGCATTAGGCGCGAAAGCGCGTCAGCAGCTGCCGGTTCTGAGCGTGGCCGAGCCTGATCTGGCCCCCATCTGCCGGCTAATGCCCGCCGGCGCGGCGTATGACCCAGCGCGCGCCGTCGTGGGAACTAATGCCGTCCGCACGGGCATCAGGCACAACCAGGTGGGCCGATCCGGCGCCGACGTGCACGTCCCCACCCCGTGGGCGTCAGGCGCCGATGGGGTGCCAGACGGTCTTGATCTCGACGAACTCACCGATGTGATAAGGCGACTGCGCCCGCTCAGCCAGCCAGTCGTACCGCTCCAACCCCGACGATGGCGGCCGAACGAAGCGCTTCACGTTCTCGACGGCCACCTCCTCGAGCGCCGCGCGCTCCAGAGGGTCCGCACCGAAGGCGTCGAGCGCGTTGACGTCCATGTGCCCCGCCAAGTGCCCGACAAGCTCGCGCCGCAGCCCGGTGATCAGGTTCACGACGCCACCGGGCACGTCTGAGGTTGCGAGGACCTCCGCTAACGTCACGCCGGGAAGCGGCCGCGTCTCCGACGAGATGACGACCGCCGCGTTGCCGCTCACGATGATCGGGGCCAGCCGGCTGACGAGGCCCAGCAGGCTCGACGCTTCCGGCGCGACCATGCCGACCACGCCGGTCGGCTCGGGGATCGAGAAGTTGAAGTACGGCCCCGCGACGGGGTTGACGGTGCCGATCGACTGGGTGTACTTGTCGGCCCAGCCGGCGTACCAGACCCATCGGTCAATGGAAGCGTCCACCAGTCGGGCAGCTCGCGCGCGGCCGACGCCTTCGGCGGCAATCACCTCCGCCACGAACTGGTCGCGCCGCCCCTCCATCAGCTCGGCAATGCGATACAGGATCTGCGATCGGTTGTAGGCCGTCTTGGATCCCCATCCCGGCTGGGCCTTGCGAGCCGCGCGAACCGCCTCCCGGATGTCCTTGCGCGTGCCACGTGAGGCGTTCGCGAGCAACTGACCCTTGGCGCCGAACACCTCGTACGCGCGCCCCGACTCGGTACGCGGAAATGCACCGCCGATGTACAGCTTGTACGTCTTGCGCACGCCGATCCGATCACCGTCGCGACCGGCAGACCCTGTCGTCGCCAACGGCTGCGCCTCCCGCTGATCCAGCACCGGCGCGCCCCGCTGGCGACTTCGGGAGCGAGTCGCCGTCTTCGCCCTCGGGCTCATCGGCCGCTCACGCCGTTGGCAGACAGATCCAGGTACGCCCCCAGGCCATGGATGCCGCCCTCGCGGCCGTAACCGGACTCCTTGTAGCCGCCGAAGGGCGAGGTCGGATCAAATCGGTTGAAGGTGTTGGCCCACACCACGCCGGCGCGCATGGCGTTGACCATCTTGAAGATGCGGCTGCCCTTCTCGGTCCACACCCCGGCAGAAAGCCCGTACGGAGTGTTGTTGGCCTTCTCGATCGCCTCGTCCGGGGTGCGGAAGGTGAGCACCGAGAGCACCGGCCCGAAGATCTCCTCCTGCGCGATCCGATGCGACATCGACACGCCGGTGAACAGCGTCGGGCGGAAGAAGAAGCCGCGCGTCGGCAGCTCGCAGTCTGGCTGAAACATCTCCGCGCCTTCCGCGATCCCCGACTCCACCAGTTCCTGCACCTTGGCCAGCTGCGCGGCCGAGTTGATGGCCCCGACATCGGTGTTCTTGTCGAGCGGATCGCCCACCCGAAGCGTCCCCAGGCGCGCCTTCAGCTTCTCGATCAGTGGCTCATACACGCTCTCCTGCACGAACAGGCGCGAACCGGCGCAGCAGACCTCCCCCTGGTTGAAGTAGATGCCGTTGACGATGCCCTCGATGGCCTGGTCAAGCGGCGCATCGTCAAAGACGATGTTGGCCGCCTTGCCACCCAGCTCCAGGGTGAGCTTCTTGTCGGAACCGGCCAGTGCCCGCGCGATCATCTTGCCGACGACGGTCGAGCCGGTGAAGGCGACCTTGCTGACGTCCGGGTGCGTGACCAGCTCCATGCCGATCTCGCCTGGCCCGGTGATGATGTTGACCACGCCGGGCGGCAGATCGGCCTGTCGCACGACATCGGCGAACAGGTAGGCGGTCAGCGGCGTGGTGGATGCCGGCTTGAGCACGACCGTGTTGCCGGCCGCCAGCGCAGGGGCGATCTTCCAGGCCAGCATGAGCAGGGGGAAGTTCCAGGGGATGACCTGCGCCGCCACGCCCAGCGAACGTGGATCGCGGTTCGGGAAGGCGTACTCCAGCTTATCGGCCCAGCCGGCGTAGTAGAAGAAATGGGCGGCCGCCAGGGGCACGTCGACGTCGCGCGACTCCTTGATCGGCTTGCCGGAGTTCATGGACTCCACGACGGCAAACTCTCGAGAGCGCTCCTGCATGATTCGCGCGATCCGGTACAGGTACTTCGCCCGCTCCCTGCCCGGAAGCTTCGACCACACAGACCGATGCGCCTCGTGGGCCGCACCGACTGCACGGCCGACATCCGCCTTCGAGGCATGCGCGACCTTGGCAAGGGGCTCCTCGGTGGCCGGGTTGATGACAGTGAAGGTCTTGCGCGGCGTCGAGCGGACGAACTCGTTGCCGATGAACAGGCCGTACTCCGGCTCGATCCGGATGTGATCGGTCGCCTCGGGAGCGGGAGCGTACTCCCACGGGTTCTCGCCCGTCGCAAGTCCCCAGGAGTTCGGCGCCGCCGGCCGCGATTCGGTCTTCTTGGTGAGTGTCATGAACCTCGATTATCGCACCAGTGGTGTGACATCGAGGCGCGACGCGACGCCACGTCGCGGCGGAGGCTTACGGCCGCGGCGATCACCGCCACCGCGCAGAAGCCACCGAGCACGACCAGATCCGGCTGGATTGACGACGACGCCAGGTCGGCGCCGCGCAGTGTGACCGCACAGCGCGTCCACGGCCTCTGTCAGCGCAAGCACGTTTGGGGGGCCGGTTTTCACGGCGCCGACACGAAGCCACCGGGTTGCCAGATACCAACGAGGGTCGGCTTACGCGAGGCTAAGAGGCACGACGACGCTCGGCGACCGTCGCCTTGACCGTGGACGCCGCGCGTACTGGCCCGATGCGGGTCGCCGACCGTACCTAAGCCGACGGTGTTTGGTAAGTGGCGGCACCGCCGTCTCAACGGCCCGGACGGATGCCTGTGTCGTGGCAGTTCACGAGGCCCGAAGGACGCCTTCGAGGCGCAGGAGGAAGCGCTTTCGGTCGAGGCCGCCGGTGTAGCCGCCCAGTCCGCCGCCGGCATGGAGGACGCGGTGGCACGGCACGACGATCGGCACGGGATTCGAGCCGAGCGCGTTCCCGGCCGCGCGATACGCATTCGGCGAGCCAGCCTCGGTCGCAATCTCGCGATACGAGGAGACTCCCCCGAACGGGATGTGCGCGGTGGCCCGCAGGACGGCGCCGGCGAAGCCGCGGACGAGGCGCCAGTCGATCGGAACGTCGAACGCGCGACGCGTGCCCGCGAAGTAATCATCGAGCTGGCGACGGACCTCGTCTGTGCGCTCGGGTGCGGACATGATGCGGGGCGAGATGATGGCGGCCAGCTCCGCGAGCTGCTCTTCGACCGCCTCGTGTGCATATGACAGCCTCACCAGGCCTCGCGGCGTGACCATGACGGTCAACGGACCGAGAGGCGAATCGTATGTGCCATGGGCCACATCAAGCAGGCCATCGGTCCCGGCCCGCCGTGCAAGCGTCGTGCGCAGGCGGTCGAGATCGAGCGGAGGGACGGACCCGGCAGCATCGGCCAGGCGGCGCTCGAGGTCATCGGTCATTGGTGGTCACCTCGCGGCGCAGCCGCCGCAGGCCGGCGCGGACATTCTGGCGCGCGGCCTCCTCGCTGATGCCCATGCGCTCCCCGACCTCGACGTAGGCAAGGTCCAGCACGAACCGATGCACCACCGCCGCGCGCTGCTTGGCCGGCAACGATCGCACGCGCAGCCAGAGTTCGTCATCGCCCGGTGGCGCACTCGGGGGCGCAACCGGCTCGATGCCGTCGAGGTCCCGCGTCGGACGGCGTGCCGTGCGTCGGATGACATCGGTCGCTTTGCGCTGCGCGATCGTATACAGCCAGGCACGGAGGTTGTCGCCATGGCGAAGTCTCGGGTAGGCGCGCAACGCGGACATGAAGGTCTCCTGGACGCAGTCCTCCGCCTCGGTCGGACCGACAAGGCCCACCAGAAACCGATGCAGCTCACGGGCATGAGCATCGATCAGCGTCTCGAACGGCGGGAGCTGCACACCTGGTGAAACGCCGCGACGCGGGGTCACGTGAGATCGGACTACCGGATCGCCTCGACCTCGATGTCGAGATCGAGCGAATTCCAGGCCCGATCCGGCGTGCGAACTCAACCGGCCGCGCGACGGACGAAGTCCTCGATGGCGGAGGGGTCATCGGCTTCCACGAATGTGACGCCGCCGGCCGGGGTGTCGTCGGGCCGCCAGCCGATCGTGATGCCGGGGTTCTGGTCGTTCGTGCCATCGGACGCAAACAGATGCGCCGCACCGCGCACCTCATCCCCTCGAGCGACAGCCCAGTCGTCGAAAACGGCACGGCGCGCGCGCCCGTCATCGAGCGCCGCGGCGAGTGTTGCCACATCCAGCGAGTCGCATTCGTTGGCGACCTCGAGGATGACGTGGCGCAGGCTGATGCAGCGGCTCTCGCCCCAGAACGCGCGGCGCAGTGCACGGTCGAGCTCCTCCGACGCGGTGAGTGACTGGAGCTTGGCGGCCAGCACGGCCTCCATCGGCGGCAGGAGTGTCACCGGCCAGGCGTCGTCGGGCGCCGACCATGCCTGCCATCCCGCACGCGGTGCCAGCTCGGCCGCCGCGGGCCGATCGGCCTCACGCTGCGATCGCGGTGTCGGCTCATTGTTGAACAGCTCGAGCGGGAAGACATGATGGTCGAACTTGACCTTTCCCTCGAGGCCGAGGCGCCGGCGCGCGTCGTGGAGGCGCCACACGACGGCATGGGACCAGGGGCAGCCCAGATCGGACCATACGGCGATCGTGTTCGGGGCGACGTGCATCGGCTCAGTCAAGAGTGAAGTAGTCGCCGCCCGAGTAGCGCCCGGTGCGCTCCTTGCGGATCTGCATGAGCACGTCATTGAGGAGACTGGATGCCCCGAATCGGAACAGGTTCGGGGTCATCCACTGCGGGCCGAGTGTCTCGTACAGCGTTGTCAGGTAGCTGATCGCCTCCTTCGCGGTCCGGATGCCACCCGCCGGCTTCATGCCCACGACGCGACCGGTCTGCGCATGAAAGTCGCGGATGGCCTCCAGCATGACGAGGGTCACGGGCAGCGTCGCGGCCGGCTGGATCTTGCCGGTCGAGGTCTTGATGAAGTCGGCTCCGGCCGCCATGGCCAGGACCGATGCACGCCGTACGTTGTCGTACGTCTCCAGCTCGCCGGTCTCCAGGATGACCTTGAGATGCGCGTCGCCGCAGGCGGCCTTGACCTCGATGATCTCGTCATAGACCGATGCGTAATCGCCCGCCAGGAACGCGCCCCGGTCGATGACCATGTCGATCTCATCGGCTCCCGCTGCCACGGCGCCTCGCACATCCGCGAGCTTGACCTCGAGCGGCGCCTGGCCGGATGGGAAGTAGGTCGCGACCGATGCGACCTTCACGTCGGAGCCTTTGAGTGCCTCCACCGCGAACGGGATCATGTTGGGGTAGACGCACAGCGCGGCGACGGAGGGGATACTCGGGTCGGTCGGATCAGGGCGCCGTGCCTTGCCCGCCAGCGCGCGGATCTTGCCCGGCGTGTCCTTCCCCTCCAAGGTGGTGAGGTCCATCATTCGGATCGCGAGGTCCAGCGCCCAGAGTTTCGCGTCCTTCTTGATGGAGCGCTTCGCGAGCGAGGCAGCGCGCTCCTCCACACCCACGGCGTCAACCGCCCACACGCGACCCAGCAGGGACCCGAGGTGTTGGTGGCGCTTGCTCGTGAGGTCGCGACGCTCGTTGCGGCGGACGGGAGTGGTGGCTGTCATGGGCCGATCATTGTAGCGCCCGGACGACTGGTACCCTTCGATCACCCATGGCCGCCGATCCGATTCTCTACTGCCTCACGCGCGACCGCGACCTCGCCATCGGTGTCGACGCGCGGCTGTCCGGGGCGATCGCGTTCTTCTTCAACGACGCGGCACGCCTGCACCAGGCGGTCACCCTCCGCGCGCCGCAGTTCGTGGTCGTCGACACCGGAGCCGTGCGAGCCGAGTTCGGCGATGCTGGATTGGGTCCGGTCTTCGACTTCCTGCGACATCGTGTGCCCGACGCAGGGCTCTCCGTCCGACCAACGCCCGGGGTCGAGCATCTCATCTCCGCGGAGGCGGGTGCGGATGTGACTCTCCTGCCTTCGGCGCTCGACGCGTGCGTGGACGCGGTGGCCGCACAGTGCGGCTGCGCCTGACCGGCATCCCCTGCCGCCGCCGCGCCGCTCGTTTCGGGTCATACGACCACCTGCGCGTCATATGACCAAACCACGACTGCCGTTCGCTCAAACGCCGTGGTGACGGGCAATAGGTGAGAGATTCAGTGCTGATGGGTCGCGCCCACGCTCAGTCGCCGACGGTTCGACCCAATTCTCCCAGCTAATGCCCACCAGCGCGTCATATGACCAAACGCGAGCAGCTCATCGCCGTATCGACGCCGATTCCTCACCCGGCGCTTCGCTCCACTGGTTGGCGAGTGAGAGGAACTCCCCAGTTGCCGACGATTGGACCGATGCGCCCCGGCGGCCAATAGCGCGCGACAGCCCGCCAGTGCACGGAGGAAGGAGGGAGTTCCCCGAACACGCGCGCATCGGTGCTGGCGGACGGATTGTCCCCGCGCAGCGTGACACCCCAGTCATCAACCGCCGTCACGCGCTTGATGAGCTCGCGGGCGGGATCGCGGGGATCGAACGCCAAGACGACGTCGGCGACACGCCCAGGCGCGCGGACGACGATCAGTCGGTCCCCGGGCTGGAGCGTGGGAACCATCGATTGACCGCGCACTTCGACCACGTCGATCCAGCGCCGAGCCCCACACACCGCGAGGATTACGAGGACGAGGAGCAGCAGGGCGCTGCGCCCCGTCGACATCGGTCTAGGAAGGTCGGCCGTTCACGCGGGTCTTCTCCAGTCCGCCGGTTGCCTTCCACATCTCGTCGACCGTGTCGATCATGAACAGGAGTTCCTTGGCGGCGCCAGCGTCGAGTGACTGCTTGACCTTCGAGGCCTGTTTCGTGGCCTTCCAAAAGGTGTCGTGCAGGTCGGGATACTTCTCGAGGTGCTCCGGCTTGAAGTAGTCGTGCCACAGGACATCGAGGTGGTGCTTCACCAGCTCGGCGCGCTCTTCCTTGATTGCGATGCAGCGCGCGCGGAAGTGATCGTCATCGCTGGCGGCGTGCTTCTCGATGATGCGCAGGCATGACTCGGCCTCGATTCGCGCCTGTTCGGGGTCGTAGATTCCGCATGGGATGTCGCAATGCGCATCCACGATTCGGCTTGGGCGCAGGATGGAACGAAGACTGATCATCGGTTGCTTCTCCGGTAAGGAATCGCTTGCTGGTGTGGGCGTCATTCTACGTGCTTGCAAGCAGCCTGCCGGGGATGCAGCGAGACCCGGGAGAAGATCCCGGGTCTCGTGCGGCGGAGGGCGCCATCACTGCATACGGATGATGGCGCCGAAGTGGATCAGCTGCCCATCACGATCCCGCCATCCACGCCCAACACCTGGCCAGTGACATAGCGTGCCTCGTCCGAGGCGAGATAGACGGCGGCGGCGGCCACGTCATCCACGGTGCCGATGTAGCCGAGCGGCGTCATGCCCTTGAGCGCTTCGGTGGCGGCCTCGGGCAGATCGGCGGTGAGGTCAGTGGTGATGAGGCCCGGCGCGATGGCGTTGCAGGTGATGCCGCGGCTGGCCAGCTCGCGGGCAGTTGTCTTGGTGAGGCCAATGAGCCCCGCCTTGGCGGCCGCGTAGTTGGCCTGTCCGGCATTGCCCATGCGTCCCGCAGCCGAGCTCATATTGATGATCCGGCCCGAGCGAGCCTTGAGCATCGGTCTGGCGATGGCGCGCGTCATCCAGAAGGGACCCGACAGATTGGTGGCGATCACCATGTCCCACTCCTCGGCATCCATTCGCATGATGAGGTTGTCGCGCGTGATGCCGGCGTTGTTCACGAGAATGTCAATGCAGCCGAACTCGCCGAGCGCCGCCTTGACCATCGCCTCGCACGCTTCACGGCCCTCGCTCGTGTCGCCCTGGATCGTGATGGCGCGACGGCCCTGATCGGTGATCTGCTGCGCCACTTCTTCGGCCGCCTCCGCGTTGCCGCGGTAGTTGATCGCGACGTCGGCCCCCTGCCCGGCCAGAGCGAGGGCGATGGCACGACCAAGGCCGCGGCTGCCCCCGGTCACGAGCGCAGTCTTGGCGGTCAGGTCGAACATCGTTCAGGGGTCTCCTCGTTGGTCAGATATTCATGAGGCGTGGCCACGTGGCCCGCTCACGCAGGGACGGCCACACCCTCGGGAGCACGCTGTGGCTTGCCCAGGCGGGTCTGTGAGCCGGGCGCCAAAAAGGCCCGATTCGGATCGGCCGTCCACTCCACGACGGCAGCGCCGGCGGTATATCCGGCACCGAAGGCCGCCATGAGCAGGCGGTCGCCGGGCTGGATGCGTCCGTCGGCAACGGCCTCCACCAGCGCCATCGGCACCGAAGCGGCCGAAGTGTTGCCATACTTTTCGATATTCAGGTACGTCTTGTCGCTCGGGATGCCGACGGCGTTCTGCACGCTCTCGATGATGCGCAGGTTGGCCTGGTGGAAGAGGAACTGGTCAACGTCGTCGACGCCCAGGCCCGCGTTGCGCAGCGCGGAGCGGGACGACTCGGCGAGCTGCCGCGTGGCGTACCTGTAGACCTCCTTGCCGGCCATGTGCACGAAATGGCCGCCCTCGGCGACTGTCTTGGGCGTGGTCGGGCAGGCCGATCCACCGGCCGGGAAGATGATGCCTTCCTTTCCGCTGCCATCGCTGTACATGTCGAGGCCCAGCAGCCCGCCCGGCTCATCCGAGGCCGACACGATGACCGCTCCGGCTCCGTCACCGAACAGCACGCAGGTGTTGCGATCGGTGTAGTCCAGGAAGCGGCTCAACAGCTCCACCCCCACCACCAGGACGTTGCGGTACATCCCGCTGCGCACGTAGGCGGTGGCGGTGGCCAGCGAGAAGACGAACCCGGAGCAGGCGGCCATGAGGTCGAAGCCCGCGGCACGCTTCGCCCCCAGCTCGTGGGCCACAAGCACGGCCGTGGCCGGCATGTAGTAATCCGGCGAGCACGTGCCCAGAATGACGAGGTCCAGCTCGCTCGGGTCCATCCCAGCCACGGCCAGCGCATCCCGCGAGGCGTTCACGCTCAACGTGGTCGTAGTTTCGTTCTCTGCTGCGATCCGTCGCTCCCGGATCCCGGTCCGGCTGACGATCCACTCGTCGGACGTGTCGACCAGCTTCTCGAGGTCGGCGTTCGACATGATGCGCGACGGCGCGTACATCCCCCATCCGGTGATCAGCGCGTTGGTCATTAGAGGTGCTCCTTGGGGATTCGTGGCATCGGTCATCGGGGATCGAGCTCCAGCAAGGGCTGCTTGCGCTTCACGAGCGCGCCGTTCTCGACCAGGACGCGGGTGACCGTTCCGGACGCATCGGACTTGATCTCGTTGAACAGCTTCATTGCCTCGATCATGCCGACGACCTGGCCGGTACCGATCTCGTCCCCCTCGTTGACGTATGGCCGTGCGCCCGGCGATGGCGAGGGATACCAGACCCCGGTCAGCGGCGCGCTCACGAAGCGCATCCCGGCAGCCGGCTCGCCGAACGGGGTCAGACCGTTGGTGGGCGGCGCCGCGACTGGCTCAACGGCCGCCGGTGCGGGCGCCGTCGCACGGACATCAGGAGTCCGCGGGCGGGCCAGGCGGATCCGCAGGTCGCCCAGCGACAGCTCGAGTTCCTCCAGGCCGGCCCGCTCGAACCCCGGCGCCAGCAGGTCCACCGCGGCCAATATGGGATCGTCGGAACGCTCGGTCATCAGTCGTCGTACCGCCGGAAGACCAGGGTGGCGTTGTGCCCGCCGAAGCCGAAGCTGTTGCTCATGCCGACCGCAATCGGCACCTCGCGCGCCTCGTTCGGCACGTAATCGAGGTCGCAGTCGGGGTCGGGATGCTCCTGGTTGATGGTCGGCGGAAGGATCCCGGTCTGGATCGCGCGGATGGTGGCGATTGCCTCGACGCCACCACCGGCGCCCATGAGATGCCCGGTCATCGACTTCGTGCTGCTCACCGGAATCTCGTACGCCCGCCCGCCGAAGAGGGTCTTGATGGCGGCCGTCTCGGATCGGTCATTCGGCGGCGTGCTCGTTCCATGCGCGTTGATGTAGTCGATGTCATCAGTCGTCAGGCCAGCATCGGCGATGGCGACGCGCATGCTCTGCACCGCGCCCCTCCCTCCCGGTGCCGGAAGCGTGATATGCGAGGCGTCGTCGGTGGCTCCATAGCCGACCACCTCGGCGTGGATCGTCGCGCCGCGCGCCTGCGCATGCTCGAGCGATTCAAGGACGAGAACGCCCGCGCCGTCGCCCATCACGAAGCCATCACGCTCCGCGTCGAACGGGCGTGACGCCTTCTCGGGATCATCGTTGCGTTTGGTGGAGAGCGCGCGCATGGCACTGAACGCGGCGATGGGAATCTCGCCGATGCCGGCCTCAGCGCCACCCGCGATCATGATGTCCGCGTCACCGCGGCGGATGATGTTCAACGAGTCGCCTATGGCATGGTTCGAGCTCGAGCACGCACTGACGGTCGCGTAGTTCGGTCCGCGGGCGTTGGCATAGATGGCGACATAGCCGGCCGCCATGTCCGGAATCAGGGCCGTGACCAGGAATGGACCGATGCGTTCCACGCCGTGGAGCGCGGCCTCGGTGACGTCGCGAATCATGGTGTTGATGCCACCGATTCCCGAGCCGATGATGGCGCCCGTGCGCCAGGCGAGCGCCTCGTCCTCGATGGGGCTCGGGAGCCCGGCGTCACGCATCGCCTCGGCTACCGCGGCCCACGCGAAATGAACGTACCGATCGTGCCGGCGAACCTCCTTGCGCGGCATGACCGTATCGGCGTCGAAGTCCTTGATCTCGCCGGCCACCTTGCAGGCGGTCTTGACCGGATCGAAGCTGGTGATCGGTCCGATCCCGCTGCGACCGTTGACGAGCCCATCCCAGAAGGTGGCGACATCGTTGCCGAGGGGGGTCAGGGCTCCCATGCCGGTCACCACCACCCGATGTTCGCCGTCACGCATCGATAGCTCCTCCGTCAGGCTGCTGGTCTCGCGGGATGATGATCGAGAGCGTTGCCTCGACGGCGATCTCGCTCTCAACGGTCGCCACGCCGCGCAGACGTCCGAACATCCCGCGCAGCTTCTCGACCGTCACCTCGAGGCGCAGCGTGTCCCCCGGGACCACCATGCGCCGGAAGCGGCAATCGTCGATGCCGGCGAACAACCCCAACTTGCCGCGATACTCGTCGAGCGTGAGGACCGCCACGCCGGCCGTCTGCGCCAGCGCCTCGACCATCAGCACGCCGGGCATGATCGGACGACCCGGGAAGTGCCCGGTGAAGTGGGGCTCATTGACGGTGACCTGCTTGATGCCGACAGCTCGGACGCCCGGCTCCAGCTCGACGATTCGGTCGACGAGGAGGAAGGGGTGGCGGTGCGGCAGGATGCCCATGATGTCCGCCGCCTCGAGCGGGAGGGTGTACGTGGTCGTTTCGGTGGTCATCGCTCTCCCTGGCTGGTCACGAACGCGGCGGGACCCACGCGGTCGAGCAGGTTCGTGTTCACGCGCGCCTCGAGGAACGCGTCATTGTCGATGATCCCACGGTGAAACGGAATGTTCGTCTTCACGCCGCCGATCTCGAACTCCGCGAGCGCGCGTCGCGATCGGGCCAGGGCGATCTCCCGTGTCTCGCCCCACACGATCAGCTTGGCCAGCAGGCTGTCGTAGAAGGGCGGGATCTCGTAGCCCGCGTAGAGATGCGTGTCAACGCGCACGCCCGGCCCGCCGGGGAGGTTGAGCGACTCGACCTCGCCGGTCTGGGGGCTGAAGTTGTCGCTCGGATCCTCGGCGTTGATGCGGAACTCGATCGCGTGGCCGCGGAACGCGATCTGCTCCTGGCGCAGGCTGAGCGGCTCGCCGGCCGCGATGCGAATCTGCTCGGTGATGAGGTCGATGCCGGTCAGCATCTCGGTCACCGGATGCTCGACCTGGACCCGGCAGTTGATCTCGATGAAGAAGAAGTTGCCGTCCGCGTCGAGCAGGAATTCGAGGGTCCCGGCGCTCTCGTATCCGGCAGACACCACGCTTCGAATTGCGAGGTCGCGCAGCCGATTGCGGCTCGCGTCGTCCAGGGCCGGCGACGGCCCTTCCTCGATGATCTTCTGGTGCCGTCGCTGGACGCTGCAATCACGCTCGCCGAGGTGGATGCCGTTGCCGTGACGGTCGACCATGACCTGCACCTCGACGTGGCGCGACTCCTCGATCCACTTCTCGAAGTATATGGAGTCGTCACCGAAGGCTGCCTGCGCCTCCGAACGTGCCAGTGGCAGCGACGTCTCCATCTCGCGTGGGCTGCGCACCAGGCGCATGCCCCGACCACCGCCGCCGGCCGATGGCTTGAGCAGGACCGGATACCCGGACGCGCCTGCCTGCTCGAGGGCGTCGCCGAGATCGCTGACGATGCCATTGCTACCGGGGACCGTGGGCAGGCCGGTGGCCGCCAGCATGCGCCGCACCGCGTACTTGCTCGCGAAGCGCTCGAGGACCTCCGGTCGCGGGCCGATGAAGGTCAGATCATGCGCGACGCAGGCCTCGGCGAAGGTTGCGTCCTCGCTCAAGAATCCGTATCCGGGATGAATGGCGTCGCAGCCGGTGATCATGGCGGCACTGATGACAGCAGGCTGATTCAGGTAGCTCTTGCGCGCCTCAGCCGGACCGATGCAGATCGTTTCGTCGGCGAGCTTCACCGCCAGGGTGTCGCGATCTGCCTCGCTGTACGCGACGACGGCCGGAACGCCGAGATCGCGGCATGCCCGAAGGATGCGAACGGCGATCTCGCCGCGGTTGGCAATGAGAATCTTGGCGAACACGACTAGAACGATGCCTTCGCGGGCACGGTCGCGCGCAGCATCTCGGAAGCCGATGCGAGCGAGGCGGCATTGGTCACGCTCGCTGTGCGCACCTGCGGTGCGATGCGCCTGATCATGCCGACCAGCGCCGTACCCGATCCGCACTCGATCATCGTGTCCACCCCATCATCGACCATGCGCTCGACACAACGGACCCACTCCACCGGCGAACGCACCTGCTCGGCGAGGAGGTTTCGAATCCGTGATGCATCGGTCAGGGGCTCCGCCGTCACGTTGCTCACCACCGGTATCGTGGCGTCGTTCCAGCGCTCGGCCTCGAAGGCGTCGGCCAGTCGGCCGGCCACGCCCGCCATGAGCGGCGAGTGAAAGGCCCCGGAGACCGGCAGGCGGATGACCCGTTTCGCCCCAGCGGCACGCATCGGCTCCGCGATGGCGTCGAGTGCCGCGCTGGTCCCGGAGATGACGACCTGGCCGGGCGCGTTGTCGTTGGCCACGGCCAGCTCCGTGGGACGGGCGATGGCGGCCACGACCTGCTCGACGGTTGGCCGTTCGAGACCGAGCACCGCGACCATGCCCCCGTCCGCGCCGACGCCGGCCATCAGCTGGCCGCGGCGAGTCACCAGGCGGAGGGCGGCATCAAGCTCGAGCACGCCGGCCGCAACGAGCGCCGCGTACTCGCCGACCGAGTGCCCCGCGACGAAGGCGGGCGTCTCGGCAGCCGACTCGGCCAGGGCGCGCAGGGCCGCCACTGACGTGGCCAGCAGACACGGCTGGGTCTGCCGCGTGTCATTCAAGCGCTCTTCCGGTCCATTCCAGCACACCTCGCTGACCGACCAGGAAAGCACACGATCGGCCTCGTCGAAGACCGCGCGCGCGGCGGGTGAAGCTTCAGCCAATTCGCGCCCCATGCCGACCACCTGGGATCCCTGCGGACTGAACAACAGCGCCAGGCTCATCGGGCGCGCTCGCCAGCGTCGATCTCGAGCACGACCTGGCCGTACTCGACCGCCTCGCCCGTCTCGGCCACGAGGTGTCGGACGGTGCCGCCGCGCGGCGCGCGGACGTCATGGCGAACCCCGAGCATCTCGACGTGCCCGAGCTCGTCTCCCTTGGCCACCTCGAGTCCCGGCCCGAGGCCGTCGGCGTACACGAAGAAGCCGACCGCCGGTGATGCGATGCCGAGCGATGCCGGGGCAGCATCCGGCGCGGGTTGCTTCGCCGTGGAGACAGGGATGGTGGCCGGCGTGGCCTCGGTACGATCCCCGGAGGCCACGCGAAGGTGAAGGTCGCCCATGGTGACCTCGATCTCACCCAGGTGATAACGAGCCAGGCGCTCGGTGAGCTGCGGTACGAGCTCGTCGGCCGCTCGCGCAATCGCGGTCAGGGCCGGGTCGGAATCGGTCATGCGCCCCTCTCGCTCTCGTCGTCGTTGCCATCACTCGGCCAGATCTCGCTCCAGCGCGGCCGGCGCGGGACCCCGGGCAGATGGAGGATCCGGCCGATCCGGCGACGCAACGAGGGCGCCTCCGGCGGGCGGATGGGACCTGCTCCGGTCTCGAGATAGGCGCCCATGCCGCGCAACCGAGCATAGCGCGTCGCAAGCAGGGCGTCGGTCCCGCTGGCGGTCAGCCGGCGCAGCGCGGAGAGAATGGCGGCCTTCACGGCACCCGCCGTGGCCTCATGATCGGTATGGGCTCCCTCCCCGGGCTCGGCGATGATGGCATCGACCACGCCAAGCTCGACCTGGTCGTCGGCGGTCATGCGCATCGCGGCGGCCGCGGTTCGTGCGTCGTCACGCGAGCGCCACAGGATCGAGGCACAGCCCTCGGGACTGATGACCGAATACACGGCGTTCTCGAGCGCCAGCACAACGTCGCCGACGCCGATGGCCAGCGCGCCGCCCGACCCGCCCTCGCCCAGCACCACCACGACGATGGGTACCTGGAGGCCGGTCATGAGCTTGACGCTCGAGGCGATCGCCTCCGCCTGGCCGCGCTCCTCGGCCGCCGGCCCGGGGAACGCGCCGGCAGTGTCGAGGAACGTGACGACCGGCAGGCCGAGCTTGTCGGCCAACCGCATGGCGCGTTGCGCCTTGCGGAAACCCTCCGGGTGCGGCGACCCGAAGTTGCGCAGGATGTGCGATTCCGTGTCCGTCCCCTTCTGATGGCCGATGACCATCACCGGCCTGCCATCGAGCAACGCCGGTCCGGCGACGATGGCCGCGTCATCCCCGAAGGCGCGGTCGCCGTGCAGCTCGAAGAAGCCGGTGAAGATGAGCGGAACGAGATCGAGCGTGCGCGGACGCTGGGGATGCCGCGCCAGCTGGACGCGACGCCAGGCGGCCTCGACCGCGTCGGGCGTGGGCGGTGCCGCGCCCGCGACCAGCGGACCGTCGTTCATGATCGATCCTCCCCGGGCCGGGGCTTCGCTGCCGTGCCGGTCGGGCGCGAGCCATTGCCGCTGTCGAGGGCGTCGACATCGATGCCGATCCTCTCGCTGACTGCGCCCCCAACCCGCTCGGCCAGGCCGGACAGAGCGCCAATCGGCCCCCATGTGCGCTCGGCATCGGTCAGGATGCCGTCGTCGATCGGAGCCGCCGGCAGAAGGCGCAGGAGGCGGGAGAGGGTGGTGCGGAGCTCGCCACGCGGAACGATCGCGTCCACGAAGCCGTGGGCAAGCAGGAATTCAGCGGTCTGGAAGCCTTCGGGCATTTCCTCGCCGACCGTATCGGATGCCACGCGGGCGCCAGCGAAGCCGATGAGCGCCTTCGGCTCGGCCAGGATGACATCGCCCAGGCTTGCGAAGCTGGCCAGCACGCCGCCCGTGGTCGGATCGGTCAGCACGGCGATGAACGGCACGCCGGCCGCATCCATGCGCGCCAGTGGCGCGGTTGTCTTGGCCAGCTGCATGAGCGCGAGCGTGCCCTCCTGCATGCGGGCGCCACCCGAGGCGCTCACCACGATGGCCGGGATTCGCTCTTCGAGCGCGGTCTCGAAGCAGCGCGCCAGCTTCTCGCCGACGACCGCGCCCATGCTGCCACCCATGAACCGGAAGTCGAAGATGCCGATTGCGACGCGCTGCCCCTCGATGTGGCCGATGCCCCACACGACCGCGTCGCGCAGGCCGGTCTTGACCTGCGACGCCTCCAGTCGGTGCGAGTACGGGCGATCGTCATGGAAACCGAGCCGGTCGACCGCCTCGAGACCGGCGTCCCGCTCCTCGAAGCTGTTCGGATCGAGCAGGAGGTCGATCCGCTCCCCGACCGACATCCGGAAGTGATGGCCGCACTCCGGACACAGGCGCAAGGTGCGCTCGAGTTGCTTGTTGAATACCTGCGCATCGCAGGCCGGGCATTTGGTCCAGGCGTCCGAAGGCGCGGCACGACGGCTGAACGGGAACTTGATCGGCAATCCTCTAGGTCCTCATCTGCCGAGAAACCGATGCGGCGCGCCACGTCGCGAGCTGCGCCAGACCGCATACGCGGTCACACCCACGCCAACCGCGGATCCGACGGCGCCGGTGACGATCAGGCGGCCCGGGTGGCGAAGCGCCCACGCCAGCGCATCGCGTGATTCGACCGCGCCCTTCAGTCGGTAATCCAGGCGGCTCTCGAATCCCGGCGAGGCCGGGAGTACCGGCAGGGCGGCGCGCACGGACTCGGCCACCTCGATCAGGGGACGCGTCGTGAGATCGAGGCCGGCACTGGCGCTGGCCACGGCCAGGCTGGCGCCGCCGAGCACCTGTCCGATGGCGTGGTCAAGTCGTTCGGCGACCGATGGAGGTGGGTTCATGACGTTCCTGCTAACACCGCGGGGGCCGATACGTTACACCGGGCGACGTTCCTGCCTCCAGCTCACCGCCGCGCCAGGAGGGCGGCGAGATCCCGTAGCGCGCGATGCTGGAGTACCCTCACCGCACCCTCGCTGCGCCCGATGACGGCGCCGATCTCGCGCGCGCTCAACCCGTCGACGAATCGCAGCACGATCACCTGGCGACGATCCTCCGCAAGAAGGGCCACCGCGCGACGCACGGATCGCGCCACCTCGGCCTGCACGAGCTCGGCCGCTGGGTCGCCCGACGCCGTCGGCTCCATGACCGCGTCCAGGGGCGCCGTCTGATGGCGGCTGCGCGCTCGTAGAGCGTTCGCCAGCTGGTTGTGCGCAATCCGGAACAGCCAGGCGCGGAACGTCGAGCCCTGGTCGCGATATCGGTCGATGGCTGCCAGCGCAGCCAGGAACGTGCGCTCCGTCGCGTCCTCAGCGTCGTGATGATCGCCGAGCAGATAGAAGCAGTAACCGTAAACGCGGTCGAGATAGCGGCGGTACAGCGTGCCGAATGCGGAATGGTCGACCTGGGCGGCGCGCACGTCGACCAGGTCGGGATCCGGATCACCCATGACCGCGCCCACGACGTCGACGCTCACGCCCGTACCATGCGACGGACCATCTCCACGTCCCCGCCCGTGACCGAGATCCGTCCGGCCGAGGTCTCCACCACCAGCGCTCCCGTGTCGTCCACCTCGACCGCACGGCCCTCCACCCGACCGGCCTGTGTCTCGATGCTCACGAATGCGCCCAGCGTCGCGCACACGGTGCGATACCGGACGAGCGGAGACCCTCCGTCCTCGACAGCCACGAGCTCGCGCTCGAGACCGTCGAGCACGGAACGCAGGAGCGCCACGCGGTCGACATCGGCTCCAAGGAGGTCCGCCAGCGAGGTGGCGAATGCTGCGAGCTCCACTGGCATCTCATCGCGGCGCCAGTTCACGTTGAGTCCGATGCCGACGACGGCTCCGCTCAACCGTTCGCCATCGATCACGGTCTCGATCAGCAGGCCACCGAGCTTCCGCCCATCGCTCGCGACAAGATCGTTCGGCCACTTCAACGCGACCGATGGATCGAGGGCCGCGCACGCGCCGTGGACGGCCAGGCCCACGGCCAGGCCGAGCTGCCATCCGTCGACGGCGGCGAGCCGCGGATGCATCGGGACGCTGAAGGTCAGATTTCGACCGGGTGGCGATTGCCACGTACGCCCGCGACGGCCTCGGCCAGCCACCTGTTCCTCGGCGATGACGACGCTGCCCGGCCCACCCGGCATGACGAGCAGGTCGCGAGCCCGGTCATTCGTGGACCCGATGCGTTCATGCACCTCGATCGCGTGGCCGATCCGAGCGTGGAGACGCACTGCGGCGGTCCAGGGGTCGACGGCGTCGGGCATCGGTCCACGATAGCAGCGTGGGTTACACTCGCCGACGGTATGAGCCAGCCCCCCGCGGCGCCCGCCGACGCCGGCGAGCGCCTTTTCACCGGCATTCAGCCCTCCGGCGCATCGCACCTCGGCAACTACCTCGGCGCGCAGGCCAACTACGTGGCGCTCCAGGACCGGTACGAGGCGATTTACGCCATCGTCGATTACCACGCGCTGACCACGGTCCATGACGGCGAGACTCTCCGCGGCCTCACTCACGAGATGGTGCTGGACATGCTCGCCGTCGGGCTCGACCCGACGCGCTGCGCCATCGTCCGCCAGTCCGACCTTCCCGAGCATGCCGAGCTGTGCTGGATCTTCGACACGGTCGTGCCCGTCAGCTGGCTCGAGCGCAATCCGACCTATAAGGCCGCCCTGGCCGAGGGCAAGGAGAACAGCGCGGGGCTCCTGAACTACCCGGTCCTGCAGGCGGCCGACATCGTGATCTACAAGGCCACAATCGTGCCCGTCGGGCGGGACCAGCAGGCGCACCTCGAGTTGTCCCGTGAGATCGTGCGCGCCTTCAATCGGCGATATGGCGAGATCTTCGCCGAACCACGAGCGGTCCATACCGATGCGTCCGTTGTGCTCGGCACTGATGGCAAGCGCAAGATGGGCAAGAGCGCCGGAAACACGATCCCGATCTTTGCCGAGCCCGATGAGATTCGACGCCTCGTGATGAGCATGGTGACCGACCCGCTGCGCATCAAGCGCACCGACCCGGGGCGTCCGGAGGTGTGCAACGTGTGCCAGTTGCATCGGTTCTTCGGCGGCGACTACCTCGAGATCCACGATGGGGAGCGCACGGCGCGCACCGGATGCGTCGATACCAAGAAATTGCTGGCTGAGCGGATCATCGAGTTCTTTCGCCCCATGCGTGACCGGCGCCGAGAGCTCGCGGCCGATGCGGCCATCGTGGAGGAGACGCTCGCCGCCGGCGCGGCCCATGTCCGGCCGCTGCTGGCGGCGACGATGGCCGAGGTCAAGGCTGCGGTCGGGATCGGTCCGCGACAGAAGGCCGGAGCGTGACAGGAGCCATTTCGGGGCTGGGAACGCGCGAACGTCGCTGGCTCGTCATCTTCCTTGTCCTCGGCAGCGCGTACTTCGGCTTCCTCCTCGCCGAGCGCCTGCTGGGATTCGTGGTCGGCTTCGCCTCCATCGGCCTGATCCTGTTCCTCGCCTGGCTCCTGTCCTTCGTGATGTCCCCCGTGGTGGAATGGCTGGCGGCGCGGCTGGAGATGCCCAGGCCGGCCATCGTGGCCGGGACGTACCTGCTGGCGCTCGTCGTGTTCGGTTTCATCCTCTTCTACACCGGCGCGGCCATCACGCAGCAGGTGGCTGACCTCGCCGAGAACTACCCGCAGACGGAGCGTGACATCCTCGCCGTCCTGGCCGACTGGGAGCGGGGCCTTCAGCTTGGACGCCAGCGCATCGACCTCGCGGAGCTGTACGCCGGGGCGGTGGCGCAGGTGGGGCGGCTGGGCGGCGAGATCGTCGAGCAGGCGCAGGCCATCGCCGGAGTGACGATCGCGGCACTCGGCTCGCTCCTGCTCATCATCGTCCTGTCGCTGTACATGCTCATGGACTCGAAGCGCATCCTGGCCCGCCTGCGGGCCGCCGTGCCGCGCCGCTATACCGACGAGGTAAACCTGCTCGAACGAAGCATCGTCCGCGCCTTCGGGGGGTTCCTCCGGGCTCAGCTCATCCTGGCCGCGATGCAGGCGCTGCTCGTGGGCGTGATCGGCACCATCTTCGGCATTCCCTACCTGTTCCTGTGGGGCACGATCAGCGCGCTCGCAATGCTGATCCCGTTCTTCGGACCGCCGCTCGCGCTGGTGCCGCCGATCCTCGGCGCTGCGCTCTTCACCGATGGAGGGTTCATCCCGGTCACCATCATCCTGGTTGGTGTTCAGACCGTGCTCGTGAACTGGCTACAGCCGAGGCTCATGCAGGGAGCGCTGGGCCTCCATCCGATCCTCGTCCTGGTGGCCCTGCTCATCGGCGCGCAGGTCGCAGGTGTTTGGGGGGCTCTGTTCGGCATCCCGGTTGTGGCGGTCCTATGGGTCTTCGTCAGCTATGCTGTCTTCCGCACCGTCCCCAATGCCGCGCTGCCGGAGGACGAGCGGCTCACCGACGTCGACCAGCATGTCATGGTCAGCGTCGAGAAGGACCAGGTGGGCGACGAGACCCACCCGCACATCCACGTGACGCGCACCCGTCGACCCGACGGCAGCGAGCAGGTCGAGATTCGTACCGATCCGATCCCGCGCCCCGAGCCCTGATCCCCGATCCGGGGGGCCAGGCCCGATCCTCAGCGGCTGCGGCTCTCGCCAGGACGGCTGTCCTTGTGCTGAACACGAATGCGCTTGTTGCGCTCCAGCTCGCGCCCGTGACTGTTAGCGAGCGCCCGAGCCGCCGCGATGTTCGGCATGAGCAGATGGCCCTCGGTGTCATCGGTGGCATCCGACGGCCCCGATGACGTTTCTTCGACCTGATCGTCCGCCGCGTGCTTGTCAGCCATGATCGTCACTCCGTGCTCGGACCCACAGCGGCATCTCCGCTCCGATCCGACTTCTAGTCAGAGAGTGACGGGTCGCCCCTTTCGTCGTCAACACCCAACCGGACACCAACCCTGTCAACCAACCGACACCTCGAACACCGGCTGAGCTCAGCGCGGAAGATGCGGGACGAGGACCCGCCGTCCCCCTTCGGTGACGACGCTCTCGACGGCAACTCCGTACGCGTGCCGGACGACATCGGGCTGAAGCGCCTCGTCGGGCGGTCCGTCCGCGATGATGCGCCCCGTATCCAGGACGACGACCCGCGGTGCCCACATGCTCGCGAGGACAAGGTCATGAAGGACCACGACCACGGTCACTCCACGGAGCTGGTGGAGCCGCGAGACGCGAGAGAGCAGCCATGTGGCATGCGCGACGTCCAGATGCGTCGTCGGCTCATCCATGAGAAGGAGCGTCGGCTCCTGGGCGAGCGCAAGGGCGACGAGCACGCGCTGGCGTTCACCTCCCGACAGCTCGGACACCGGTCTATCCGCCAGTTCCTCCGCATCGGCATCTCGAAGGGCGTCAGCGACGGCTCGCTGGTCGTCGGCCTTCCAGCCGAACCACCGTCCCGCATGCGGGGTGCGGCCCATGGCCACGACCTCCGAGACCCGAAACCCAGCGGGCAGCTCCAGCGACTGTGGCAGGACGGCCACCGATCGCGCGATCTCGGCTCGCGGCCAGCCCTGCATGGGACGGCCGTACAGCTCAACGCTTCCGGCAGTCGGTCGAATCGTGCCGGCCATGACCCCGAGCAACGTGGTCTTGCCGCTGCCGTTCGCCCCAAGGAGCGCCAGCATCTCCCCCCCGTGGAGATCGAGGTCAACTCGATCGAGGACGCGCCGGATTCCGGCAGCGCCGCGATAGCCGGCCTCGACCGCACGGAGGCGGACGACTGACTCGCTCACCGACCGACTCGCACGCCGACAACGCTGCGTCGCAACAGCCACAGGAAGACTGGGGCGCCGCTGAGGGCGGTGACGCCGCCCACCGGGATGCCGCCGGCCAGGCGTGCTCCGAGGTCGGCCAGCACCAGCAGGCCTGCGCCGTACAGCATGCTGGCCGGCAATAGCAGCCGATGGTCGGGGCCGATGGCAAGGCGCACCAGGTGTGGCACGACGAGTCCCACGAAGCCGATCGTGCCCGAGATGGCGACTCCCGCCGAGGTGGAGAGCGCCGCCAGACCGGTCAGAATGCGCTTCTCGCGCTCGACGTCCACGCCCAGATGAGCGGCCTGCGCTTCCCCGAGCAGGAGTGCGTTGAGGCGTCGCCAGCGAAGCAGGAGCAACGAGAAGCTGATCACGATGAGGGGCGCCGCGAAGGCGACTCGCGGCCACGACGCGCCAGCGAGCGATCCGAGCAGCCAGCTGATGACCGCCGCAAGGCGCTCACCCGAGTTGAAGATCAGCAGCGCGACGCCGGCCGCCAGGAGCGATGACACTGCGTAGCCGGCCAGCAGCAGCGTCACGGCCGGAGTGCCGCCCCGTCCTCGAGCGATGAGGAACACCACCAGCACGGTTACCAGCCCTCCGGCGAACGCGAAGAGCTGGACCAGGCCGATCCCAAGCCAGCCCACCGACGCGACCGGAACCAACAGCAGCGCCGTGACGGCCCCCAGGGACGCTCCGGCCGCTGGGCCGATGATGTACGGGTCGGCCATCGGGTTGCGCAGCAGCGCCTGGAAGACCGTGCCGGCACACGCGAGGCCGGCGCCGACGACCATGCCGGCCACGATGCGCGGGAGCCGCAGCTCCCACACGATCGTCTCGGTCGAAGCGGGCCAGGTGACCGGCCCGATTCCGGTCAGCTGGTACAGCAGGATGGCAACGGCGTCGCCGATGCTGATGCCGCTGGTGCCGAAGACGAGCGCCGCGCCTGCGGCGATCACGAGGAGCGCGGTGCCGCCACCCAGCACCAAGGTCGTTCGACCCGGTGACGGGCCGAACGCGATTGGCCGGGCCACGGTCGTGGCACTCATGCGGATTACTCGAAGCTGTCCGGATGGATCGCGCGCGCCAGGGCCTCGAGGCCATCGACGATCCTCGGGCCCGGACGCGTGGTGACTATGTCGTCGAGGTACGGAATCACCGCACCGTCGCGAACGGCGGACAGGTCGGCCCACCCGGCGCGAGCGCGGACCGCCCCCAGCGCGGCTTCGGAATCACTCAACGATGGGTCATACGACGCCGTGCCGAGCAGGACGAGCTCCGGGTCAGCGGCGACCAGGTCCTCGGCACCGATCACGCCCTGCGCGTCCCCGGTCAGCGGCGTCGCCCCCGCCAGGTCAAGCAACGAGGCAAGGAAGGATCCCTGCCCGGCCGTATACGTCGTTCCCTCGGAGTGGAACACTTCGTACAGGGTCAGCGGCCGCTCGACGCCTTCGACCGCAGCAACGAGGTCGGCCACGCGGCCCTCCATGCCGTTCACCAGCTCGGCGGCCTCCGACCGCCGGTCGAGCGCCGCCCCCATCAGTTCGATATCGGCATAGACCTCGTCGAGGGTCTCGGGATACAGGATCAGAACGGGGAGCTCGAGTGCGTCGAGCTGTTCGATGACGGCCGACGGCGTGAGCTCGTTCCCGGCGG
Organism: Candidatus Limnocylindria bacterium; assembly: GCA_038255505.1. GTDB lineage: Bacteria > Chloroflexota > Limnocylindria > QHBO01 > QHBO01 > JACDBZ01. Next base: position 58,187 of record JBBSLF010000001.1, read on the forward strand.
CGAGGATGAGATCAGGCTCGGCGGCGACCACCAGCTCGACGTCCACCGAGGCCGCGATCACAACGGCATCGACATCGACCACCTCGGGCGGGAAGTCATCAAAGTCGGTGACGCCGACAAGGCGGTCGCAGGCGCCGAGCGCGCAGACGATCTCGGTATTCGACGGGGCCAGGCTGACGATCCGGCGCGGCGAAGCATCGAGGACCAGCTCCCGACCAGCGTCATCGGTCAGGGTGACCGGGAACGACTCTGCGACGGCCGACGGCACGAGGCTAGCCGTGGCTGTCGTGGGATCCGCCGATGCTGTCGGTGCTGAGCCGGGGGGCGCCGCACAGGCGGAGGTGAGGAGAAGAAGGAGGAGGAGGAGGAGGAAAACAGGACGCGGAGGGCGAAACAGTGCCATGAGGTGATGCCTTCCCTTTCACACGAGGGCGGTGACATCGCGATCTGGCTGGTCGACCTGGCTTTCGCGCCCCCATCAAGCGACAGGGCATGCGACTGGGCATGCGACTGGGCATGCGACTGGGGCGCGACTACAGTAGCGGGACTGCGCCGGCATCTCACCGGCTTCGCCATTTACCCGTCCGCCTTTCGGGGACGGCACCGATCACTTCGTCTTCAGTTGACGCCGATGCTAGCACGCGTTGACGGCACGGGCGCCTGAACCTTCAGGGTGCTGCCGTCGTATTACTCTATGGTGGCCACGAATAGGGCAAACCGGTGGTTTCACCACAGTCACCGAGCGCGCAGGCGCCAGATGACTCGGCCAGTTGATTGGGAGGGTTGCGACGTGCGTCGCGCACGGACTATGCTCCCCAACTTAATACGCGGGCAACAATGCCGGCGTGTAATATGCCCGCGTGCAAAATGCACCCAGAGAGAGGGAAATCGATGACAGCAGGGAATTATCGATGACGACATTGAGCAGGAACGCGTCTTTTGTGCGCCTCTTCGTCCTCGTCGCCATCCTCGCCCTCGTGGCGACGGCCTGCGGTGACGCGGGAACCAGTACACCCGCCACCTCGGCAGGCTCAGACGCCTCGGAGGCCCCGGCTTCGGCACCGGCATCCGACGATCCGGGCACCTCGGAGCCACCGGCCAGCGCAGGTACAGGCGGCGACCTCGGAACGTACACCCTGGGCATCTTCCAGGACATCACAACCGACAACTACTGGAACTACCTCGATGCGGGAAGCACCGTCTGGAACCAGTACGTGCTTGGACCCAACCTCAACGCTGCCTACGCCACGGTGATGCCGGGTGGCGACCTCCAGCCGGACCTGGCGGATGGGGACCTCCCCGAGGTGACCGAGGATGGCGACGTGTGGATCGGTGAGTTCACGCTGCGCGACGACGTGCTGTGGTCGGACGGCGAGCAGCTCACTGCCGACGACGTGGTCTTCACCTGGCAGACCGCAGTCGACCTCGAGCTGGGGACCAACTGGCCCGACCTCGTGGACGCGGACATCGTGACCGCGGTCGAAGCCGTCGACGACCTCACCGTGCGCGTCACCTTCAACGCACAGCCGGGTCTGGGCCATTGGGGTCCGGGTTCGAGTGTGACCACCATGCCCGTGCAGCCCGAACACTTCTGGGCTGACGTTGTAGAGGAAGCGCGTGCTTCTGACGATCCTGCCACGACACTGCTCGCCGCGTCAGGTGTAGGTGCCCCCGCCACCGGCCCGACGGTCTATGGCGAGCGCCAAGAGGGTAGCTTCGCCGCTACCACGGCGAACCCGAATTACTTCGACAATGGCGCGGAAATCTCATCTGGTGACGCCACGTGGACCGAGGGTCCGTACGCTGAGAACTTCCAGTTCCCGCTCTACGGCGGACAGGAAGCAGCAGTGCTGGCGCTGGCAGACGGTGAGGTTGACCTCCTGCTGAACCCGTTGGGAATGCAGCGAGGGTTCCAGGACCAGGTCACGGAGAATGCCGACCTGACAGCTGTCGTCAATCCGACCAACGGCTATCGGTTCCTGGCGTTCAACCATACGCGTGCCCCCATGAGCCAGCCGGCCTTCCGTGATGCACTCACGGTACTCATCGACAAGGAGTTCGTTACCGAGAGCCTCTTGCAGGGAGTGGCCTTCCCGCTCTACGTCCTGCTCCCCGAGGGCAACAGCGCTTGGTACGACGCCGACATCGCCGGCGAGCTGGCCGAGGTCGGATATGCCGGAATGGAAACGGATGCGCGTCGCGCCGAGGCGATCAGTCTCCTGACCGAGGCCGGATACACCTGGGAGACCGCTCCCGGTTTCGCCGATGAGGATGGAGAAGTCTCCCCCGAACCGGGCGAAGGTCTCACCTTCTCGGCCGGTTCGGGCCTGATCGATCCCGACGGCGCCGCGGTCCCGCAGCTGGACATCTTGACGCCGACCGCGTCATACGACCCGCTGCGCTCGACCTTCGGTGCCTACATTTCCGGCGTTGCGCAGGAGATGGGGATACCGATCGTGTCCATCCCGACCGACTTCAACAAGATCATCGATATCGTGTTCGCGGAAGAGGATCCCGACTTCGACATGTTCATCCTCGGATATTCTCTTGGGAGCCCGGCTTTCCCGGACTTCCACGGGGCGTTCTTCGGGACCGAAGGAGGATCGAACAACACGGGCTATTCCAACGCGGAATACGACGAACTCGTCGCCGCCTTCAGCTCTTCGCAGACGGTGGATGAGGCGTTCGGTCATCTGTGGGAGATGGAACGGATCATCGCCCGCGACAAGCCGCACATCCCGCTGTTCGATACCGGCATCCTGGAGTTCTACAACAACAGGGTCCAGTACCCGTTCACCGAGACGCTTTCCGGCCTGCAGTTCTTGTCTGGCCAACAGAGCGCTGTGACGCTCGCCGACTGACCGACCTGTAGCTCAATCGGTGGGGGGCGGTTCGTGACCGCCCCCCACCGCTCGTTCACTTTCGTTGCCGTCAGCGAATCAACCGGTAAGGGGCCGAACGTGAGGAGTCACCTGCACACATGATCAAGTTCCTGCTCGGTCGCCTGGTGCAGATGGCCATCCTGTTCGTCGTGTTCCTTACCTTGGTGTGGCTTCTGCTGCAGGCCATGCCGGGCGACATCAGCGATACCCTGACCGCCGATCCAAGCATTCCCGCATCTGAGCGCCTCAGGCTTCGGGAGAGGCTCGGTCTCGATCAGCCCCTTCTCACCCAGTACTTCACCTACATCACGAACTTTTTCCGAGGTGAGATGGGCGTCAGTTTCAGCCGTTATCCCCAAGGGGTGGCGGACATCTTGTGGACCGCCCTTCCGCGCACCCTGGTTCTCTTCCTCTCCGCTACCCTCCTCGCGTTCTGGCTAGGCTTCAAAACCGGCAAGATGATCGCCTGGGGCCGCGGGGAACGATCCGAGCAGGGCCTGATCGTGTCGGGCATCTTTCTCCAGACCGTTTTCTACCCGTGGTTCGCCATCGTGATGCTGTGGTTCTTCGGCTTCGCCCTGGGGTGGTTCCCCATCGGGCGATTCATCGATGCACGACTGTGGCAGGGCTCACCCTATAACGCCAACGAGGTCTTCGGACAGATGATCCTGTCGGTCATCATCGTGACGGTCGTCTATACCATCGGTCGCTACCTGATCAAGCGCTTCTCCACGAATCTCGTCACCCAGAACCGGCTCGGCCAGGGACTGGCACTACTCTCCATCGGAGCGCTGGTCCTTTATTGGTTTGTGAATCCCGCTCGCGACTATGTGGCTGACATTGCCCACCACACGATGCTCCCGGTCATCACCCTCGCACTGGTCGCCTTCGGAGCTATCATGCTCCTGACCCGAGCGGCCATGCTCGAGACGCTGGGCGAGGACTACATCCTCACCGCCCGAGCCAAAGGCTTGCCGGATTGGGTGATTCGCGACCGCCACGCCGCCCGTAACGCCATGCTGCCGGTGACGACCTCCCTGGTCCTGGCGCTGGCATTCGTCATTGGCGGTGGTATCGTGACCGAGACCATCTTCTCCTGGCCGGGAATGGGCCTGATCTTCCTTCAAGCCATCTCAGTATCCGACCTCCCGCTCGCGGTTGGCGCCCTCTCTATCACCGGAGTGCTTGCCCTGTTTGGCCACCTGCTGGCCGATGTCCTCTACGCAATGCTGGATCCAAGGATTCGAATCACATGACCACTCCTCCAATCGAGGCCGATGACGAGCACGCCCGATCTGGCCAAAGAGATCCTGACGGCGCGTCCACGCGAGAGCTGACTGACGGAGCAGACGTCCGAACCGTCCCCATATGGCGGATTCGCCTCAGACTGCTCGGCCGCTCTGTGGGGATGATGTGGGGACTCTTCCGCGGAAATCAGATGGGAATGCTCGGCCTGGGTCTCATCGCGATCTTCGCGGCGATGGCCATCGCCCACCCCGTCCTGATGGCCACCGTGTGGGAGCCTCGCATCTACGACCCGGTCGTCGGCTACGACGCCGTGATGACGCAATACACCGTGGTCGAGGGCGAGCCGACGGACCCCACCGCGGAGATCTCGCTCACGGAGGCTCAACTCCGAATGAACCCGATGATCGACGTTGGGGAAGTGATCAACATTCCGACCCAGCCGGCTCCGCCGACGCTCACCGGCGAGACGCCGCACTACCTTGGCACGGACGCTCGGGGACGCGACATCCTCTCGCAGCTCCTCTTCAGCACCCGGGCAGCCTTCTTCCTCGGGGCGGTGGCCGCCCTGACCACCGTGTTCATCGCTACCGCGGTCGGTGCCATCGCCGCCTACTTCGGCGGGTGGATCGACGGCGGGCTGATGCGGTTCGCCGACCTGATCCTGCTCATGCCGCTGCTCCCGGTGCTGATCGTGCTGAGCGCGGTGCTCGAAATGTCAATGCTGGTGCTCGGGTTGATCATCGGCGTGTTGAGCGGCTTCGGCGGCGTGGCCATCGTGCTGAAGTCCCAGGCTCTTTCCATCACCGTCAAGTCGTACATCGACGCTGCCCGGGTGGCCGGCGGCGGACACTGGCACGTGATCTTCCGCCACATCATCCCGAACGTCCTGCCCTTGAGCTTCCTGTTCATGATGTTCGGCGTGACAGAGGCGATCGCCATCGAGTCGACGCTCTCCTTCTTCGGCCTCCTCAACGTCGATATGACGTGGGGACTCATGATCAACAGTGCCCAGAACAACGGCTACCTGCTGAGCGGGACCTCCTACTGGTGGTTGCTGTTCCCGGCAGGGCTCGCGGTCACGTTCATCTGCTTCGGCTTCTTCCTCGTTGGCCGGGGCATGGACGAAGTGGTCAATCCCCGGCTCCGCTCCCGCTGAGCGCCAAGAGGAATCAATGACGACATCCCTCGAGAACCTGGAAACACGCCAGATTGACCGGACCAAGCCGCTGCTGGAAGTGGACAGGCTGGTGATGCACTACAAGATCAAGGCCGGCGAGGTATCGGCCATCGAGGATGTTTCGTTCACCGTCCACCAGGGCGAAGCCGTAGGCCTCGTCGGCGAGTCCGGCTGCGGAAAGACGTCGGTCGCCCTGTCACTGCTGCGCCTGCTTCCTTCGAATGCCGAATATGTCTCCGGAGAGATCCGCTTCAATGGAGAGGATCTGCTATACCTGAGCCCGGACGAAATGCGGCAGCACCGCTGGAAGGACATCGCCATGGTCTTCCAGGGGGCGATGAACTCGTGGAACCCGGTGTATCGGGTCGGCGATCAGATCCGGGAGACCCTCGACACTCACTACCGCGGTGCCATGAGCTACGACCAGCAGCGAGAGCACATGGAGAGGCTCTTCAGCTCGGTCGGTCTCACCCCGGAGATGCTTGATCGTTACCCTCACGAGTTTTCGGGTGGCATGCGCCAGCGCGCCGTCATCGCCATGGCCCTGGCCTGCAGTCCAGAGCTGATCATCGCGGACGAGCCGACCACCGCGCTCGACGTCATCGTCCAGGACCAGATCCTCAAGGAGCTCAAGCGGATCCAGGCGGAGCTGGGGATGTCGATCATCTACATCTCCCACGATATCGCCGTCATTGCCGAGGTCACTGACTCACTTGGCGTCATGTACGCCGGCAAGCTGGTGGAGTACGGCCCGACCAGCACCATCTTCGCCCGACCTCGCCACCCGTATGCGTATCTCCTCCTTCGTTCGACGCCATCGATCACGGGGCCACGCCGTGAACTGGCCCCCCTCGAGGGCGAGCCTCCTAACCTGCTCAGTCCGCCCACCGGGTGTCGGTTCCATCCCCGCTGTCCGTTCGCCACGGACAAGTGCGTCACAGACGAACCGCCGCTCGAGGAGATCGGTGACGGTCACCGGGTGGCATGCTGGCATCACGAACAGGTACCCGAGCTCGAGGAGGCCCTGCACCGATGACCGCCACCCTGCCGCCGCCCCGGACCGGCGAGCCGCTCGTCGAGATCCGCGACCTCGAGATGCACTTCCCCATCTCCAAGGGCCTGTTCCGCGCGCCAACGGACTTCGTGCATGCCGTGGACGGCATCAGCCTCGACATCGCGCCCGGCGAGAGCGTGGGTTTGGTGGGTGAGTCGGGATGCGGCAAGTCCAGCACCGGCCGAATGCTCGTCAAGCTCATGGAGCCGACGGGTGGGAGCATCATGTTCCGGGACGGCGACTACCAGCGCGACGTGGCGAAGGTGAAGGGGTCCGAGATCAAGGACTTCCGCGCCCGCGTCCAGATGATCTTCCAGGATCCATACGAATCGATGAATCCACGCCGGACCATCTTCGATACGATCTCCGAGCCGATGGCCGTCCAGGGCGTCGGCTCCGTCGCGGAACGAGAGGAGCGGGTTCTTGAGCTGCTCCAACTCGTGGGACTGACGCCGGCCGCGAGCTTCCTGTTCCGTTATCCGCATGAACTATCGGGTGGACAGCGCCAACGAGTGGCCGTCGCCCGCGCACTGGTCATGAACCCGACCTTCGTCGTGGCCGACGAACCGACATCGATGCTCGATGTCAGCATCAGGATCTCGATCATGGAGCTGATGACCAAGCTCGGCCGAGACCTTGGCGTGTCCTACCTCTACATCACCCATGATCTCGCGGTGGCCCGCTACATGTGCGACCGCATCGCGGTCATGTACCTGGGAAAGATCGTCGAGATCGGTCCGACCGAGGAGATCCTCGCGAATCCCAAGCACCCGTACACGCGGGCGCTCCTGTCGGCAGTACCGGTGCCGGATCCAGCCCTGAAACGGCCGCCGGTCGAGATCAAGGGAGGCATTTCCGCGGCCATCAACCCTCCCCCGGAATGCCGTTTCATCCAGCGATGTCCGTTCGCGGCGCAGGTCTGTCAGGAAAATCCGCATCCGCCGCTCGAGCAGCAGGGCGACCGCCACTTCGTGGCGTGCTACCGGGTTGACGAGATCGATAGCGAGACCGAGGCGGCGAGCTAGGCCGGAACCGGCTCCTCCTGCGACGCGTCGGCGTGCCCGTAGAGCGGCGTCTCGCGCGCAGCATCAGTCAGCATCGGGTCAAGCATTTTCTGGAGAGCGAGGGTGTGGGTGCAACCGCCCGCCGTTTCGAACAGGTGGCAGTCGCAATGCCAGGTGTCGCCGTCAAGGGTCACCGTGTGGCTGCCGTTGTCCCCGGCGAAGCTGCCGCGGAAGGTCTGGAGCTTCACGCGATCTGGCTCGTGGGCATAGCGCATAGCCTTCTCGACCTTGCCGATCATGCTCGAATGCACGCTGCTGTTACCTCCCTATGTGCTTGGCGGGTCCGATCCGGTGGCCCTGGCGAGCCGCTCCTTGAGCATTGCGAGCAGTGTAACCGGCGTCGGATCGGTCTGGTAAAGAATTGCGAGATACACGCTCACCAGGTCACCGTATGCGACCGTCGTGAGCACCCGCGCCAGCGGTGACGGGCCGCTCGCCCACACCTCCGAGCGGTTGGTGGCCCGCTCGCCGAGTAGCTCCTCGACGGCACGGTAGCGAGCGGCAAGCTGGTCGGGCTCATCGGGGTCGCGCAACTGGAGGATGTACAGCGCGTCGGACAGCTCGCGCGGATTGATGCTGCCCTCGATCGCGTTATGGTTCGCCTCGGGCATCGGCTCCCAGGCGGCCCAGGCCTTGGCGTTCTCGTTGAGCTGTGTCTTCCAGCGGTGCGCCACCGCCGCCATCGGCCCATGGCCATAGATGATCGGAATGCGACCGAACATCGACCACGCCAGCTGCTTGGCAGGGTTGGCATCGGTCTCGACCGATGGCGCGAAGCGATCAAGCAACTCTTCAATGGCGGACGCCGCCGGTCCGAGTGAATCCGGACTCTCGATCAGCCCCAGCCGCACCATCAGCTCATGGATGATGCCGGTGCCATAGCCGATGGCTGCCCGCGGTTGACCTCCGGCCTGGTACTTCAGCAGCGGGAGGCCATGCTCCTCCGCCGATGCGGCTAGGCGCCCGCCCGTGCTGATCACGACGATAGGGAGGGTGCGCGCCCGTGCCATGGTGAAACCTGAGAGCGTCTCGGCCGTCTCGCCCGAGTGGCTCATGGCAATAACGAGCGTCCGCGCGCCGGCACCGGCGGGAAGCCCGTAGTCGCGATGCACGATGAGCGGGACGCGAAGACGCTCCCCCGCCGCGGCCGCGACGAGTTCGGCCCCGATGGCGGAACCGCCCATGGCCAGCACGACGACAGCATCGACGTCAGCGAGGGATCCGCTCAGCTCGGCCGCCGCGACCACGCGTCGCGCCTGTGACAGCTGACGCGGCAGCTCCGCGACCTTGCCGAGCATGTCCTCGGGGTCGATGCGCTTGAGGGTCGCCGGATCATCGAGCGTGACCGCGTCCTCGAAGAGCGGCGGGCCGTCATCGGTCGCCGGATCCGCCGGATCGGGGCGGCCAGGCTCCTCGTCGGGATTCTTGTAGCCGAAGAAGTCACGGGCGTCCATCAGGTCGCGCCGGCGATGCGTCGGCCTTCGGCAAGGAGTGTGTCGACGTCCTCGGGCGAGCGCGCCTCGACATAGACGCGCAGCAGCGCCTCGGTGCCGCTGAAGCGGATGAGCAGCCAACTGCCATCGGTGCGATAGAACTTGAACCCGTCGTTCGTCTCGAGCTCCTTGCGCTCGACCACATCCTGGCCGGCAAGGATCGTGGGAGCCTCGTTGGCCAGGCGAGCAAGCGTATCGGTCTTGACCGCGTCGTAGCCTTCTCGTGCGAAGCGGATGTCGGCGCGGTCGTAGTGGCTCGGTCCGGCCAGTGCCTGCAGCTCGGCCAGCACCTCGGATGCAGCCTTGCCCTTCGTCAGCCACAGGTCGAGCAGGAAGAGCCCGGATGCGATGCCATCACGTTCGGGGATGTGCATCCCGAAGCCGAAGCCGCCGGACTCCTCGCCGCCGATGACGGCGTTCGTCTCGGTCATCTTCGGCCCGACGAACTTGAACCCGACACCCGTCTCATGCGCCTGCGTGCCGTAGATCTCCGCCAGGCGCTGCGCCATGCTGGTCGTGGTCACCGTGTACACCGCAGGACCGATGAGCCCGCGAACCTCGAGCAGGTACCAGTACAGCAGCCCGTAGACCTGGAGCTGGTTGACGAAGACACCCTGTTCGGTGGCCATCCCGACACGGTCCGCGTCACCGTCGAACGCAATGCCGATGTCGGCGCCCCAGCGCGGAATCTCGGCCAGCCACTCATCCACGTTGGGGCGGATCGGCTCCGGATTGATGCCGCCGAAGTACGGGTTGCGCTCGGTATGCAGCTCGCGCACGGTCAAGCTACCTTCACCCAGGAGGCGGGTCATCCAGCCGGCACCTGATCCGTACAGGTTCTCGACCAGCACGCGTTTGTCAGCCGCGCGAATGCGCTCGATGTCCACGATGCTTGCGAGCTGATCGCGGAACTTCGGGTACGCGTCGAAGGTCTCGACCAGGCCGGCGCTCACCGCTTCGTCGTAATCCCGGCGGGGCGGTAGCTCATCGTCGGGGTGCGTATCCATGGTGGCCTCGATGGCGGACAGCATCTCGGGCGCGGCGGCACCGCCGCTGTCGGCCTTGACCTTGAAGCCGTTGTCGGTCCACGGGTTGTGGCTGGCCGTGATGACAATCCCGGCACCGGCGTTCATCTCGCGCGTGAAGAAGCTGCCGACCTGGGTCGGCACGGCGTCGGGCGGCGTGAAGATGCGGATGTCGTGCGCGGCGAGGACCTCGACGCATGCACGCGCGAAGTGCTCGCTCGCGAATCGACGGTCGTGGCAGACGACAACGCCGCGATCCGCCGCCCCGGTCTGTTGAAGATACTCCGCCACCCCACGCGCGCAGCGACGCACATTGTGGAACGTGTAGTCCTCGGCGATGGCGGCGCGCCATCCATCGGTTCCAAATTTGATCTTACTCACGAAGGTAGTGGCACTCCCTCTTCAGGATGCTCCGATGGGCCTGTGCATCGTAGCGCCTCTCAGGGTGCTCACATGACTAATACGGCCTCGGCTCAGTCGTGGTCCTCATCGGCGCCGAGCGAAGGCATCGGCCCGGGATGCGGCATCGTCGAGGCCTGCCTGGAGGCGAACAAGTCGCGGACGCAGCGGCTCACGCGCAGCCACGCTGATCGGCTCACCCTCGAAGACGCGCAGACGGCAGAACGGCAGCGGCACGATGTGGGAATCCCAGCGGCCACGCAGCCGGAGCGCCGGCCGGACAGCGACCGCCCACGGCTGGAGCGGAAGTCCGGATTCGCGAGCGACGATGAGCGCGCCGGGCTTCGCGCGTCGCGGTGGACCAAGCGGACCATCGGGACTGATCACGACCGACGAACCCTCGCGGCCGATGCGCGCCATCTCGAGCGTCAGCCGCGTCGCGCCTGCCCGATCCCCCTCCGGCGGAAGCGGCACGGACCCGGCGCCGAGCGCGGCGAGCATGGCGGTCATCACCTCGCCACGAAAGGTCTGCGTGCTGAAGCTGACGTGGTGCTGATGCCGCCGCATGCGCTGAGCAGCGATCGCTGCGACAAGGTTGTACTCGTGCCAGAAGGCGAGCACCGCGGGCTCCTGCGTGACCGGCGCGCCGTGAACTCGACAGGTGGCCGTGATCAGCCGAATGTAGAGAGACATCGCGAAGCCACCGACGCGCGCCAGGATCTTCATCGGTCCAGATGCCTACAGGTAGCGGTCGCCGGCAGTGCGCGCGATCTCGTCGAGCACCGGCTTGATCTCCTCCGCGCGGTCGGTGCGGCAGACGAGCAGCGCGTCGGGCGTGTCGACGATGATCACGTCGTTCAGCCCGACCGTCACCACCAGCCGCTCCCCCGCGTGCACAAGGACATTGTGCGAATCACGGTCAAGGTGGCTGCCGCTGGCCACGAGATCCGCTCCGCTGGCCGCAGAAAGGGCTTCAAGCAGGGCTGACCAGGAGCCGATATCCGACCAGCCCGCCTCAAGCGGAACGACCGCCATGCGTCCCTCGGCAGCTGCCGGCTCCGCGATGCCCACGTCGATGGTGATGGCCGGCACGGGCTCCAAAATGTCACGAACCTCGCTCATCCAGCCCGGCGTGCGGTGCAGCGCATCGATGCGGTCCAGGGCCGATGCGAACTGCGGCTGGAAACGCTCGATCGCCTGGCGGAAGGCGTACACACGCCATGCGAAGATCCCGGCGTTCCAGAAGTGATTGCCCTCCTCGAGGAAGGCGGCGGCGCGCTCCGCATCGGGCTTTTCAACGAAGCGCTCGACGAGCGCGGTGCGCGATGCAGCATGCAGGGGTGCGGCGGCCTTGATGTATCCGTACCCCGTGGCCGCGTTCGTCGGGACAACGCCCAGCGTGACGAGGTACCCGCGCTCCGCAACGCGCGCCGCCTCGCGCAGCGCATCGGCGAAGGCTTCTTCGTTGGCGATGAAGTGGTCGGCCGGCAGGACCAGCGCAACCTCGTCGCGGTCCCGGCTGGCCAGGATGGTCGCCAGGCCAGCCGCCACCGCGGTCGAGCGCGCCAGCGGCTCGCCCAGGATGTTATCGGGCGGCAGATCGGGTAATTGCTCCTGCGTCGCGCGGACGTGAGCCCCGCTGGTGATGACATAGATGTCGTGCGGCTTCAGCAGCGAGGCAAGGCGGGCGACCGTCTGCTGGAGCAGGCTCGTATCCCCCGTGAGGGCCAGCAACTGCTTCGGCGTCCGGCGCCGCG
>JBBSLF010000002.1:0-61690 GCA_038255505.1 Candidatus Limnocylindria bacterium
GACGCGGAGCGCGCGCGGGCGTTCGGCGCGCAGGGCATCGGCCTGTGTCGCACCGAGCACATGTTCTTCGAGGGCGACCGCCTGCCGACCGTGCGGCGCATGATCCTCAACGCGCATACCGCCACCGCTGCCAGGGCAAAGGCCGATGCGGACCTCTCTATCGAGGAACGGGAGGCGATTTCGACATTCGACGCGGCTCTGGCGGAGCTCGAAACGCTTCAGACCGATGACTTCGCTGGGCTGTTCCGTGCCATGGATGGCCTGCCGGTCGTCATCCGTCTCATCGATCCGCCGCTGCACGAGTTCCTTCCTTCACACGACGAGCTCGTGGCGGAGACCACGCGCCTGCGCACGACGCTCGAGCTGACCGGCGGCGACGGGTTGCTCCAGCAGGGCCTCGTCAAGGTGTTCGGCAAGAAGGACGCGACCCGCGCGATGCGCAAGCTCGGGCTCTCGAAGTCAGATCGGTCAGGGCTGGATACCGAGCTCGCCGAGAAGGAGGAGCTGCTGCATGCCGTCGAGGCGATGCGCGAGCAGAACCCCATGCTGGGGCTGCGCGGTGTGCGGCTCGGCCTGATGGTGCCGGACGTGGTCAAGATGCAGACGCGTGCCATCCTCGCTGGTGCCGCGCGCGTTGCTGCCGAGGGACTGACGCCGCTGCCGGAGATCATGATTCCCCTCGTCGGGCACGTGAACGAGCTGCGCGAGACACGCACCATCCTCGAGGCCGAGGTTGCTCGCATCGTCGAGAGCAGCGGTCAGCAGGTGGACTACAAGTTCGGGACGATGATCGAGGTGCCGCGTGGCGCGCTGACCGCCGACGAGATCGCCGAGCACGCCGAGTTCTTCAGCTTCGGCACTAACGATCTGACCCAGATGGGCTTCGGCTACTCGCGCGACGACGCTGAGGGCAAGTTCCTGATGCAGTACGTCGACCGCAAGGTGCTGCCCGAGAATCCGTTCCAGGTGCTTGACGTTTCGGGGATCGGACAGCTCGTGCGGATGGGCGTCGAGAAGGGTCGCGCCACGAAGCCGGACCTCAAGATCGGGATCTGCGGCGAACACGGCGGCGACCCACAGTCGATCGCCTTCTGTCACGAGGTCGGGCTCAACTACGTGTCGTGCTCACCGTTCCGGGTGCCCGTAGCACGCCTTGCCGCCGCGCAGGCCGCCATCGCCACGACGGAGACGCGCGACAAGTAGGCAGGCCCCCGCTGCGCGTCCGCTGCCCACGATTGATATCGAGCTTTTCGGCAAGTGCTACTTGAAAGATCGGAACTTGCTGACTTTCGCTCAGAGGGCCTGCGGCGAATGATGAAGGACCATTGCTGCCCGCCATATCGCAGGGATCAGGGGATGGACGGGAAGCAGATCGGAAGCAGCGGTTCGAGAATACACGGGTCCGGCGTTGGGGTGGGCTCGGGCGTGGGCTCGGGCGTCGGCTCCGGCGTGGGCTCCGGCGTGGGGTCAGGTGTGGGCACAGGCGTAGGCACAGGCGTGGGGTCAGGTGTGGGCACAGGCGTAGGCACAGGCGTGGGGACTGGCGTAGGCACAGGCGTGGGGACTGGCGTAGGCACAGGCGTGGGATCCGGCGGAGGCGGTGGGGGTGTGCAGAGCTCCGGGATCAGGTCGCATTGATCGTCGCCTGGAGGCGGAGGCGGAGGCGTCGGGGTGGGTGTTGGCGAAGGCGCCGGTTGTCCGACGGACGGACCGGGAAAGGGCGCAATCGGTACCAACTGCGGAGGCGGCGGTATGGCGGAGCCTGGATTCTGCACGCTGCCGGTTGCCGAGGGACCGCCGGCCGCGACGCCTTCGCGAACGGGTTGCGGCGTGGGTCCTGGCGATGACGCCGGGGGTGACGCGCTCGACGTTGGGGACGGTGTGGCAGACGAGCTCTCGCCGTCACTTGGCCCGCCGAAGAGCTCGATCACGGAGCCGATAATGGGAACGTCACCGAACGGTTCGCTTGCCTCACCGCGCCCGTCGCCGAGCATCCCCGCGATTCCCGGTTCCTGAGAATCCGAGCCGCCCACGAACCGCGTAGCGACGACAGCGAGGCTGGCCGCGAGGAGGATCACGGCGAATGTCGACGCCAGTCGACGGGGTCCGATTTCGGCGACTGCGGGCAACAGTCGCTGCTCAATGTACAGGGAGATGCGATGCAATAGGGAGGCACTTCGTGAATTGGCCTGCACCGCCACAAATCCTCACACCACCCACCACGCCCCTCACGTACGGGAACGCACCGAGTCCACGAGCGGTGTTACCCTGCGCCTGACCGGTCGGCCTCTCGATTCGCGCCCCCATCCGTGATCGTTGGGTCTCACCTCGCCTTCGCTGCACATCGCGGCAATCGGCGCAAACCCGGTCGAGACACCGCGCTTGACCGGTGAACCCATGCGCCGATGGGCAGCAGAGGTAGTCCATGAACTCCTGGTACGTGGCTGGCGCGGGCGCCGCCGCGATCGGCGGCTTGCTGTTGGCCGGTCTCTTCGCACGGCAGGTCAACGCGGCCGATCCCGGAAATGAACGCATGCGCGAACTCATGGCGGCCATCCGTGAAGGCTCGATGGCCTTCCTGCGCCGGCAGTACACCGTGCTGGCCGGATTCGTGGCGATCGTCGCGCTGCTGATCTTCGCCATTCCGGACTACCGGTTCTTCGGCGCCGGCGCGTACCTGGCGGGCGCGATCGCGTCGGGCAGCGCCGGCTTCATCGGCATGCGAATCGCCACGGCGGCGAACGCACGGACCACGGAGGCGGCGCGCACCGGTGGCGTGGCGGCTGCGCTGAGCCTTGCATTCCGCGGCGGCGCAGTGATGGGCTTCACCGTGGCCGGCCTTGGACTGCTGGGCGTGACGATCCTTTTCTTCCTGTTCATCCAGGCGCTGGAAGTTCCGAACGCGCCGACGCTCATCGCCGCCTTCGGGCTCGGCGCCAGCAGCATCGCGCTCTTCGCCCGCGTCGGCGGCGGCATCTATACGAAGGCGGCCGATGTCGGAGCCGATCTCGTCGGCAAGGTGGAGGCCGGCATCCCGGAGGATGATCCGCGCAACCCGGCCGTCATCGCCGATAACGTGGGCGACAACGTGGGCGACGTCGCCGGCATGGGCGCCGACCTGTTCGAATCGTACGTCGGCTCGATCGTCGCGCCCATCGTGCTCGGTGCCGTCGTCTTCGCGGGGACGTCGGACCCTATGGCGGGCATCGTCTTTCCGCTGGCGATTGCGGGCGCGGGGATGGTGGCGAGCATCATCGGCTCATTCTTCGTACGCACCAGTCCCGGAGGCAATCTGGGTGCCGCGCTGCACCGCGGTACGAATGTCGCGGCGGGCCTGACGGCGCTCGCCGTTGCTGGTCTGTCCGTGCTCATCCTGGGTCCGGTTGCGGAAGTCGAGCAGCCGCTCTTCTTCGCCGCCGCGATCATCGGCGGCCTGGTGGCCGGGCTTGCCATCGGCTGGCTGAGCGAGTACTACACGTCCGACCACTACAGCCCGGTCAAGCGCCTGGCGGAGCAGGCTCGCACCGGACCGGCGACCGTCATCCTGGGCGGGCTGGCGGGTGGCATGCGCTCGACGGCGCCGAGCATCATCGTCATCGCCGCGGCCATCGTGGTGGCCTACGTGTTCGGCAACCTCGCGATTCCCGGCGACGACAACTCGGGCATCTACGGCATCGCCCTCGCGGCCATCGGCATGCTGGCGACCACGGCCATCACCGTCAGCGTGGACGCCTATGGACCGATCGCCGACAACGCCGGAGGGATTGCGCAGATGGCGGACCTTCCCCCGGAGGTGCGCCGCGATACCGATGCGCTCGACTCGCTCGGCAACACGACCGCGGCGGTGGCCAAGGGATTCGCCGTCGGATCGGCGGCGCTCACCGCGCTGGCGCTCTTCCGGAGCTTTACCGAGACCGCCAACGCCGCCCTGATCGAGGCCGGGCGTCCGACCATCCTGCTCGACATCACCGATGTATCGGTCACGGTCGGCCTGTTCATCGGCGCCATGCTGCCGTTCCTGTTCGCCGCCATCACCATCGAGGCGGTCGGCCGCGCCGCCAACGCCATGATCATCGAGGTGCGCCGGCAGTTCGCCGAAATCCCCGGCCTGCGCGAGGGCGCTCCAGGCGCTCGAGCGGACTACACCCGCTGTGTCGACATCAGTACCGCGGCGGCGCTGCGCGAGATGGTCATCCCGGGTGCCCTGGCGATCGTGACGCCGCTCGTCATCGGCTTCATAAGCCTCCAGGCACTCGGTGGTTTCCTGGTGGGCGCGCTGATCTCCGGGTTCCTGCTCGCCATCTTCATGGCCAACGCCGGTGGGGCGTGGGACAACGCCAAGAAGTACGTCGAGTCAGGCGAGGTCGGCGGGAAGGGCAGCGAGCCGCACAAGGCGGCGGTGGTGGGGGACACTGTCGGCGATCCGCTGAAGGACACGGCCGGTCCGTCGATGAACATCCTGATCAAGGTCATGAGCGTCGTCTCGCTGATCGCCGTACCCGCGTTCGTCGGGTTCCGCCCGTTCTAAGGGCTGATGTCGCACGGTGGGAGCTCAGCTGGGAGTCGGTGTCGGCGATGGCGTTACGCTCGGCGCCGGGCTTGCCGAGGGGGTCGGCATCGGAGTTGGTGTCAGCGTCGGACTTGGGGTCGGCGACGGTGACGGCGTGGGCGGAGCCGTCGTCGGGGCGGCCGTCGGAGCCGGAGTCGAGGTGGGGGGTGGCGAGATAGTCACGACGGCAGTCGGCCGCGGCGTCGGCGCTGGCGTCTGAAAGGGTGGAGTCACCGGGCCAGGCGTTGGTTGGGCCGCCGCGCTCGTCCCGGCAGGTTGTGATGCCGTCGAATCTGCGCTGAATGACGCTGACGGGCTTGCGGTCGCCGATGGCGATCCCGGTGCCGATGCTGGTGGCGCTCCCGTTCCGGTTGCCGTTGCGTCCGGCGCGCCACCGACGCCGCCGAGCACCCCCTCGGCCGGGGTGGATTGCGGCGTCGCTTCGATCTCGGCCAGCCCGCCACCGTCCGGAGGGATGAGGCTGCCGACGCCGATGGCGGTGGCGACGGCGACGAACCCGACAGCCGCGATTCCGGCCGCCGTTCGAGCGATCGCGGTACCGATGAACGGAGAACGCATCGGTCGAGCGAGTGTCGGTGGGGCTCCGGCCGCGCCAGCATTCACCGCGGTCAGGGCGTCGAGTCCGGCCGCCAGCCGCAGACAGTCATCACACGCCGAGGCGTGAAGAGCCACGTCGCGCGGCAGCTCGGCGACCGTGCCGTCCGTCAGCCAGGAGCGGAATCGGTCATGGTGAGGGTCATTCATGTCATGGCTCGTGCCGCGATGGCGCGGACTCGATCCACCGTGGGTCCGGCGATGGGTTGCGCATCACCGGCGGTGGCGGCATAGGCGCGGAAGTACGTCGTCCGTGCCCGCGCAAGCAGGTCGCTCAGCTGCCGGTCACTCCGTCCCACGATCACGGCGACATCGGGGAGGCCCAGCCGCTCGATATTCGCGGCAACGAGCGCCGCTCTCTCGCGAAGGCTCAGCGCCGCGAGTCCGGCGATGATTGCGTCATCGACGTCCATTCGCTCCAGGATTGCCATCCGATCCGACCTGCGCGGGTCGGGGCCGCGTCGGTGTCGGGTCACGTCGCGAACAACTCGGGATCTCAGCCAGGCCGCGGCGCGTTCAGGGTGGCGAAGTTCGCCGAGCCGTTCGGATCCATCGGCGAGAGCGTCTGCGCTGAGCCGTGCGGCGCGGGCGCGATCACCAAGCATCAGCAGGAGCGCGAAACCGTGTAGCGTCGGGCCGTGGAGCTCGCGGAAAGCCGCGTGGTGGGCCTCGGTGGCGGCGGTGCTGGGTGACGCGGCTGGCTTCATCGGCCCTCGTGGCGGGGAAGTTCGGATGAGAGTGGTGTGGTCCGGTACGGAGTTTACCGCCTCAGCATCACGCGGCAGAACGGGCGTATCCACGGGTCGAACGCAGTCGGCAGCCTCACGCGGCGTAAGTGGGTCGGGATGACCGGGGCTTGACAACGGTCTATAATTGCCTTTCAGACCTTGACAAGTACTTGACACGCGCTCGACCGGGGCGCGAGGACGCGGCCATCACCCTTTCATCTGGAACCTCATCTGGCATCGTCGCCGAGATCAAGGCGAAGCTGTCCGCCGTCGAGATCGTGGGCGAGACGGTGCAGCTCAAGCGAGCCGGAACCGTGTACAAGGGGCTCTGTCCGTTCCACGCGGAGAAGACACCCTCGTTCATCGTTACGCCCGAGCGCGAGACGTGGCATTGCTTCGGCTGCGGCGAGCACGGGGATATCTTCACCTTCCTCATGCGCCGCGATGGGCTGGACTTTCGCGAGTCGCTGACCCGGCTGGCTGAGCGGGCGGGGGTCGAGCTGTCCGAGCGCACCGCGCGCGAGGATCGTCGCAAACGCCGCCTGCGCGAGGCGCTGGAAGCCGCGATCGCCTGGTACCGCGAGGTCCTGCTCCAGGCCCGCCAGGCGGAACGCGCTCGTGCGTACCTCGCCGAGCGAGGGTTCACGGAGGAGACCCTGGATCGGTTCACCATCGGCTATGCACCCAATAACTGGGAGGCCCTGACCAGGCGTCTCCGTGGGAAGGGCTTCACCGATGCCGAGCTGACCGATGCCGGCCTCGCCAGCCCGTCCACACGCGGCGGCGTATACGACCGCTTCCGCGGGCGGATCATCATCCCGATTCGGGATGTCTCCGCCCGCGCCATCGGTCTTGGCGGTCGAATCATGCCCGGCGCCGAGGGTCCGAAATACCTGAACTCGCCGGCCACGGTGCTGTTCGACAAGAGCCGGACCCTGTACGGGATCGATCTCGCCAAGGGCGCCATCCGCCGCGAGAAGCTCACGGTCATCGTTGAGGGCTATACCGATGTCATGGCCGCCCACCAGGCCGGCTTCGCCAACGTCGTCGCCAGTCTCGGCACTGCGCTGACGGCGGGCCAGGTGGAGCTTGCCAACCGCTATGCCGATGCGGTCGCGCTCGCGTACGACGTCGACCTCGCCGGTGAGGCGGCGACCCAGCGTGGCCTCCTCGAGGAGCTCGGTCCGGTGGTCAGCAAGGTGCGCGTCATCCGCATTCCCGCGGGCAAGGACCCCGATGAGCTCATCCGGACCGATCCTGACGGATGGCGTCAATCGGTCGCCGATGCCGAGGAGCTGTTGCCGTACTTCATGGCGCGAGCAGCCGCGGAGGTCGACATGCGTCAGGCCCAGGGCCGCAGCGCATATTCGCGACGCATGCTCGACCTGCTGCGCCGCATCCCCGACCGGGTTGAGCAGGATTCCTACGTGCCGCAGCTGGCCCAGCTGGCCGGGATTGATGAGCGCGTCCTGCGCGATGAACTCTCGCGGGGTCCCGTGCCGGTCTTGATTCGACCACAGCAGTCGACATCGTCGCTCGACGGCGAGCCAAAGCTGGACCAATTGCAACGAGAAGCTCTGATCCTCCTGCTGATCAACCCGTCGCTGGCAGCAGAGTTGCCCGAAGGTGAGCGCCTTCCCCTCCGTGATGAGTCCGCGCAGGCGCTGGGTCAGGCTTGGCGCACCGCGGTGGTGGCGGCGGGAGGTCGGCCGGACCTCGAGGCCTTCGTGGCCGGTCTCGACGCCGCGAGTGCGGACCTGGCGCGGAGCCTGCTGGCCATGGTCCGGGTGCGTGGCATGCGCCCCGACCTCGAGACCGATCGCGAATCGTTTCGCGTGTGCCTGCTCCGGCTCCGCGTGGAACACACGACCGAGCGATTGAGCGACATGGAGGCCCTGATCCGCGCGAGCGCGGAGGATGGGTCGACTGATGACATTCGAGATCTGGAACGACAGTTCCAGGAGCTGACGCAGGAACGCGAGCAGCTGGTGAGAACGATGAGAGGACCGGCCATGGTGGCCGGCGAGAGGAGAAGCTGAGCGTGGCGACAAACATGAGAACCCCGAAACCACCGGCGAAGGCCGAGCCGGCGACGAAGACCACTGCGAAATCCGAGCCCAAGCCGCCGGCGAAGGTATCGGCCCCGCCGGCGAAAAAGGCGGCGGCGTCAAAGGCCGCTGCGCCAGCGAAGCGTGGGACGACGGCCGGCACTAGCGTGGACCAGAAGGCCCAGGCTGCCATCGTCAGCGGCCTGATCAAGCGCGGGCGTGAAGAGGGCTTCATCACGCACGATCAGATTCTCGAGGCGCTGCCCCAGCCCGAGGCGCAGATGGCCCAGATCGAGGAGCTCTACGCCACCGCCCATGAGTCAGGGATCGAGGTCCTCGACGCTGACAACCAGCCAACCCTCATCGGCGAGCCCGAGGGGGGAGAGTCCGAGACGAAGAGGCCTGCTTCGGTGTCAAGCAGGACGAAGCCCGGCGAAGAGGATCTCGAGGCCCTGGCTGCGGATCTCATCGGTATCGACGACCCGGTGCGCATGTACCTCAAGGAGATCGGCAAGGTCGCGCTCCTGACGGCGGAGGAGGAGGTCGTCCTTGCCAAGGCCATCGAGCTCGGAGAGCTCGTGGTCGAGGATCCGGCGCGCGCGCTGGTGAACTTGTTCGCGTGGGTCACGCTCGATCTGGAGCCGAAGGCGCGAAGCATGGCCGCGATGCGCGCGTTCGACATGCCGAAGGACTCGCCGCGCGTCACCCACGAGGCGATCGACTGGTGGACCGGGCGCAAGCGCAAGACCATCGAGCCGCCGACGATCAAACTGGCCAAGGCGCGCAAGGCGACGAACCTCGACGACGATGCGCGGACCCGGCTGATGGAGGCCGAGTCGATCATCAAGGTCCTCGCAGTCGATCCGGCGCAGGGCATCCGCGACGCCATCCTGTTCGGCTCGACGTATCGGTTCCGATCCATCAGCCATGCGGGCGCTCCCGAGCTGTACGAGCTCGAGCGCTGGGCGCGCGAGACGGCCCAGGAGATCGTGGCCGAGTACATCGCGGCGGGCAACGAGGCGGAGTACACGCTCAGCCTTGGCTATGATCCGACGATTCCGGCCGAGGTGCCGCTCGAGAAGCGCTCCGGACGGTTGGTCGAGCAGAGCACCGATGCGCGCAAGCGCCTGACCGAGGCCAACCTGCGCCTGGTGGTCAGCATCGCCAAGAAGTACATCGGCCGCGGCATGAGCTTCCTGGATCTCATCCAGGAGGGGAATATCGGTCTTATTCGCGCGGTCGAGAAGTTCGACTACGAGAAGGGCTTCAAATTCAGCACGTACGCGACGTGGTGGATCCGGCAGGCCATCACGCGCGCGATCGCCGACCAGGCACGGACGATCCGCATCCCGGTCCACATGGTCGAGACGATCAACCGACTCATCCGCGTGTCGCGCACGCTCCTGCAGGAGCTGGGACGTGAGCCGACGGTGGAGGAGATCGCGCGTCGCATGAGCCGCGACGAGATCATTCGAGAGCTCCGCGACAAGCTTCAGCGCGAGCCGACCGAGGGCGAAGTTGACGTCCGCGTGGCCGAGGGCCCGCAGACGGTTTCGCCCGAGAAGGTGCGCGAGATCATGAAGGTCTCCCAGGAGCCGGTGAGCCTCGAGACGCCGATCGGCGAGGAGGAGGACTCGCACCTCGGCGACTTCATCCCGGACCTTGCGTCCGTGGCTCCCGCCGATGCCGCCAGCCACCAGCTTCTCAAGGAGCAGGTGGAGGGCGTGCTCGACTCGCTCACTCCGCGGGAGCGCCGTGTCCTTCAACTTCGCTTCGGGCTAGAGGACGGCCGGTCTCGTACTCTCGAGGAGGTCGGCCGCGACTTCAACGTGACCCGCGAACGCATCCGCCAGATCGAAGCCAAGGCGTTGCGCAAGCTGCGTCATCCCTCGCGCTCCCGCAAGCTCAAGGACTACCTGGAGTAGCCGGTGCTTCGATGCCGATGGTGGCGATGCGCACCCAGCGAGCTCCGCCTGCCTTCGGGCATCAGTCCGATTCGACGTGCTCCGGGCCGGGCCCGAGTCCGAGCGTTCCATGGGTCGTGCCCAGGCACAGGCGGGTGACGACCGCCAGCCCAGCCGCTGCGGCAATGGCAGATGCGGCGCCGCTTTGAGTGCCGGGCTGGAACCACACGACCTTGGCGCCGATGCGCGCAGCGTCGCGGGCGATCTCGGGTCCATCGTTGGCTGGGCGGAAGACGTCGACGATGTCGATCGGCTCCTCCGCCTCGTCCAGCGCTCGGAGAACCGGCTCGCCGAAGATCTCGCCCCCACGCGGACTGATCGGGATGATTCGATAGCCCTGCGACTGCAGGTAGAGCGGCACGTAGTGGGCTGGTCGATCCGCGTTCGTCGACGCGCCGACGACCGCGATCGTCACCGATTCGCGGTAGATGCGCAGGAGATCGTCCCGTGACAGGCGTTTCGATGTGGCGCGGATGGTTGGGGAGTCGTCGGTCATCGGCTTGGAAGCTCCTCAGATGATGCGGTATTATTCGCCAGTCCCACGACCATCCGATATCGTGGCGCCCTGCGTTCCGGCGTAGCTCAGTGGTAGAGCGGGCGGCTGTTAACCGCCATGTCGTAGGTTCGAATCCTACCGCCGGAGCCACCTTCACCAAGTGGCGACTGCAGTGGGGAGGGCTCGATTGCGCTCGAGCTTGAGCACCGTTCTCGGGAGCCTGTTCGCTGAGGAGGCGAGCGACACGTCCGGCCGGATCGGGCACACCTGATCCGAACGCGGCGAACCTACACTCGGCCGAGGCTAACGCTGGCGATTGGCGAGCGTTATTACGAGTGAGCCGGACACTGCGTTGGCGGTTTGCCGCCAGGGCAGCCGCAGTGTTCGGTTTTTTCGTTGGCCGATTCTGCTCGTGGTCAGCCCCGGCGTTCGTGCCAGTCGGGGTCGACGGGCGCGGTTGGTCCGACGTCGCCGAAGGTCGGAACCAGGATCCAGCCCATGACCGCCATCGCGAATCCGAATACCAGCAACATGACCGAGCCCGCCGCCTCATAGCTGACGAACCAGTAGATGGCGGCGACCGCGATGACGAGCAGCGGAATGGCGAAATACTTCAGGAACGTCATGAGCAACATCATACCCCGCAGACTGGGCTCATCGGAATCTATGTAAATCTAGGTGTTTTAGGCGATCCAGCCGCAATCGGTGCGGCTGATGGTGCCGGTGCCGGCGTTGGGCGACCCCGCTCCGGCTGGACGAACGCCAACTTCGGGGGCGTGGGTGCCGGCCAGGGGTCTCGTACCGAGCATCCGGTCGGCGAACATCAGGGTCGCGCGTCGTGTCGTGGCATCGGTGATTGGCGGGGCCGTCTCCGACGCATCGGGGAGCGCAAGGGTCGCGCCGCCTGATCCTCTTGTTGCCTCGCGCGCGGTGACGACCGTCCCATCGGGGTAGCTGAGCCAGAGACCACGCAGTCGGGCGATGAAATGCTCGGCCATGCCCGGCACGAGACGATCGACGATCCCGCGTCCGCTGCGCCGATAGCCGCGTGGGCGCTCATCAGCCTGAACGCGATCGACGAACGCGTGCGTGAGCAGCTCGTCCACGGCGACCTTCACGGCCTCGGGTGCTTCGATCGTCGAGCGCCCGTCGCGGAAGGTGGCAAGGCCCACGACTTCGGGCACCGAGCTGCCACGTGGCGTGCGCAGCAGCTCGAACACGAGGGTATCCTCGGTGCGGGGATCGGCGTTGCGGTCGATCATGGGCGGAGAATAGCGCAGTGGGCGGCATCCGCGCGGTTCGCTGGCGCGGCATCCTCGACTAGACTCATGGCGCCAGGCATCCAGAGGAGAACCGTGAGCGAGATTGAAGAGAAGGGCTACCGTGAGATGGCAGAAGCCCAGGACGATCGCCAGATCGATACGTGGGCGGCCGACCTCTTCGTCGACTTCGCCAAGCGTCTCGGCGTCGGCAACGCGATCGACGCGTTCTCTCGCGCGTCAGGGCTCGATGCTCGTGGATTCCAGCGCGCGTTCCTCGTCGGCGGGGGACCGGACCACGTCGTCGGGATCGATACCGCCGGGTCATTGGCGGCGCCGATCTTCGAGCTTCCGAAGGCCATCATCGGCCTGCGCCGCATCGATCCCGGTGCGCGCGCCAAGCTCATCGACTTCCTGGTGGTCCACCGCGAGGTCATGTCCTACACCGCCTGAGGATCACGACTCTGCGGGCTAGGTCTCCTCGCTCTGGGGGGCACCGGCACGGATGATGGCGATGGCATTCTCGATCTTCAGCTTGGTGATCGTCAGATGCTTGGCGAAGTTCGCCCGATTGACCTCGGGGATCTGGTCCATCATCTCCGGCTGCCGCAGGATCTCGACGAGATCATCGACCCCCTCCGATAGCTTTGATCGAGCTCCCATCAGCGCATCATCAGCCGCCTTGGCTGCGGCCACCTCCCCAGCGACTGTCTTCGCACGTCGCGGCAGAGTGGGATCGGCGGTCGCGACCCGGTCCCGGGGCGTCCCCGTCAGCGCCCGTAGCTTTGCCAGCGACAACTCGCCGGCGATGATGCGCTTGGCGAGCCGACGTCGCTTTCGCTCGTCACCGATCTTCATCAACTCATACGCATGGCTGATCGTGTCTTTGCGCAACGACAGAAGCTCGCGAATGTCGGCGGGAGCATCGGAAAGTCGCAACCGATTCTCAACGTAGCCCTTGTCCTTGCCAACTTTCTGGGCCAGCTGGCGGACGGAGTAGCCGAACGTCTCAGTCATGCGGCGGAACATCGCCGCCTCCTCAAGTGGGGAGACATCCTCGCGTTGGAGATTCTCGATGATGCTGACTTCGAGGGCAGTCTGGTCGTCGAACTCTGCGACTATGGCCGGAATCGTTTCGCGGCCGGCCATGCCCGATGCGCGCCACCGGCGTTCTCCGGCGATAAGTTCGAACTTTGAGCCACTGGGGCGAACGAGGATCGGTTGAAGGACGCCATGCTCGCGGATCGAATCAGCCAGTTCAGTCAGCGAGTCCTCCTCATACGAGAGACGCGGCTGCGCCGGGTTCGGAAGGATCTTCGATACCGGGACTTCGCGAATCTGTGCCTGCGTGGCGCGCGACTCGATAAGAGAGACGATCCCGGGGGCGAGATCGGTGGACTGCGCCTCGTCGAAGAGCCGATGGATATTCTCGCGGAATGCCGGGCCCTTGCTAGCCAAGTTCGATTACCTCCTGGGCCAGGTCGCGGAACGACCGCGCGGCGGACGAGTTGGTGGCGTACTCGGTGATCGGCTTGCCGGTGAGTGGCGCTTCGCCAAGCTTCACCGCGTTGCGAATCATGGTGTTGAAGACGCGATGGTCCCCGAGTTCCCGCAGGTTCTGGAGCATCTCGCGTGCGAGGACGGTGCGGCCATCGAAGAAGGTCGGCAGTAGTCCGAGCACCTCAAGGTCATGGTTGAGCTTCAGCTTGATCGTGTTGATGACCTTGATCAGCGCGGTCAGGCCCTTGATGGCGTAATACTGCGTCTGCACCGGGATGATGACGCGGCTCGATGCGACCAGTGAGTTGATCGTGAGAAGGCCGAGCGTTGGCGGACAGTCGATGATGACCACGTCGAACTGTCGATCGGCCCAGCCGCCGATGGCGTCGCGCAGGACCATCTCGCGGCCGATGGCCGTGAAAAGCTCGACCTCCGTGGATGCGAGCTCCAGCGTGGCCGGCGCCACCCACAGGCCCTGTGTCTCGGTCTGGCGAACGACCTCATCGAGAGCGACGCGGTCATCGGACAGCACATCGGCCATGGATTGGCGCACATCAGATAACGATATGCCGAGGCCGACTGTGAGATTCGCCTGAGGGTCCATGTCCAGACACAGAACTCGATACCCCAGCTCGGCCAATGCACCGCCCAGGTTGATCGAGCAGGTCGTTTTCCCGACGCCGCCCTTCTGGTTCGCGATCGAGATTACCTTGGTCAATGGATCACCTACGTGCGAGTCGGGCGGGAAATTCTTGTCGCGCCATGCGACACCGTGAAATGATAGGCCTCATCGAGCGGATCGGTCCATGAAGTTATCCACAACGTGGAGAAGTGGTCGTGTCATTGTGCAAAGACATCGGTCTATACTCCGAGTTGTCCACCGTCTCGCCTAGGGCCCGTAGCTCAATGGTCAGAGCAACCGGCTCATAACCGGACGGTCGCAGGTTCGATTCCTGCCGGGCCCACCATCATCTTTCTTAGTAAGGAGCGTTGCGTGTCGACCGCCGACAAGCTCAACCGTCTTCGCGAGATGCGCAATGAGGCGCTTCAGGGTGGGGGAGCAAGTCGGGTCGAACAGCAGCACGCACGTGGCAAGCTCTCGGCTCGAGAGCGACTCGACGTCCTGCTCGATGAGGGGTCGTTCACCGAGATCGATGCGTTCGTCACGCACCGCGCAACAGACTTTGGAATGGACGAGCAACGTTACCTTGGCGATGGAGTGGTGTCCGGCTTCGGCCGGATCGACGGACGTCTCGTTTTCGTCTACAGCCAGGACTTCACGGTCTTCGGCGGTTCGCTGTCCGAGGCGCACGCGGAAAAGATCTGCAAGGTGATGGACCTTGCGGTCGAGAACGGCGCGCCGATCATCGGTCTCTCCGATTCCGGCGGCGCGCGCATCCAGGAGGGTGTGGTCAGCCTGGGCGGTTACGCCGATATCTTTTTGCGCAACACCATGGCCTCCGGCGTGGTGCCGCAACTGTCGTTGATCATGGGTCCATGCGCCGGCGGGGCCGTGTACTCGCCGGCGATCACTGACTTCGTGGTCATGGTCGACGGAACCAGCTACATGTTCGTGACCGGGCCGAACGTGGTGAAGACGGTGACCCACGAGGAGATCGATTTCGAGGGACTCGGCGGAGGGCGCGTGCACAACGAGATGAGCGGTGTCGCCCATTTTCTTGCAGCCGGGGAGCCACAAGCGCTCGAGCTTGCGCGGTCGATCATCGGCTACCTCCCACAGAACAACGTTGATCCTGCGCCTCGGCAGGAAGGCTGGTCGGAGCCGGTGGTGCGTCCGGATTTGATGAACGCCGTGGTGCCGGATTCGCCAAAGCAGTCGTATGACATGCACACCGTCATCTCCGGCATCGTCGACGGCGATTCGTTCACCGAGGTCCATGTGCACTTCGCGCGGAACATCATCTGCGGCCTGGCGCGGATCGAGGGCCGCAGTGTGGGCATCGTGGCGCAGCAGCCACAGGTACTTGCGGGTGTCCTTGATATCGACGCCTCCGACAAGGCGGCTCGATTCGTCCGAACGTGTGATGCCTTCAACATCCCGATCCTTACGCTGGTCGATGTCCCCGGATTTCTTCCCGGGGTGGAGCAGGAGCACCGCGGCATCATTCGGCATGGTGCCAAGCTGTTGTACGCGTACTGCGAGGCCACTGTCCCGAAGGTGACGGTCATCACGCGCAAGGCGTATGGTGGCGCGTACGACGTCATGAGCAGCAAGCATGTTCGCGGGGACATGAACTTTGCGTGGCCGACCGCCGAGATTGCCGTCATGGGAGTGGAGGGCGCCGTGAACATCATCTTCCGCGATGGGATTGCCGTCGCCGACGATCCGGACGCGGAGCGTGCTCGCCTGATTGGCGAGTACGAGGAGCGGTTTGCCAACCCGTACATCGCGGCTGCGCGCGGGTACGTCGACGAAGTGATCTTGCCATCCGAAACACGGACCAGGGTCACGGGTGCCCTGGCCATGCTGGAGAACAAGCGACAGTCGATGCCGGCCAAGAAGCACGGCAACATCCCTCTGTAATCGAGTGTCTTTGCGCACGGACAGACCGATGTCCCCACTTCCGCCTTTCGGCCGGCTGCTCATCGCCAACCGCGGCGAGATTGCGATTCGGATTATCCGCGCGTGTCGGGAACTCGGGATCTCGCCGATCGCGGTGCATTCGGATGTCGATGGGGATGCCCTTCACGTCCGCGCGGCTGACCAATCGGAGCGGATCGGACCGGCGGCGGCGGCCGAGTCGTATCTGTCGATCGAGGCGGTGATCGATGCCGCGCGGCGCAGTGGGGTCGAGGCCGTTCATCCGGGATACGGCTTCCTGTCTGAGAACCCGGCTTTTGCGCGGGCTGTCGAGGATGCCGGCCTTGTCTTCGTCGGGCCTTCGGCCGCGGTCCTCGAAGCATTGGGAAACAAGCTGGCGGCACGCCGCTCGGCCGCGGAAGCCGGCGTCCCAATCGTTCCGGGCACGACCGTGGCGCTCGGCGACGACACGGGCCCCGTCGAGGAAATCGGCTTCCCCGTCATGCTGAAGGCAGCCGCGGGTGGGGGAGGCAGGGGCATGCGTCGCGTGGATGCCGCAAAGGACCTGCGTCTTGCGATGGACTCCGCCAGGCGCGAGGCTCTCGCGGCCTTCGGTGACGGCACAATCTATGTCGAGCGCATGATCGCCCCGGCCCGCCATGTCGAGGTGCAGCTGCTCGGCGACCGCCATGGATCGCTCGCGGTACTGGGCGAGCGCGATTGCTCCGTCCAGCGCCGCCATCAGAAGCTGGTCGAGGAAACCCCGTCACCGGCGGTCAGTCCGAAGCTGCGGACGGCACTGTTCGAGAGCGCGCGGCGCGTCGCCGCAACCGTCGACTTTCACAACGCCGCCACGGTCGAGTTCCTCATCGACGGCGACGGGAATCACTACTTCCTCGAGATGAACACGCGGCTCCAGGTGGAGCATGGGGTCACGGAGCTCGTCACCGGACTGGACATCGTGGCGTGGCAGATCCGGGTCGCGGCCGGCGAGGCGCTGACGGCCGACGTGCTGGAGGCGTCCAGCCGAGGTCACGCGATCGAGTTCCGGCTGTATGCGGAGAATCCGTACGATGACTTTCGCCCGACGGCGGGTCGGGTCACCGCCTGGCGCATGCCGGACGGCCCCGGCGTTCGGGTCGACGCGGGCGTCGATTACGGAACCGAGCTGCGTCCCGAATATGACCCCCTGCTGGCGAAGGTGCTGGTTCATGCCGGCGATCGCCCGGCGGCGCTGGCGCGAATGCGACGAGCCCTGGATGAGACGCGCGTCGGCGGACTTGAGACCGATGCCGGCTTCCTGCGCTGGCTGGTGGATGACTCCGCATTCGCGTCCGGCGATTACGACACGTCACTTATCGCCTCGCGCTGGGTACACGGGCCCGCGCTGACGGACGAGGAGGCATCCCTCGCGTCCGCTGCCGCCGTGGCAACCCGCATGGAGGGCACGACCGAGCGCCCTGCGGCAGTTCCCGAAACAGGATCGAACTGGGGCAGGCTCGCTCGTCGCGAGGCGTTGCGGCGATGACCGACTACGAGGTGCGCATCGGTGGCGAGCGTCGCAACCCGGCCGCGGGGTGGACACTGGTGTGGGATGACCGCGCGCAGGGAATTGGGCGGCTCGTGAACGGAACGGCATCGGTCCCGGTCGTGGTCGAGGGCGACGGGAGCGATTGGGTCGTCACCCTGAACGGCCGGCGAATCAGCGTCAACGTGCTGACGCGGCGTGAACGGCTGCTGGCGGACTCGGCTTCGGTCGAACGGACACAAGCGGGACCGACCATCGTGAAGGCGACGCTCCCCGGTCTCATCGTGACGGTCACCGTCGAGGTGGGGGATGAGGTTGCTGAGGGCGCCACGCTACTGACCATCGAGGCGATGAAGATGCAGAACGAGGTGCGAGCGCCCAGGGCGGGGAAGGTGATCGAAGTCACCGTCGCAGCCGGGCAGGTCGTGGCGACGGGCGCATCGCTCCTTCGGCTGGACTGACGCCCGCTACAATCAGCGCCCGATGAGTGATCGCCCCAACCCGGAGACGCGTCCGTATCGGTCCACGTCCGGCATCGAGATCAAACCAGTCTACGGTCCGGGTGACCCCGAGGGATTCGACCCGGAGACGCAGCTCGGCGATCCGGGCGCCTTCCCGTACACGCGCGGTATCCATCCCACCGGCTACCACGGGCGACCGTGGACGATGCGCCAGTACGCCGGCTTCGGATCCGCGGAGGAGACGAACCGTCGCTTCCGGTACCTCCTCGAGCGCGGCCAGACAGGGCTGAGCGTCGCGTTCGACCTGCCGACGCAGATCGGTTACGACTCCGACGACCGCATGGCGCGCGGGGAGGTTGGGAGGGTCGGCGTGCCGATTGACACGATCGCCGACATGGAGACGCTCATGGAGGGAATTGATCCCGGAGCCGTCTCCACCTCGATGACGATCAATGCCACCGCCGCCATCCTCCTGGTCCTGTATGAAACCGTGGCGCGCCGGCGCGGCGTTGACCCACATCGGCTCAAAGGCACCATCCAGAACGACATCCTCAAGGAGTACATCGCGCGCGGCACCTATATCTTCCCGCCCGAGCCTTCCATGCGCCTGGTGACCGATACCTTCGCCTACTGTCGCGACGAGCTCCCGGCTTGGAACACGATCAGCATCAGCGGCTACCACATGCGGGAAGCGGGATCGACCGCTGTGCAGGAGGTGGCCTTCACGATCGCCAACGCCATCGCTTACTGCGAGTCGGCGCTCGCCGCCGGCCTGGCCTTCGATGACTTCGCGCCGCGCCTGTCCTTCTTTTTCGCCGCGCATAACGACCTGCTCGAAGAGGTGGCGAAGTTCCGTGCTGCGCGCCGCGTCTGGGCCACGGTCGCACGCGACCGGTTCGGGGCGAAGAATCCTAAGTCGATGGCCATGCGCTTTCACGTGCAGACCGGCGGCTCCACGCTCACCGCTCAACAGCCTGACGTGAACGTCGTGCGAACGACCGTCCAGGCCCTCGCCGCAGTGCTCGGCGGAGCCCAGTCGCTGCATACCAACGCCCTTGACGAGGCCCTGGGTCTGCCGACGCCGGACACGGCGCGCCTTGCCCTGCGGACACAACAGGTGCTGTTCGCCGAGTCCGGCGTGGCGGCCACCGTTGACCCCCTCGCCGGTTCGTACTATGTCGAGTCGCTCACCGCGGAGATTGTCGAGCGCTCGCTCGTCGAGCTGGTAAGTATTGACGACCGCGGGGGGACGTTGGCCGCCCTGGCGGCGGGCTATCAGCCGGATGCCATCGGCGACGCGGCGTATGCGACCCAGCGGGCAGTCGAGGCCGGCGAGCGGGTGATCGTCGGTGTGAACGCCTTCGCCGATTCCGGTGACGAACTACGGCCCGCGCCTCAGGCCATCGCCCCCGACCTTGAAGCGCGCCAGGTCGAACGGACGCGCGCGGTTCGTGCGCGTCGTGATCAGGCAGTGTCGGATGTGGCGGTTGCAGCCTTGGAGAGTGCCGCAGCCGGTACGGAGAACGTCCTTCCGCGCATTCGTGCCGCCGTCGAAGCGGACGTCACGCTCGGTGAGATCGCTCATGCGCTGCGTCGCGTGTGGGGGGAGCACCGGCCATGAAGATCGGTCACATTCATCACGTTGCCATCGTCGTGCGCTCGATCAGCGCGTCGCTCCCGCGTTACCGGTCTCTGTTCGGCCTCGAGCCTGAGGATGCGCCGATCATGTTCTCCTCCCAGGGCGTCCGTCTCTGCTTCCTGTCGACCGGGCCGGAACCCGCGGCACGCATCGAGTTGGTCGAGCCCGTCAACGAAGAAGGCGGCGTCGCGCGCTTCCTGGCAACGCATGGCGAGGGCGTACACCACGTCTGCTTCGTGACCAATGACCTGCCGGCGAGTCTCGAGGCGCTGGTTGCCGCGGAGGTCGAGCTCATTGATCGGGAGCCACGGCCGGGCGCGCATGGGGACGTCGCGTTCGTTCATCCCCGAACGCTGAACGGCGTGCTCTGGGAGCTGCTCGAGGTGCGCTGAGAGCCGGTTCACCGCCGCGCCGCCCGACTGTCAACGAATATATCATTAGTGATATAACGGCTGACACGACGCGCACGACTCCCTCGAACGCCAGTGAGAAGCCCTCAGCCGACGCCGGCGTCGCGGAGGAGCTGCGGGATGTGCGATGGGGAATCGGCGACGCGCACGCCCGCCTCTTCCAGCGCGACTCGCTTCGACTCCGCCGTGCCCTCGCCGCCAGACGAGATGATCGCGCCGGCGTGGCCCATGCGACGACCGGGTGGGGCGGTGCGCCCGGCGATGAATGCCGCCATCGGCTTGCGCACCTCTCGCGCGCAGAATGCCGCCGCCTTTTCCTCCTCCTCGCCACCAATCTCGCCGATCATCACGATTGCCTCGGTCTCGGGGTCTTGGTTGAACATATCGAGAATGTCGATGAAATTCGTCCCGATGATCGGGTCGCCGCCGATGCCGACGCAGGTCGTCTGGCCCATGCCGGCGTCGGTCATGGCCTGCACCACCTCGTAGGTCAACGTGCCCGAGCGGGACACGAGACCGACGGGGCCACGCGCATGGATGTTTCCTGGAATGATTCCGACTTTCGCTTCGTCGACGCTCGTCATGCCGGGACAGTTCGGCCCGATGAGGCGTGTACCCGAGGCGCGGAGGACATGCGAGACGCGGAGCATGTCGAGCGCGGGGACGCCCTCGGTGATGCAGATGATGAGCGGAATGCGTGCCGCGGACGCCTCCAGCATCGCGTCGGGTGCGAACGCCGCGGGCACGAAGATGCATGTCGCGTTGGCGCCGGTCTGCTCGACCGCCTCGGCGACCGTGTCGAACACCGGAACGCGACCGTCGAGCGCCGTTTGGCCCCCCTTGCCCGGCGTGACCCCAGCCACGATGGATGTGCCGTACTCAAGCATGGCGGTGGAGTGGAACTCTCCCTCGCGACCGGTGATGCCCTGGACCAGCAGACGCGTCTCGCGGTTGACGAGGATGCTCATGCCGCCGCCCCCGCTGCCGCGACGGCCTTGGCGGCGGCGTCGTCTAGCGACTCGGCAGTGATCAGGTTCGCCTCGGCCAAGATCGGCTTCGCCTCCTCCGAGTTCGTGCCCACGATACGTACCACCATCGGCACGTCGCGGGTGAGAGCGGCGCGGGCCTCCACGATGCCGCGGGCCACCTCGTCGCCGCGTGTGATGCCACCGAAGATGTTGATGAGGATGGCCTTCACGTTCGGATCGTCCAGGATGATCTTGAAGGCGGCCGTCACCTTGTCCTGCTTCGCGCCGCCACCGATGTCGAGGAAGTTCGCCGGCTCGCCGCCGGCCAGCTTGACGAGGTCCATGGTCGTCATCGCCAATCCGGCCCCGTTGACCATGCAGCCGATGGACCCGTCGAGCTTGATGAAGCTGATGCCCGCCTCGCGGGCCGCGATCTCCGACGGCTCCTCCTCGTTGAGGTCGCGCATCGCCTCGAGGTCCGGATGGCGGGAGAGCGCCGAGTCGTCGAGCACGATCTTGGCGTCCAGTGCCAGCAGCCGGCCGTCATCTGTCACCACCAGCGGGTTGACCTCGGCCAGGTCCGCATCGGACTCGATGAAGGCAGCATACAACCCGCGCAGGACGGTCGCGAAGTCCTTACGCAGATCAGCGGGAAGGCCCAAGAAGAAGGCGACGCGCCGGACTTCGTGCTCCTGGAGGCCGATGAGCGGGTGGAGCGGCAGGTTCAGGATCGCATCGGGGTTCGTCTTTGCAGTCTCCTCGATCTCGACGCCACCCTCCGCTGACGCGATGACGGTGATCGCCTTCGAGGCGCGGTCGAGAATGAGCCCGAGGTAGTACTCGTGCGCGATGTCGGCCGCGGGAGCCACGAGCACGGTCTTGACCATGGTGCCCTTGATGTCGAGACCGATGATCTCCCGCGCCACCCGCTCCGCTTCATCCGGGCTGGACGCCAGCTTCACGCCGCCGGCCTTGCCGCGTCCGCCGACGAGCACCTGGGCCTTGATCACCACCGCGCCGCCGAGGTCGGCCGCAGCCGCACGAGCCTCCTCGGGCGTCGTCGCCGTCTGTCCGGAGAGGAGCGGCACGCCGTGGCGTGCAAGGATCTCCTTCGACCGATATTCCTGGAGCTTCACGCGGTTCTCCTGATGCGAATCTGCGGGCCGGCGCGCTCGGTCGGGCCGAGCCGACCGTGGGCGACCGATTGTAGCGGGACCGTATCGGCGCCCGTGCCTGCCCGCTACGCTGAAGCGATGAGGTTCCTCGGCGCCCTGCGACAGGTGATGGCCAATCGCTCGCTGCGGAAGCTCGAGCTGGGATGGCTGATGGCGATGGCCGCCGAAGGCGCGTATCTGGTGAGCCTGTTGGTATACGCCTACGAGGTCGGCGGCGTGCTCGCGGCCGGCCTGGTCGCGACGTTTCGATCCCTGCCGGCCGGCTTGCTGACGCCGCTGTCGAGTGCGTTCGCCGACCGCTTCTCACGCGAGCGGGTGCTGCTGGTCGTCCACCTCGGACGAGCAACCATGGTCGGAACCGTCGCCGTCGGAGCGGTGACCGGCCTCCCGCTGCCGGTCGTTCTGGGAGCCGTCGTCGCCGAGGGCATTCTGCTGGGTCTCCATCGGGCGACGACGCTGTCGTTGATGCCTGCGCTCGCGCGGGCACCCGAGGAGCTCGTGGCGGGGAACGCGGTCATCAGCCTGGGTGAGGCAGTTGGTGGGATGGTGGGCCCGGTAGCGGCCGGCCTCCTGCTCATGCTGGGCGGACCGAGCCTGGGCCTCGGGGTGGCAGCGATTGTCCACGTCGCAGCCGCGACCAGGGTGCTATCGATGGAGGTGGCGGCCGTCCGCCGTCCGGCAGCGGCGGCCGCGACCGCCTCATCGCGGCTGCGCGAGGCCTTCGGGGGCTTTCGTGCGCTGCGCCGGTATCCATCGGCCGGCCTGGTGATCGGGCTCTTCGGGGCCCAGACCCTTGTCCGCGGTGCCCTCACGGTGCTCATCGTGGTCACGGCGGTCGAGCTCCTCGGCCTTGGGCAGTCGGGCGTCGGCTACCTCACGTCGGCCATCGGGGCCGGCGGCCTCCTCGGGGCGGCGGTCGCGATAACCCTCGTCGCCGGTCGCAGCCTATCGACGCCGTTCGCGGTCTCGCTGGCCCTGTGGGGGCTGCCCATCCTCCTGCTCGGAGTCGCCCCGTTCGGTGTCGTCGCATTCGTGGCCCTGGGCGTGGTCGGTGCCGCGAATGCCGCGCTCGACGTCGCGGGTTTCACGCTGCTCCAGCGGTGCGTGCCCAACGACGTTCGAGGGCGGGTCTTCGGCGCTCTGGAAGGCGTGGCGGCGCTCGGGATCGCGAGCGGAGCCGCGCTTGCCCCGCTGCTCGTCCAGATGGCAGGCATCGAGGGCGCGCTGATGATCACCGGCGCGGTGCTGCCGGTCACGGCCGTCGTGACCTACCCGCTGCTCCGACGAGCCGACGCCGCCGCGGTCGTCCCGCACCGCGAGGTGGCCCTGCTGCGCCAGATCCCGATGTTCGCCCCGCTCCCGTTGACCATCATTGAGCAACTGGCGCAGAGCCTCGAGCCAGTCCGCTACGACACCGGCAACCGAATCATCGAGCAGGGTGCGCCGGGCGACGCGTTCTACGTGATCGCGGATGGCACAGTGGAGATCGTTCATGATAGGCGTCGCGTGGCGACACTGGGCTCCGGCGACGGGTTCGGGGAGATCGCCCTGCTCACGGATCGGCCGCGGACGGCGAACGTCGTGGCCCTCGAGCCGATCGAGGGCTATCGCCTGTCCCGCGATGCCTTCCTCGAGGCCGTGACCGGTAGCTCGCACAGCGTCATCGCCGCCGACGTGCTGATGACGCGGCGCCTGGCCGAGCTGGGCCAATGAAAGGACGATCGGGCTAGACTTCACCCGGCACGCCGACGCTTTGATCGGCAGCACGTGGAGTTGACCATGACCTACAGCGTGACCCTCATACCCGGTGACGGCATCGGGCCGGAGCTGGCGGATGCCACCCGTGGTGTTTTGGAAGCAACCGGCATCGGCTTCGATTGGGACGTCCAGGAGGCCGGGGAGGCGACGATCGCCGCCGAGGGAACGCCCTTGCCGGACCGCGTAATCGAGTCGATCTGGCGCAACGGTGTCGCCATCAAGGGCCCGATCACGACGCCCGTCGGCTCCGGCTTCCGCTCGGTGAACGTGAGCCTGCGCCAGGCGCTGGAACTGTACGCAAACGTCCGACCGGCGCGCAGCATGAAGGGGGTTGCGTCGCGCTACGAGGACATCGATCTCATCATCGTGCGCGAGAACACCGAGGACCTGTACGCCGGCATCGAGCATCGCGTCGGGCCCGATGCGGCCGAGAGCATCAAGATCATCACCCGGGCCGCATCGCAACGGATCGCGCGCTACGCGTTCGAATACGCCGTCAATAACGGTCGACGCAAGGTGACGGCGGTCCACAAGGCGAACATCATGAAGCTGTCCGATGGCCTCTTCCTCGAGAGCTGCGGCCAGGTGGCGGCCGAGTACGCCGGGCGCGTCGAGTTCGAGGACCGCATTGTCGACAACATGTGCATGCAGCTCGTCCAGAAGCCGGGGCTGTATGACGTGCTCGTGCTTCCCAACCTGTACGGCGACATCGTGTCCGATCTTGCCGCGGGGCTGGTCGGGGGACTTGGGGTGGCCCCGGGCGCGAATATCGGCGAGACAGCCGCCGTCTTCGAGCCGGTCCACGGCTCCGCGCCCAAGTACGCGGGATTGAACAAGGCCAATCCGACGGCCCTCATTCTCTCGGGCGCGCTCATGCTGCGCCACCTCGGAGAGACCGATGCGGCGAACGCCGTCGAATCCGCCGTTCGCGCAGTGGTGGCCGAGGGCACCACCGTCACCTACGACCTGGGCGGCTCGGCCGGCACCCGCGAGTTCGGCGAGGCGGTTGCCGCCCGCGTATGAGCGTACCGGGCTAGAATCGGGGAGCCGCTAGTTCCGCGCCGTTCCGTGTCGGGCGGTGCCCCGTGGAGAGAAGTCACGAGTTGATCAACCTGTTCGGCTACCGGGTGTCCTGGGCGCAGCTGGCCTGGTTCGGCCACCGCGCCAGCGGCCTCGGCGTGCTTCTCTTCCTGTTCCTCCACATCGTCGAGACCTCCACCGTCCTGTTCGGCCCGGAGGTCTACGACTTCACCCAGACGTTCTACGCGAACCTGCCAGCGAAGATCGGTGAGGTGCTGCTGATGGCCGCGCTCGTGTACCACTCGCTCAACGGGCTGCGCGTGATCGTCATGGATTTCTGGCCGTCCACCACCATCTACTACCGCCCTCTGACCTATGGCGTCATCGCTGCCACGACCATCGCCATGGTCCCGTTGGGGCTCATCATCCTCACGCCCTACCTGCCATGGGGATGAGCCGATGACCACCAGCACCAACCGGCGACCGCGGACGATCTACAGCAACCCCTCGCGCGCCGCTCGTCCGAAGCCGGAGGCATCAGGCCGCGAACGGTTCTGGTGGATCTTCATGCGGCTGTCGGGACTGGCGCTCGTCTTCCTGGCGCTGGGCCACATGTTCATCATGCACGTGCTGGTCGTCCTCACCGGTGATCAGATCGACTTCGCCTTCGTCCAGAGCCGATGGGGGACGCCGTTCTGGCGCATCTACGACCTGCTGCTGCTGGTGCTCGCGTTCCTGCACGGCGTGAACGGCGCGCGCATCGTGATCAGCGACTACGTGGCGCACCGGACGGCGCGCAGCCTCATCATCGGCGTCCTGTTGTTCATCAGCGCGGCGTGGCTGATCCTGGGCATTGCCATCATCGCCCTCTTCGACCCGAGCGCCTCATGACCCTCGCCGTCCGAGGCGGAGTCTCGCCGA
Organism: Candidatus Limnocylindria bacterium; assembly: GCA_038255505.1. Classification (GTDB taxonomy): domain Bacteria; phylum Chloroflexota; class Limnocylindria; order QHBO01; family QHBO01; genus JACDBZ01. Next base: position 25,582 of record JBBSLF010000002.1, read on the forward strand.
CCCGCGTGCACGAGATGGATGCCATCGTGGTCGGCGCCGGCGGTGCCGGGTTGTACGCCGCACTCGAGCTGAAGCAGGAGCTGGGGCCGACCGCCCGCATAGGCGTCATCAGCAAGCTGTATCCGTCGCGCAGCCACACCGGTGCTGCCCAGGGTGGGGTGTGCGCCGCGCTCGGCAACACTGAGGAGGATCACTGGGAGTGGCACTGGTTCGATACGGTCAAGGGCGGCGACTATCTCGTCGACCAGGACGCGGCCGAGGTCATGTGTCACGACGCGGTCGAGACGATCATCAACCTCGAGCACCTGGGTCTGCCGTTCGACCGCACCGAGGACGGCCTGATCAACCAGCGCCGGTTCGGCGGTCACACGCGCAACTATGGCGAGGGTCCGGTTCGGCGCAGCTGCTTCGCCGCCGATCGCACCGGCCACGCCATTCTCCAGACCTTGTTCCAGCAGTGCATTCGCCGGGAGGTCACCTTCTTCGACGAGTACCAGGTCCTGGATCTCGCGCTGCCGGAGGGACCCGGTGGGCGCGTGAGTGGCGTGATCGCCATGCAGACCGCGACCTCGGAACTGCATGCCTTTCGCGCCAAGGCGGTCCTGTTCGCCACCGGCGGCTACGGCAAGATTTTCAAGGTCACGTCGAATGCGCATACCCTGACCGGCGACGGCATGGCCATCCCGTATCGGCGCGGGCTGCCGTTGGAGGACATGGAATTCTTCCAGTTCCATCCGACCGGCATGTACAAGCTTGGCTTCCTCCTGTCGGAGGCGATGCGTGGCGAGGGCGGGTTCCTGGTGAATGACACCGGTGAGCGCTTCATGGAGCGCTACGCGCCGACCATGAAGGACCTGGCGTCGCGTGACGTGGTGAGCCGCTCCATTTACCTCGAGATCGCGGAAGGCCGCGGGATCGGCGGCAGCGACTTCGTGCACCTCGATGTCCGCCACCTGGGCGCCGAAGTGCTCAACAAGAAGCTGCCCGATATGAGCGGATTCATCCGCACCTACTTCGGCCTCGAGCCACTGACCGATCTCGTGCCGATCCAGCCGACGGCCCACTACGCCATGGGCGGGGTGCCGACCGATGTCGACGGCCGCGTGCTGCGGGACGCGGCCGGTGCGATCGTCCCCGGCTTCTACGCCGCCGGCGAGGTGGCCTGCGTGAGCGTGCACGGCGCGAACCGCCTGGGGACAAACTCGCTGCTCGACATCCTCGTTTTTGGCCGTCGTGCTGGGAAGCGCATGGCGGCCGATCTTGCGGACCTGCCGGAGCCGGCGGCCGACGCGGAGGCGGAGGTATCGGTCCAGGCCCGCGTTCGTGATCTGCTCGGTGGCACGCAGGGCGAGCGGCCGGCCGTCATCCGCGCCGAACTCCAGGAGACGATGTTCACGAAGTGTGGCGTGTACCGCACGGAGCAGCTGTTGACCGAGTGTCGCGACGAGGTCGCGGCATTGCGCGAGCGGGCCAGGCACCTTGTCGTCGACGACAAGGGCAGCCGCTACAACACCGATCTCGGTGAGGCGTTCGAGCTCAATTTCCTGCTGGACTGCGCCGAGGCCACGGTGGGATCGGCACTTGCGCGCCGCGAGAGCCGCGGTGGCCACGCGCGCGAGGACTTCCCTGAGCGCGACGACGCCGACTGGCTGAAGCACACGTTCATCGCGCGCGATCCGGCTGGTGGTCACCTTTCACTCACCTACAAGCCGGTGACCATCACGAAATTCGAGCCAAAGGCCAGGACCTACTAGACCGATGATGAACGTTCAGCTGCGCATCCGCCGCTACAACCCCGAGGCCGACGATGCTCCGCACTGGGAGGAGTACGCCGTCGAGGCCGAGCCGACCGATCGCGTGCTCGACCTCCTGCACCAGGTGAAGTGGTACCAGGACGGCACGCTCACCTTCCGACGGTCGTGTGCCCACGGCGTGTGCGGCTCCGACGCGATGCTCATCAACGGGCGCAACCGGCTTGCCTGCGAGTACCTCGTCAAGGACGCCGGGACTGAGATCACGGTGGAGGCCATCCGCGGCATGGACGTCGTGAAGGACCTGCTGGTCGATATGGAGCCGTTCTGGGAATCCTTCAAGCAGACGATGCCGTTCCTGGTCAACGATGAGATTCCCGCCGATGGCAAGGAGCGCCGCCAGTCGCCCGCCGACCGCGAGCGCTACGAGGACACCAGCCGATGCATCCTGTGCGCCGCGTGCACCTCGGCCTGCCCGGTGTTCTGGTCGGACCAGTCATACGTCGGGCCGGCGGCGATCGTGAACGCGCATCGGTTCATCGTTGACTCGCGCGACACCGCCAAGCAGGAGCGGCTCGAGATCATGGCCGATCCCGATGGCGTGTGGCGCTGTCGCACGGTCTTCAACTGCGTCGAGGCCTGCCCGCGTGACATCAAGATCACTCGCGCCATCCTCGAGGTCACCGGTGAGATCGGCAAAGCAGGCATCCGATGACGGCGGGCACATGCGACTGCTGATCCACACGGATGGCGCCGCGCGCGGGAACCCCGGTCCTGCGGGTGCCGGAGCCATCCTGAGAGATACGGCCGACGGCTCCGTTCGCGCCGAGATCGCGCAGGGCCTGGGCCACGCGACGAACAACGTTGCCGAGTGGACGGCGGTGCGTCTGGCCCTCGAGGAGGCATTGCGCCTCGGTGCGACGCATGTTGACCTGCGCATGGACTCCGAGCTGGTGGCTCGTCAGATCACCGGCGTGTACCGCGTCAGGCACCCCGATCTCAAGCCGATTCACGCCGCCGTGATGCCGTTGCTGCGCCGCTTCACCGGTTACACCGTGGGCCACGTGCCTCGCGCGCTGAACAAGGAGGCCGATCGCCTTTCCAACGTGGCGATCGATGGCGAGGATCCAGCTGCCTCACGCTTCTAGACTGGCGTTGCGCGCGTTGCGCGCGTTGCTCGCGCTGCTTGCCCTCGCCGCCTGCGCCGCCGATCCGGATCCAACCGCGTCGCCGGTCCCGTCCCCGGTGAGCAGCGCCAGACCGACGGTCAACGCCGCCACGTCACCGCCCGCAGGCCCGACGCCAGCGCAGGAAGCGGGCGGCGCATACCTCGCCATCGGTGACTCGATCACATTTGGCATCGGCGTCCCCAATCCGCGGAGCAAAGGGTATGTCGGGCGCCTCTCGGAACGCCTGGCGCGCGGGGAGCCGCACGTGACGGAGACGCGCGTGTTCGCCGTTCCGGGCGAGACGGCGGTCGGCTTTCTGGAGCGGAGGCTTGACGACGTCGTGACCGCCATCGATGAGCTCGGCCCCCGAGTCGAGCTGGTCACCATCGGTCTTGGAGCCAACGAGATCCTGCGTATCCGGCGGGACCCGCTGTGTGAGGCCGATCCCTCCAGCGCCGTATGCACGGCAGCAGCCTCGGATGCCATGACCGATGCCGCCCGCGCGCTGGATGCCGTCGTGGCCGGAGTGCAGGACGCGCTCGCGGATGCCGGTTCGGACGCGCGAATCCTGGTGCTCGCGTACTACAACCCCGACGTCCGGCCGATCGCGAAGGCCACGCTGGTTGGCGCCGACTCGATCGTGGCCTGCGATCCGGACGATGCGGATCCGGGTCTGAACGACCGGATCGCGTGCGTCGCCGAAGATCGCGGCGTCGAGCTCGTGGACCTGTACGCGGCGTTTCTCGGACGCGAGGAAGAGCTGACGCGCATTGGTGACGGCGATGTCCATCCGAACGACGACGGCTACGAGGTCATTGCCGATGCGATCGCTGCGACCCTTGGGGCGGCGCCGTAGAACGGGTGTTCGAATCGGGTAGACTATCGGTCCCTGGAGGCGGCTGGACGGTCGCGGGCGCATCGGTCGAAAGGCCGCGCTCGAGGAAAGTCCGAGCTCCATACAGCAGGCTAGCGGGTAACACCCGTCCGCCGTGAGGTGAGGACCAGCGCCACAGTGACGATGTCCGCTCCTTTCGAGGAACGGAAGTGAAACGGGCAAGCTCTAGCCGGAGCAAGACCGAATAGGGGAGCGCAAGGTGGCCTTCGGGCCGCAGCAGGTTGCTCGCTCAGCTCCCGGGTAGGTCGCATAGATGGATGGCCGTCCCCGCTACCGATGCGAATCGGTGTCGGGACAGAACTCGGCTTACAGGCCGCCTCCAGGGACTCAGTCTTCGTCCTCGCGCCAGACCGAGCGAGCTGTGCACGCGTTGCAGATGGGTCGAGCCTCGTCCATGGTTCCGAGTGGCAGCGGATTTTCTGAACCGCCGAGCAGGCAGTCGACCTGGACGCCGGGTGGGACGCCGGGCGGGTCGCCGGGAACGATGCTCACATGGCGTACCGAGCAGCGGCGGATCCGACCGGATCGCGGGATCGGTCGGCGCTTTTCGCCCTGTTCGATTGGGTTCAGCGCCATCTGGTTTGCCTCTGGGATGCCTCGCATGTTCTCTCTGCGCCTCAGACTACCGGGCGTGAAGTACGGTCATCAATGGCGCGTTCGTACCATCGCTTGACACCCAGGGACGCGTCGCGGCTTGACCCGCTTGCGCGCTAGACTCACGCGGTCGCGTCACGGCGACGGCAGCACTGAGGAGGGGTTGTGTTCGGACGACGCAAGCGCGAGGAGGCGGCGGCTGCAGATGCAGCGCGCGAGGAGGATCGACGAGTCCTCTTCTCCAAGCTGGCCGAACGACCCGAGCACGTCTGCCCGTTTCTCGGGCTGGCCGGGGAACGCAGCGAGTACATCGAGGGCATCAGCGATGAGCACCGATGCTTTGCCTTTGGCGACCCCGCGCCGATCTCGGCCGAGCAGCAGACACGCGTCTGCCAGGAACGCGGCTACGGCAACTGCCCCCGATATCTCCGCGGGGTGCTCGTCATACCGACCGAGGAACTCGAGGCCCTGCGCCAGCGCCGGGCCCCGCTCCCCGAACCCGTTGCACCGCCCCCCGTGGCTGAATCCGAGGGACGCCGCCGCCCGCCGGCAATCCTGCTTCTCGGGCTCCTCGTGCTGTTGCTGGCCGGAGGCGCCGGCGCGTTCCTGATGTTCGGGCAGGGGCCCCCGGTGGCAGAGGCCACCCCTTCGCCGACGCCGACCGTCGCACCGACGGTCGCACCTACGGACGTTCCGAGCTCGGTGCCGTCACCGAGCGCGACGGCCGAGCCGAGCCCGACGCCGGAGCCGTCACCCACCATCCCGTTGAACGCCATCACCCGCGAAGAGATTGCCAACCTGCTCGCCGATTCACTTGACCTTGCACCGGCGACCGACGACTACTACACCGATGACGACGACAGCCCGTTCGAGGACGACATCAACCGCTTGGCGGAGGCTGATCTCACCTTCGGCTGCGGCACCACCAGATTCTGCCCGGAGGCATTCGTCACCCGCGCCCAACTGGCAGCCTTCGTGGCACGCGCGCTGAGCCTGCCGCCTGCAACGCAGGACTACTTCACCGACGATGATGGCAACCTCCACGAGGACAACATCAACCGCATCGCCGAGGCGGGGATCACCGAGGGTTGCGGCCCCGATCTCTATTGCCCCGACGACACGGTCACCCGCGTCGAAGAAGAGCTGTCCCGAATCCTCGAGGCGTCGCCCAGCCCCTGAGGTCTGCGATCGGGGCCTCCTGTGCGCTCAGCGCACGCATCGACGCATCCTTCTCCACCGAGCCTCAGGGGTTGCGCTCAGCGCACGGAACCTGGGCCATTCCGCTTCGCCGAGCCCCGCGAGGTGATGTTTCTGTGCACCAGGCGCAGAGACCGGCGGAGGAACGCGTCGCTCCGCGCCTGCCTCGCTAAATCCATGCCCTGAGCGCAAGAACCGCGCGACGCACCCCGCAACTGCGCCCGAGTTCCGTCCCTGCACCATGCAGAAAAACCCTTGACGGGTGGAGTTTGCCCTGTATAGTGGCGCCCTGTGGTTCCAAATGGGGCCAAGTGGGGAGAAGTGGTGAACAATAGGCATGGAGCGAGCCTCATTCCTGACCGGAGAGTTCCGGCATGCGCTGGACGACCGGGGCCGCGTGGCGGTGCCGGTCCGGTTTCGGTCGCGCATGGCGCAGGGAGCGACGCTGGCCCGCTGGCTGGATGGCTGCCTGGCGATCTTTCCGGCCGATACCTGGGAAGCGCTGGCGACGAGGATCCAGAGCCTCCCGACGACAAACGCGGCCGCGCGACAGTTCGGCCGTTTCATGAGCTCGGGGGCGGTGGAGCTGGAGCTCGATCGCCAGGGGCGCGTTCTCGTCCCGAGCTACCTGCGCGAGTACGCCGGCCTGACCGAGAGCGAGGTGGTCGTGGTTGGCGCGTTGAACCGGCTCGAGATCTGGGCTCCGACACGGTGGCAGCCGTATCGGTCGCAGATCGAGGACGAGCCGGAGGCGCTCGCCGAACACCTCGCCGACCTGGGCATCTGACGGTGCCCCGGCCATTGATGAGTCTCCGGGCCGCTCGGCCCGCCGTCCGACACACGAGGTGCAACGCCGCATGGGAGAAGGGCACCTGCCGGTCCTGGTCGACGAGGTTCTCTCCTCGCTGGCCATCGGTTCCGGCAGCTCCGTGGCGGATTGCACCGTCGGCGGTGGTGGGCACGCCGAGCGGCTCCTGGAGACCACGTCTCCGGATGGCCGCCTGCTTGGCATCGATGCCGATCGGGCGGCCATCGCGGAGGCGAAACGCGTCCTTGCGCCGTTTGGCGACCGCGTCGTCCTGCGTCAGGCCAACTTCGAGGCGATCTATGACACCGCGATGGACGCGGCCATCGTTCCTCTCGACGCCATCCTCTTCGACCTGGGCCTCAGCAGCTATCAGCTCGCCGATGCAGCCCGGGGATTCAGCTTCGCGGCCGATGCGCCGCCGGACATGAGATTCGATGAAACGAGTGGTCTTTCGGCTCTTGAGCTCATCGAGCGCTCCTCGGAGCGAGAGCTCGCCGGAGTCCTCGCGACGTTTGGTGAAGAGCGCCGTGCAGGCCGCATCGCGAAGGCGATCGTGGCGGCGCGTGCGCAGGACCGGATTGTGACCGCCGCTGACCTCGCCGCGGTCGTTGCCGCGGCAGCCCCTGGGCGCCCCGGCGGGGCCGATGCCGGGCGGATTCATCCCGCGACCCGCACCTTCCAGGCGCTGCGCATCGCGGTCAACCGGGAGGTCGAGGTGCTCTCTGCCGGACTGGCCGGGGCGCTCGCCTCGCTCCGTCCGGGCGGACGGATGGCCGTCATCAGCTACCACAGCATCGAGGATCGGATCGTCAAGCGGTTCATCGTGCGCGAGAGTCGCGACTGCATCGAGGATCCGCTGCCGCCGGCATGCACCTGCGGCCACCGCGCGCAGCTTCGCGCGGTCACGAAGGGTGTCATCACCGCCGGTGCCGACGAGGTCCGGGGCAACCGCCGAGCGCGCAGCGCAAAGCTGCGCGTCGCCGAGAAGCTCGCATGAGGACGCGAGCCCAGCAGGAGGGTCGAGCGATGAGCAAGGGACGTTCCCGTCACCAATCCAGCCGACGCCGGATGTATTCGGCTCGGCAGCGGGATTTGCGCGAGCGCCGCACGCATGCCGCGAGCGAAGAACAGCATTGGCTCAGCGATCAGATGGCGGCCATTGAGATCGAGGAGAGCCTGGACTTCGAAGCACCGACGAGCTTCGGAATTTCCGCACGCCGCCGAGCGACCGCCGCCTAGTGGCCGTCATCGGCGCCCGCCCGGCCACCGGCCCCTGGTTCATTCCAGGGCGTGGACGCCCGCGTCCTCGCACCCGTCCGCAGCTCGCCCGTCGTGGGCGTCATCGCGGCGTCGTTCGCCGGATCGAGTCGCGCATCGATGTGCGCCCGCTGCTGGTGGCCATCGTGGTCGCCGCGGGGCTGGCTCTCTTCTACTTGAGCCAGTCGACCGGTGTTGCGGCCCGGGGATACGAGATCGATACGCTTGCCGCGACGCTCGCCGAACGCCGAGCCAGCCAACAACAGCTCATCCTGGCCATCGGCCGGGCGCGATCGCCGGCTGAGATCACCGAGCGCGCCAAGACCGAGCTGCGGCTGGTGCCGCTCGAGGATGGCGCGGTGACGTATGCGCCCTCCGTCAGTAAATCCAACGATTGACGTAGATCCCGCGACCGATGGCGGTCGCACGCACCGGAGACCCTCATGCTCGCCAGGACCGACAGTCGTGCCCGCGCACTGGTCCTCCTGATTCTTGTCGCATTCGCCGCGTCGGCGATCGGCGCACGATTGGTCTGGTGGCAGGTGGTGCAGCAGCCCTGGCTGGCCGAGATGGCGCTCAACCAGCTGGCGCACCACGAGGAGCTTCCGGCCGAGCGCGGTGAGATCACCGACGCGAACGGCGAGCTCCTCGCGACGTCGGTCGAGCTGCAGTCGATCTTCGCGACGCCACCCAGCGTTGACGATCCCCTCATTGCCTCGATCATTCTCGCGTCGATCCTCGACATGCCCCCCGACGAGGTGCGCGCTCGGCTTGAGAGCGAATCGCCATGGACCTGGCTGCGTCGTCGGGTCTCGCCGGAGGTCGCTCAGCGCGTCCGCGAGCTCGACCTGCGTGGCATCGGTATGCTGCCGGAGACGAAGCGGGTCTACCCGGTCACTGGCGTGGCCAACGAAACCACGATCGCCGCCCATGTGCTCGGCTTCGTCGACGTCGACGGCCGCGGCCAGTTCGGCGTCGAGGGGCACGAGAACGGTCTGCTGGCGGGTTCTCCGGGCAGGGTGACGGCGCAGCGGGACGTGATCGGCCGCCAGATCGCCGACTCCGCGACCCTCCTCACCGAGCCATCGGACGGTGCTGATCTGCGCCTTACCATCGATGCCGGCGTCCAGAACCTGCTCGAGGAGCAGATATGGGAGACCTATCGGAAGAACCGAGCCGCCGGCGCGACGGGGATGATCATGAACGCGGAGACGGGTGCCATCCTCGGCATGGCCAGCTATCCGTCGTATGACGCCAACCAGTTCGCGACGACCGATGGCGAGCTCTTCTCCAATCCGGCGGTCGCGCGTCAATATGAGCCGGGATCGGTCATGAAGGCATTCACCATCGCCGCGGCGCTCGACGCCGATGCGATCACGACGCGCGACACGTTCGTGGACAACAACAACCTGCTCCTTCGTGGCTCCCGAATCCAGAACGCGGATCGCTACGACTTCCCTTCCGGTCACGGCCCCATCACCGCGGCCGACGTCCTGGCGCTCTCGAACAACGTGGGGGCAGCACTGGTCGGCCTCGAGCTCGGCCCTGCCGAACTGTACGAGGCGTTCCGACGCTTCGGGTTCGGCTCGCCGACCGGGATCGAGCTGACCGGCGAAGCGAGTGGCGTGGTGTGGGATCCCGACGGCCCGAACGCGTCCGGCGAGCTCACGGCGGCCCAGAATGCCTTCGGACAGGGACTCAGCGTCACCGCGGTCCAGCTCATGGCCGGGTACGCCGCCTTCGCCAACGGCGGCATGCTCGTCACCCCACACGTCGTCGAGGGCTGGGCCGATACGGACGGCGAATACCACGCCACCGAACAGCCACCGGGCGAGCGGATCATGCGCGCCGAGACCGCGGACACGATGGTCGACCTGCTGGTCAACGGCATCGACAATGGCATCGCAAAGGGGGCGCAGATTGCGGGATACACGGTCGCGGGCAAGACCGGGACCGCGCAGATTGCGGGACCGGTCCGGGTCAAGAACGCCGACGGCGAGACCGTGGAGCGGTGGCAGTACATCGCCGGCTGGGTCGATTCGAGCTATGTCGGCTTCCTGCCCACGGGCGACACGAAGCTCGTCACCATCATCCTCATCCATCGCCCGGCCGGCGCCGGCGGACGCCAGATGCCGGAGCGTCCGGAGACGGTGTACGCGCAGCTCATGCATGAGGTGGTCGACTACCTCGCCATCGCGCCCGACCGGCCGATCGAACCGGTCGCACAGCCATGACGCTGGTAGACTGCCCGACAGCCCGCAGCGTGGTCCGTGTGCCTCCCACGATCCGTCTCGACGACCTGCTGGCCGCCACCGGCGGCCGCCTCCAGGGGCCGGCATCGGTCACGTCCATCGCCGGCGCTTCCGTCGACTCCCGTCGCGTGAGTCCCGGCTCGATCTACGTCGCCCTCCGCGGCGAACGGACCGATGGGCACCACTTCGTGAGCGATGCGCTGCGCGCCGGGGCCGTTGCCGCGCTCGTCGATCGCCCGGTCGAATGGCCCGCCGATCTTCACGCGCCCGTGGTGATCGTCGCGGACGCGCTGCGCGCGCTCGGTGATCTCGCGGCGTGGTGGAGGTCCCGTCACGCGGTCCGGATCGTTGGTGTCACTGGCTCGACCGGCAAGACGATCGCGAAGGAGATGACGGCCGATCTCCTCTCGCGCAGCCTGCGAACGCTCCGCAACGAGGGCAACCTGAACTCCGAGACCGGCCTCCCGATGACGCTGCTGCAGCTCGACGCCACGCACGAGGCGGCGGTGCTCGAGATGAGCATGTACACCACGGGCGAGATTGCGCGCCTGGCCGAGATCGCCCGGCCCGAGGTTGGGATCGTGCTCAGCGTTCATCCGGCGCATCTCGAGCGCGCCGGCAGCATCGATCGCATCGCGCAGGCCAAGGGAGAGCTGCCTGCGGCCCTTCCCGCCGATGGCCTGGCCATCCTCAACGCCGATGACCATCGCGTCCTCGCCATGCGCAGTCTCACGCAGGCGACGGTCCGCACCTTCGGCCTCGCGGCGAACGCGAACGTGCGCGCCGACGAGGTCGTGAGCAACGGCCTGGCCGGCACCGACTTCATGCTTCGCGCCCCATGGGGCGAGCGACGCGTTCGCAGCGCGACGCCTGGCCGGCACCTGGTCCCGCACGCGCTGGCCGCCGCCACAGCCGCCGAGCACCTCGGCGTGCCATTCGACGAGGTTGAGGTTGGGCTCGCCGCAGGAAGCCGCGCAGCGCACCGCATGCAGGTCGAGACGGCCGCCTCGGGCGCGACCTTGGTGGATGACACGTACAACGCCTCGCCGATCAGCATGCGCGCAGCGCTCGACTTCCTGGCCGAGACGCCGATCGCCTCCGGCCGCCGGCGTCTGGCGGTGCTGGGCGACATGCTTGAGCTCGGGCCGGACGAGGCGCGGCTGCATCGCGAGATCGGGGAGCACGCCGCTCGTTCGGTCGATTTGATCGTGGCGGTGGGAGCTCGTGGTCGCTGGATCGCGGAAGGAGCGCGCGGTGCGGGCGCGACAAGGGTCGTCCAGGCCGACGACGCGGATGAGGCAGCATCGGTCCTCGAGCGCGAGGTGGCGACCGGTCCCGGCGATCTCGTGCTGCTCAAAGCGTCGCGCGGCATCGGCCTCGATCGGGCGGTCGACCTCTTGCGGGGGGTCAATTCATGAGCCTGGTCCAGATTGTCATCGCGTTGCTGCTGGCCTTCATCGGCATGGTGCTCCTGGCGCCCATCTACATCAGCCTGCTCGGACGGCTGGGCTTCGGGAAGAAGATCCGCGTCGACGGTCCCGAGGCGCACTTCCGGAAGGCCGGCACGCCGACCATGGGTGGCACGCTGATGGTCGGCGTGGTGCTGTTTCTGGCCATGGCGCTGCGAATCGAGGACGCCGCCACGCTGACGCCGATGCTGACCCTCATGGGCGTGGGCATTCTTGGCGCGATCGACGATTTCGTGAACGTGCGGACCGGGATCGGCATGCGAGGACGCTGGAAGCTGGTGTGGCAGACGGCGGTGGCGATCCTGGCTGCCTTCTACATTCAGCGCCACTTCAACATCACCGGCCTCAACGTCCCGGGCCTTGGCGAGATCGTTATCGGCCCGCTGCTCTTCGTGCTGTTCGTCGCCTTCGTCATCGTCGGCACCAGCAACGCCGTCAATCTGACCGATGGGCTCGACGGCCTGGCCGGTGGCGTCCTGATCTTCAGCTTCGTGGCGTACCTGCTCATCAGCCTTGTGGCGATTGATGGTGTGAAGAACGCACAACCCAACCTCGCCATCTTCTGCGCGCTCGTCATCGGCGCCCTCGTGGGCTTCCTGTGGTTCAACGTCCATCCCGCGCAGATCATCATGGGCGACTCGGGAGCGTTGAGCCTGGGCGCCACTCTCGCCGTGGTGGCGACGGTGAACGGCCAGCTGCCGCTTCTGGCGGTGATCGGGATCGTCTTTTTCGCCGTCATCATGAGCGTCGTGATCCAGGTGGCCAGCTACCGTCTGCGCGGCCGGCGCATCTTTCGCATGGCCCCGCTCCAGCACCATTTTGAGCTCATCGGCTGGGCCGAAGAGAAGATCACGATTCGCTTCTGGATCGTGGCCGCGCTGGCCGGACTGCTGGGCTTCAGCATCTTCCTCGGCAGCGTGAACGGCATCTAGATGGACCGATGATGACTGCGCCGTCCGCCCCGATCCAATCTGCCGCCGACCTTCGTGGCCGCCGCGTCGTCGTGCTGGGCCTGGCCCGATCTGGGGTCGCGGCATGCCGCTTCCTGGCCGATGCTGGCGCCGTCGTGGTCGCCTACGATCGAAGGCCGGCCGCCGACCTGTCCAGCGCGGTCGCGGCCCTCGGTGCGCGGCCCATTCGTCTCGCGCTCGGCGTGACCGAGACCGCCGCCACGGCACTGCTCGAGCACGCCGACCTGCTCGTGACCAGCCCGTCCATCTCGACACGCTTCGCGACCACCGAGGCGTGGCTGATGGATGCGCTGGTTGCCGCCGAGGGGCGCGGCGCAGAGCTGATCAGCGAGGTCGAGCTCTTCCTGCGGCTGACCCGCGCGCGGATCCTGGGCGTGACCGGAACGAAGGGAAAGACGACCACGGCATCCCTCGTGGCCGCCATGCTGGCCGCCGGCGAGGTCGAGCACGTATTGGGTGGCAACATCGGCACGCCGTTGGTCGAACGCGCCCTCGATCTCGGCTCGGACGATTGGGCTGTGCTCGAGCTCTCAGAGCTCCAGTTGCCCACCATTAGCCGCGGCGCCGACGTGGCGCTGTACACCAATATCGGCGAGGATCACCTCGATCGCCACGGCAGCGTCGAGGCCTACCGCTCGGTGAAGGCCATCCTGGCTGAGCGGAGCGCGCCGAGCGGCCGGGTCGTCCTGAACCATGACGATCGCGGCTGCCTCGATCTGGGCGCGCGGTTATCGCCGGCGAGCGTGGCATGGTACGGGGTCGCTCGCCCGGATCGGAGTCGGGTCGAGGCCTGGATCGACGCGGACGGCTGGCTGCGCGTGGCGGGGGAGCGGCTGCTGCCCGCCGGTGACGTGCCACTTCCCGGCCGCCACATGCTGTCCAATGTCCTGGGAGCATCGCTTGCCGCGTACCTGGTGGGAGTTCCGGCTGCTGTCGTGGCTGACGCGATCCGAGGGTTCGGCGGCGTTCCGCATCGGCTGGAGCTGGTCGCGGAGCGCAACGGCGTGCGGTGGATCAATGACTCGCAGGCCACGATCCCGATGGCCGCCATCGCGGCACTCGAGGCCTTCGACGCGCCGATCGTGCTCATCTGCGGTGGGAGCCACAAGGGGCTCGAGTACGACGCCTTCGCCGATGCGATCGTGCGTTGCGTCCGGACGGCCATCTTGATCGGCGAGACGGCCGATGAGCTCGAGCGGCTCATCGCCGGCCGCGTGCCGGTCGAGCGCGTCGGGACGCTGGACGAGGCCGTGGTCAACGCCGCGCGGTTCGCGCGTCCGGGGGACGTGGCACTCATGGCGCCGGCGGCGGCGAGCTTCGACATGTTCGTCGACTACGCAGCTCGCGGCGATGCCTTCAGGGCGGCGGTCATGGCCCTCGGAGGAGACGCGTGACGGCGGCGACAACCACGGCATCCACCGCACGACGCGCCCCCGCTCGGGGCGGCGTGCGCCGCGAGCGGCACGAGCCGGCCTTCGGGCTGCTGCTGGCCGCGATGGCGCTGACCGCGATCGGTATCGTGATGGTGTACTCGGCGTCGAGCGTTCGGTCGTATTTCAACAGTGCCGACCCTGCAGCGCAGGGAATGGAGCAGCTGGTGTGGGCCGGACTCGGGATCACCGGCCTCGTGGTGGCCATGCGCCTCGACTTCCGCCACCTGCGCTACCTGGCCATCCCGTTCTACGTGATCACGCTCATGCTGCTCGTCGCCGTCCTCATCCCGGGCATCGGCTCGGAGATCAATGGCTCGCGGCGCTGGATCGTGATCCCGGGCGTCGGCTCCCTCCAGCCAGCTGAGTTCGCGAAGCTGGGCGTCGTGCTGTACCTCGCCCACTGGCTGGATCGGCGCGGACACGCAGCGCGCTCCTTCTGGAACGGCCTGGTGCCCTTCTGCATGCTGGTGGCGCCGGGCTTCATCCTCATCGCGATGGAGCCGGACCTCGGCACGGCCGGCGTGTACGCCATCATCGCGGTCGGAATCTTCTTCATGGCCGGCGCCAACCTGCTGTACCTCGGCGCCATCGGCGCGTCAGTCCTGGGGACCGCCTGGCTGATGATCAGCGCCACGAGCTACCAGATGGAGCGCGTGCAGACCTTCCTCGATCCCTTCCGCGATCCGCTCGGCACCGGCTACAACACCATCCAGGCACTTCTGGCGCTGGCTCTGGGGGGGATCACCGGGCTCGGGCTCGGCGAGAGCCGTCAGAAGTTCCTGTATCTGCCGGCGCCCTCGACCGACTTCATCTTCGCCATCATCGGCGAGGAGTGGGGCCTGGTCGGGACGCTGACGGTGGTGGCCCTGTTCGTGGTGATCGCGTACCAGGGGTACCGGATCGCAATCACGGCGCCGGACACGTTCTCCGGCCTGGTGGCCGGGGGGATCACGACGTGGCTGGTGGCGCAGGCCTTCATCAACATCATGGTGGTCACGGCGCTCATGCCGGTGACCGGCATCCCACTTCCATTCATCAGTGCCGGCGGCTCGGCGCTGACCATCAACCTCGCAGCGATCGGCATTCTGCTGTCGATCAGTCGCGAGACCACCCAGACAGGATCCCTGCGTGATGCGGTATTCGGTGTCGGGCGGCGGAACCGGCGGGCACATCTACCCCGCGCTGGCCGTCGCACGAGCCCTGCGCGACGAACGTCCAGGCGCTGAGCTCGACTACATCGGCGGTGTCCGTGGCTTCGAGCGCAGGCTCGTGGCCAGTCACCCGATGCGCGGCGAGCTTCCGTATCACGAACTCGTCGTGCGGTCGCTGCGATCCGCCGGCCTGTCGGCGCATACCGTCGCTGACCCCGCGCGCCTGGCCGCATCCGTGCCGCAGGCATGGTGGCTGCTGGGCCGCCTCCAACCGGCGGCGCTCTTCACCACCGGCGGCTATCTCGCCCTGCCACTCGTTCTGGCGGCGCGCGCCCGCGGCATCCCGACCCTGGTGTGGGAGGGAAACGTCCTGCCCGGCCGCGCCACCCGCGCGATTGGCCGCTTCGCCACCCGCGTCGCGGTCAGCTTCCCCCCCACACTCGACGCATTCAGCGGGAAGGGCTTCGTGTCCGGCACGCCGATCCGTTCGTTCCTCGGGATCGACCGTGCCGCTGCCCGGCATGCCTTCGGCCTTGATGAGGGTGACCGTCTGCTCCTCGTATTCGGTGGCTCACAGGCGGTGGCACGCATGAACACTGCCTTGACCGATGCGCTGCCGCGTCTCTTGCCCGATTGGCACGTCCTCCACCTCCCCGGAGGCGCCGGCATGGCCGAGGCCGGGGCCGCGCGCCAGGCGTTGCCTCCCGCCATCCGCTCGCGCTACACGGCCGAGCCATTCCTCACCGACCGCATGGCAGATGCGTTGGTGGCCGCCGACCTCGTCGTTGGTCGCGCCGGGTCGTCGACCTGTGCCGAGCTGACGGCCGTGGGGGTCCCCTCGATTCTCGTCCCGTATCCGTTCGCCGGCGCCCATCAGCGCTACAACGCTCACTACCTGGCCGACGAGGGCGCGGCGATCGTGGTGGCCGATGAGGATTTCACGACGGATCGGCTCGTCGCCGAGGTCCTGGGCCTTGGCGACGACGCGCGCCGAGGCGCCATGGCCGATGCCGCTCGACGCCTCGGCCGCCCCGATGCCGCCCGCGTGTTGGCGAGCGAGCTGATAGCTCTCGCCGAGAGGAGCGCGTCGTGAGCCCGGTCACGACCGCCGATGGCCTCGCCCGGCTTGACGAAGCGGCCGCGGCAGCGGGCATCGCCATGGAACGCGATGTCGCGTTGAGTGGCCTCACCACGCTGCGCGTCGGCGGTCCGGCGGATCGGTTGGTGACCGCGGAAACCGTCGATCAGCTCGTGGCGCTTCTGCGCATGGCGGCCGAGGCGGACGTGCCCGCCTTTGTCCTCGGCAAGGGCAGCGATATCGTCGTCGCGGATGCCGGCATGCGCGGCCTCGTGATTCGCGCTCGCGCGGACGCGGTCGAGATCGACGGCACGGAGCTGTATGCCGAGGCCGGCGCCTCGATGGCCGCGCTCGCCAAGCGATGCGCCCGAGACGGGCTGGCCGGCTTCGACTGGGGCATCAGTATCCCCGGCTCCCTGGGAGGTGCGATCTGGGCCAACGCCGGGGCTCACGGCGGCGAGATGGCCAACGTGGTGCGCACCGTCGATATCTTCGATGCTCGCAGTGGCGAGCGTCGCACCCTGGAGAAGGATGCCTGTGCCTTCGCGTATCGAGATTCCCGGTTCAAGCACGGCCGCGAAGTCATCCTCCGCGGCGTGCTGCAACTCGAGCGCGGTGAGCCTGTGGCCATTACCGAGCTCGTGGACGGGCACCAGAGGCACAGACGTGCGACGCAGCCACTTGCCGATCAGAACGCGGGCAGCGTCTTTCGAAACCCGCCTGGCGATCACGCCGGACGGCTCATCGAGGACGCCGGCCTCAAGGGCCATCGCATCGGATCGGCGCGGGTGAGCGAGCTGCACGCGAACTTCATCGTCACCGACCGCGGAGACGCGCGCGGCGCGGACGTCCGGGCGCTTGGTGATCACGTTCGTGCGGTCGTGTCCGAACGGTTCAGCGTGCACTTGCGCTACGAGATCGAGTTCGTCGGCGCGTGGCCGGAAGAGGCGCCATGACCGGTCGCAGGCTCCGCATCGGCATCTTTGCCGGCGGCCGCTCCGCGGAGCACGAGGTCAGCATCGCGTCGGCCGAGGCCGTCCTGCGCGCCATCGACCGGGATCGGTTCGAGCCATCCATCGTCTACATCGACCGCGAGGGCCGCTGGCGGCTGCCCACGGCCGAGGCTCCGCGCCTCGGTGCGGGCGAGTCGCTTGCTCGGCTGCTGGGCGCCGCAACGCCCGCCGAGGAGGTGGTCCGGCTGCGTGAGCACGATGACCACGCGCCAGCATCGCTCGGTGACCCGGTGGCACTGGCGGCCCGGTCGGCGGTGCGGTCGCTCGGCGACGCCATCGATGTCGCGTTCCTTGCCGTGCACGGACCATACGGCGAGGACGGAACGCTCCAGGGCTTCCTCGAGCTGGCTGGCATCCCGTACAGCGGCGCCGGCGTGTTGGCGAGTGCCGTGGCCATGGACAAGGTCGTCTTCAAGGACCTTATGCGCGGGCATGGCCTGCCGGTGGTCGACCACGCCTGGTTCCGGCGCTCCACGTGGACTCGTGAGCCGGAGCACGTGGTGCGCGAGGTGGCGGAGACGATTGGCCCACGCTCGATCGTGAAGCCGGCGCGCCTCGGCAGCAGCGTCGGAATGAGCCTGGTTGATGACCTCGACGCGCTGCCAGCCGCACTCGACCAGGCGTTCGGCCATGACAGCAAGGTGATCGTCGAGTCGTACGTGGAGGGGGCGCGGGAGCTCGAGTGCGGTGTCCTGGGCAACGACGATCCGATCGTCTTCGAGCCGGGCGAAGTGCGGTCGACACATGCCTTTTACGACTACGAGGCCAAGTACGTCGAGGGGCTCGCGACGGTGGAAGCACGAGCCGAAATCGACTCCGACCTCGCGGTCCAACTCAAGGAGCTGTCGCTGGCCGCGTACCGGGCGGTGGACGCCGCCGGACTGGCACGGGTCGACTTCCTCGTCACGCCCGACCAGGTGTTCATCAGCGAGATGAACACGTTGCCGGGCTTCACGGCCACCAGCATGTACCCCAAGCAGGCCGAGCTCGTCGGACTCTCGTTCACGGCGCTGATCTCGCGCCTGATCGAGCTCGCCCAGGAGCGTGACGGATGAAGCTGAAGGCACAACCTCCGCGGCCACGGCGGGTCGCGCGCGCCGCTGCGACAGCCCGCCGCCGCCCGGGGTCCCGCCCTCGCGGTCGCGGCGCGCGACGCCCGACTGCCTCGCTCCAACGACGCCTGTCGGGCCGCATGCCGTCAATCCGACGGGCGATTGCGACGCTCGGGGCCATTGCGGCGGCCCTCGGGCTGGTCGCACTGCTCAACGGGCCATGGATGCGCGTGAGCGAGGTGGCGTGGGCCGGCGATCACTTCACCGATGCCAACGATCTCGAGGACCTCCTCGTGCAACAGCGTGGGGTCAGCGTGCTCGCCGTGGATACGGACGCGCTGCGTGACCGCGTGGAGAGCATTCCAGCGGTGGCCAGCGCGGAGGTCTCCGCCAGCCTGACCGGACAGGTGCACGCGTCGGTCGTCGAGCGCGAGGTGGCGTTCGTGTGGCACACCCGCTCGGCGCGCCTCCTCGGCTCCTCGGACGGCATCATCTTCGCGGCACTGGCTCGCGACGAGGAGATTCCAGCGAACCTCCGCGCGACCCCCGTGATCAGCGATGAACGGTACGTTGCGCGGGTCATCACCGTCGGCGATCAGCTGCCGACAGGGATGCTCGATGCCGCGATGCGGATCATGGCGGTCGATCCGGCCGCGCTCGGTTCGGACGCTGGCCAGTTGAGCGTCGTGATCGACGACGAATTCGGCTTCCGTCTGACCGCCGACGATCCCGGCTGGGAGCTGGCGCTCGGCGTGTACGGCATCGATCCACGCGAGACCACGGCCGAAGCGATCACGCGACTCGAGCGCCAGGTGACTGCGGTGCGCACGCTGTTCGCAGCGGAATCCGAGGGTGAGATTGGATGGGTGGATGTCCGCAACCCCGGGAAGGTATATTTCCGTGCCAAGGGGTGACGCGCGCGCCGGGACGCGGAGCCTCGCCTGGCGAGACACTCGTTTCGGAATTCGTCCACATGTGGCTTCCTCTTGTCGGCCTTGCGCTCGGAATCGCGCTCGGGCTGGTGCTCAATGTCAACGTGAGCCCCGACCTGGCGCGCTATACGGCGGTGGCCATCCTGGCCGGGCTGGACTCGGTACTCGGCGCGATTCGGGCCGAGCTCGATGCGCACTACGACAACCGGATCTTCCTGAGTGGATTCATCACCAATGCGCTCGTGGCGGTCGCGCTGACGTTTGTCGGCGATCGGCTGGGAATCGACCTGTACCTGGTCGCTCTCTTTGCCTTCGGCCTGCGCATCTTCCAGAACGTGGCGCTCATCCGGCGCCACTTCCTGTAGGCTCGGACGGCAGATCTGGCCCGCTCGGTCGAGCGCGGCCCTAAGCAGGAGAGAGATTGGAACGCGAAGCGGTCCTTGTCGGCATCGACGCGGGGACGACGAAGGTCACGACCTTGATCGGCGAGGTCGGGCGAACCGGTGACGTGAACGTGATCGGTTATGGCATTGCGCCCTCAGCCGGCATGAAGAAGGGAATGGTCGCGAATATCGACCAGACCGTGAATTCGATCGCCTCGAGTGTCGAGAAGGCCGAGCGCCTGAGCGGCTACAAGATCAGCTCGGCGTTCGTCAGCGTGGGCGGCAGCCACATCAGCAGCCAGAACTCGCGGGGCGTGGTGGCCGTCTCCGGACACAAGCGCGAGGTGAGCCGCGAGGATGTGGCGCGCGCCACCGAGGCCGCCAAGGCGGTCCAGGTGCCGTCAAACCGCGAGATCCTGCATGTCGTCGCGCGCGGCTACATCGTGGACGGCCAGGAAGGGATCAAGGACCCGCTCGGCATGAGCGCGGTGCGGCTCGAGGTCGAGACGCACATCGTGGCTGGCGCCGCGACATCGGTCCAGAACCTGTCCAAGTGCGTCACCAGCTCGAGCGTCCAGATCGACGAGATGGTGATCAGCTCGCTGGCAGCCGCCGAAGCCACTCTGACCGATACCGAGAAGGAGCTTGGCGTGCTCGTGGCCGATATCGGGGGCGGCACGACCGATATCGCGATCTTCGTCGACGGTGCGGCCTATCACACTGCCGTCCTGCCGGTGGGTGGGATCAATGTCACCAACGATGTCGCCATCGGCCTGCGCACGTCGCTCAACTTGGCCGAGGAGATCAAGATCAAGCACGGCACCGCCAACATGGCCGAGGTCGAGCCGGAGGATCTGCTCAATGTCGCGGTGCTGGGCGAGTCCGGTGGGCAGACCATTCAGCGTCGCAAGTTGTGCGAGATCATCGAGGCGCGCATGGGCGAGATCTTCAGCCTCATTGGCGAAGAGGTGAAGCGTTCCGGGCATGCCGGCATGCTTCCGGCCGGCGCGGTCCTGACCGGCGGCGGTGCTCGCCTGGCGGGCGTCGAGGTGTTGGCGCGCGAGACGCTTGACATGCCCGTACGCGTCGGCTCGCCGCAGGGCGCTGGCGGGCTGATGGACCAGATCGGCAATCCCGCCTTCTCGACCTCGATCGGTCTGCTCCTGTGGGGTGCCCACCATATCGGCGAAGAGCCGATCGGGTACGGCGGCAGCAACGGCGTCAACCCGCTGTCCCGCATCGGGGAGTGGATCCGCAACCTCTTCCCGGGCTGATTTTTTCCGGGCTGATCGCCTGGCGTTCCCCCCAGCGATGCGGGTACACGGCGGACTGACAAAGCACGACGTGGAAAAAGGGTGACCGGTCGTCCACTCTGACGGTGCATGCTGTGGATAAGTCCGCCCCGAAATGTGGAAAACGTCCGACGCCGTCATACGCTGATCGCTAGAATCGATCAAACCCTCGAAGCCCTCTCACCTGACCATATCCAGCCACACTGCCGTGCAGAGGATCACCCGAAATGCCGCTCCGATCTGACTCCGAGAACTTCGCCCTGATCAAGGTCATCGGCGTCGGTGGCGGTGGCTCGAACGCCGTCAACCGCATGATCCGCGCAGAGATGATGGGCGTCGAGTTCATCAGCGTGAACACCGATGCCCAGGCGCTCCTCCAGAGCGATGCACCTCACAAGATTCGCATCGGCGACAAGATGACGCGCGGCCTGGGTGCCGGGGCTGATCCGCAGGTCGGACAGCGCGCGGCCGAAGAGGACAGCGAGAAGATCTACGAGGCGCTCAAGGACGCCGACATGATCTTCATCACCGCCGGTATGGGCGGTGGAACGGGTTCTGGCGCCGCACCGGTGATCGCCGAGATCGCCAAGGACCTCGGCGCGTTGACGGTTGGCGTCATCACCAAGCCATTCAGCTTCGAGGGCGTGCGTCGCAAGCTCGTAGCCGAGCAGTACTCGGAGCTGCTGAAGGAGAAGTGCGACACGCTCATCACGATTCCGAATGATCGGCTGCGCGAGGTGGTCGACAAGAAGACGAGCATCGTCGACGCCTTCCGTGTGGTGGACGACGTGCTGCGCCAGGGTGTGCAGGGCATCTCCGACCTGATCACTGTTCCCGGGCTCATCAACCTGGACTTCGCCGACGTGAAGACGATCATGCGCGATGCCGGCTCGTCGATGATGGGCATCGGTATTGCGACTGGCGAGAACCGTGCAGTCGACGCCGCCCGCGCAGCTGTGATGAGCCCGCTGCTCGAGGTCAACATCCAGGGCGCGCGCGGCATCCTGTTCAACGTCACCGGCGGTTCAGACCTCGGGCTGTTCGAAGTCAATGAGGCGGCCGAGGTCATCAAGGAAGCCGCGGATCCGGAGGCGAACATCATCTTCGGCACCGTCATCGACGACCGGATGCGCGACGAGGTCAAGGTCACCGTCATCGCGACCGGCTTCGACGGCACCAAGAAGACCAAGCCACAGAACCGTTTCGGCGCCGATGCCGCGGGCGACGTCGAGCAGTCCCTGGACGACCGCAGCCGCGAGATCCTGGCCGAGATCGAGCGCGATCGCGAGCAGCGTCAGAGTCTCGAGGACCAGATGGGCAGCGAGTCTCCCTTCGCCCGTCCCACTGAGCGCGAGGCCACAGAGATTCGACCCGCCGAGCGCCGCCCGCTGCCGGTCTCGTCCGGCAATCTCGAGCAGCGTCCGGCCTACAGCGACACGGACCTCGACATTCCGAGCTTCCTGCGCCGCAAGAACGACTAGACCGATGCGGGCGCCGCGCCCGCTTGTCCTTGAGGGTGGTCACAAGCAGGGTCCAAGACCTGACGAGTGCTCCCCGAGGGACAGATCGGTCGTGGCGGGTGCGCTCAGCCCTTGGGTGTCCTCCTGAGGGGACAATTGCGGTTTCAAGGCCGCGTATGCCCTTCGGGAAGGACGGCACGGATGCTGAAACGTGCGGCCGCGGCGCGCCGGACGTGCAGAATGGACCGATGGAGATCATCGCGACCAAACCGCCCAGTGCGGAGCAGATTCGCGAGCGGCATGAACGCATCCTGCACCGTCTGCGTGAGGTCGCCGAAACGAATGGCCACGACCCCGAGCGCCTGAGGATCGTGGCGGTCACCAAGGCGTGGCCGCTCGATGTCGCCCGCGCAGCCGTCGATGCTGGCCTGACGCGGCTCGGCGAGAGCCGGATCAAGGAGGCTGAACCGAAAGTGGCGGCGCTGCCGGAAGCCGAATGGCACTTTATCGGGCGGCTGCAATCGAACAAGGCACGTCGCGCCGTCCGCGCGTTCCCGCTCATCCACTCGGTTGACTCGATCGAGCTGATGGAGCGCCTTGACCAGATCGTCGCCGATGAGGGCCGTCATACCAACCTGATGCTCCAGGTGAACGTGAGCGGCGAAGCTACGAAGGCCGGACTTGCCCCGGGCGCGCTCGCATTGGTGACGCCGCCGGCAGCAGCGCGCCTCATTGGTCTCATGACGATCGCGCCGATGCGCGCGTCGCCCGAGGAGGCCCGTGCCGTCTTCGGACGCCTGCGCGGCCTGCGTGACGAACTCCAGGAACGCATCGGCTTCGAGCTGGCGGAACTCTCGATGGGCATGTCCCTCGACGCCGAGGCCGCGGCGGCCGAGGGTGCCACGCTGGTCCGCATCGGCACGGCGCTGTTCGGGTCGCGTGGCTGATGGCTGCTATCCTCGGACCATGACCGCCCTCCTCGTCAACTTCCTCCAACTGCTCGCGTTCTTCTTGTGGATCATGCTCATCACGCGCGTGGTCCTGAGCTGGACGAATCCCATGGGAGGCGGCGCGCTCAGAGCGTTCGTGTTCCAGATGACGGAGCCGATCCTGGCGCCGGTGCGTCGACTTCTGCCGCCCAGCATGGGGATGGATTGGTCGCCGCTCATCGTCATGCTCCTGCTCGGCGTCGTCATGCGCGTCATCGTTCGCATCTAGCCTGGCCGTCGATTGATGGCCGTGACGGCCCCCGGCTATACTGCGGCCTCCTCGAGGGGCGATTGGCTCAGTCGGTTAGAGCGCGCGGTTCACATCCGCGAGGTCACTGGTTCGAATCCAGTATCGCCCACCATTTTCACCTGATGCGCATCCTGCTCACGGCCGAGTCGTACCTGCCGTATGTGTCGGGGGTCACGGTGTCGGTCGACACCCTGGCGCGAGGGCTTGGGTCGCGCGGGCACGAGGTCCTCGTCATGGCGCCGCGACCGGCGTGGGGCCGCTCGGTCGAGTCGGTCGGCTCACCCGGGCTGGAGCCGCGTCATGCGTGGCTCGCCTCGTACCAGCTTCCGAGGTTCGCGCCGCCGTCGTACCTTATGCCGTGGCCGGTGCCGTGGCATCGCGGCATGCGCGAGGCGCGGGCATTCAGCCCCGACATCGTCCACGCGCACCATCCGTTCGTCACCGGTCTGATGGCTCGTGGCATCGCCATCGCGAGCGGCGCGCCGCTGGTCTTCACCCACCACACTCGCTTCGCGGATTACGGTCATTACCTCGGTCCCCTGGCTGGCCTCGGACGCCGCATGACCGATGCGTTCCTGCGCCGATGGTGGATGAGCTGCGCGGCGATCATCGCGCCGTCGAACGATCTCGCCGACGAGATTCGGGGACGGCTGCCACCCGGGCACGGGTCGCGCGTGCAGGTGATTCCGACCGGCATCGACGTCACCGGCATCCGTGCGTTGGCTCCGGTGAACCCGCGCGCCGCGGCCGGTTGGCAGGCTGACACGATCGTGGCCGCCTCGCTCGGGCGACTGGCCGCCGAAAAGAGTCCCATGACCGTGCTCGACGCCGTGGCCGCTGCCGGGCCGCGCGTGCCGGGGCTCCGATTGCTCATGATCGGCGGCGGGTCGGAGGAATACGCGCTGCGACGGCGCGCCATGCAGGCCGATCTGGCGGGGCGGGTTCACTTCACCGGGGCCCTGCCGCGGTCCGATGCGCTCGCTCACCTGGCCGGCGCCGACCTGTTCGTCTTCGCGTCGCGGACCGAGACGCAGGGACTGGTGCTGGCCGAGGCCCTCGCCGCCGGGCTTCCGGCGATCGCACTCGACGGCCCGGGGGTGCGCGATTCCGTGCGTAACGGCACTGATGGCGTCATCGTGGCGGCCGATCCGCCCGAGCAACGCACAGCTCGGCTTGCCCATGGCATCGTGACCGTCGCCAGCGATCGCGACACAAGATTGGAGATGGCGCAACGCGCCCGGACCGATGCCGGACGGTTCGCGGTTGAACAGCGTATCGTCCAGACCGAGGCGCTGTATCGGTCCTCCCAGGGATGACCCTGGGGCACCGATAGGCTTGCGCGCCCAACCACCGGGCGTACAATGCCTGCCATGCGCGTAAGTCTGGTGGCTCGATTCGTTTCTCACCCGTCGATCGACTTCGGTTCGAGCCGACGTTCGGCGCATCGGTCGCGCCTCGGACTCGATCGGCTGCGCACCGTCTACCACCGACCACGCCAGTCGACGCCGATGACGCCGACCGTTGGCGCGCTGCGCTCGCAGACGAGCCGATTCCGATTTCCCGCCGTGGGGCGTGCCACCCGGCTTCCCGCCCGCCGACCCGCACTTCCGTTCGGGCTGCCGCGCGCACGACGCGCATAGCGCGCGCCGTGGCCGTCCAGCGGACTGCCCGCGCCACCAGCGCCGGCGGCGTCGTACACCGCACCGTTGATGGCCGCATCCAGGTCCTGCTCGTCCATCGGCTGATTCCGCGCCTGTGGGCGCTGCCGAAGGGCACCCCCGATTCGGGCGAGACGATCGAGGAGACCGCGCTGCGCGAGACGCGCGAGGAAACCGGCATGATCGTGGAGATCGAGCGACCCTTGCGGTCGATTCGATATGTCTTCGTTCGCGGTTCGACCCGATTCAACAAGACCGTCCACTTCTTCCTGATGCGAGCGGTCGGTGGAGCGCTCGATGAGCATGATGCGGAGTTCGACGAGGCGCGCTGGACGGACATGGAGGAGGCGCTCGCGATCGTGAACCACGCCACCGAGCGCTCGGTCCTCGAAGCGGCTGCCGATGCGCTGCACGCGGCCGCCACGGACATGAGTGTGACCGCGGCCGAGGCGACGGCGTGACCGGGGCCGCGGAGCCGCGCCGAACGCCGCTCACAGACCTTCATCGCGAGCTCGGTGCGCGGCTCATGCCGTTCGCGGGGTACGAGATGCCGATCCAGTACGCATCGATCCTCGAGGAGCACCGCACGGTGCGCAGCGCGGTTGGCCTGTTCGACCTGTCGCACATGGGCGAGATCGAATTAGACGGCCCGGAGGCGGTGGCGTTCCTACGCCACGCCGTCGCGAGCGATCCGGGCGCGCTGGTCGTCGGGCAGGCGCAGTACTCGATGCTGTGCCAGGACGATGGCGGCATCATCGACGACCTCATCATCTATCGGCTTGCGGACGGACGGTTCTGGGTGGTCTGCAACGCCTCCAACCGCGAGGCGGTGGTTGAGCAGCTCAATGAGCTCCTTGTCCGCGGTGATTTCGACGCCAGCCTCGATGACCGCAGTGACCGCACCGCCCTGGTCGCACCGCAGGGCCCGAATGCCGCAGCGCTGGTCGCCGAGCTGACGGACGTCGATCTCGATGCCATCGGCAATTATCGCTCGGCTTCCGGCGCGGTGGCCGGCATCGACTGCCTGGTCGCGCGTACCGGCTATACCGGCGAGGACGGCTTCGAGCTCTTCTGCGATGCCGACCGGGCGCGCGAACTCTGGGAAGCCGTGACCGCGGCCGGGGAGCGTCACGGCCTTCGTCCGTGCGGCCTTGGCGCGCGCGACACGCTGCGACTCGAGGCCGGCATGCCGTTGTATGGGAATGAGCTGGATCGGGACACCAACCCGTTCGAGGTCAACCTGGGTCGCGTCGTCAAGCTCGAGAAGGGCGACTTCGTGGGGCGTGCGGCGCTTCAGGCCATAGCGCTCGCCGGCCCATCGCGCAAGCTCATCGGCCTGCAGATGCTCGAGAATGCCATCCCGCGCGCGGGGTACGAGGTGCGCGCGGACGGCGCCGCTGTCGGAGAGGTGACCAGCGGGACCCTGTCGCCGACGCTGGGCGAAAAGATTGCCATGGCCCTCGTCCCGGCGGCGCTCGCGGAGATCGGAAATTCCTTCGACGTGGTCGTCCGCGAACGCCCGTATCGGGCCGAACAGGTAAAGTTGCCGTTCTATAGGCGTCCGCGCGACTGACGGGTCCGTGATGCCCGACCGCCCCAGGAGGTTTGATTCGCCGATGGCTCTCCCCGATGACCTGCGCTACTCGAAGGAGCATGAGTGGGTTCGCGTTGAAGGCTCACGCGCCACCATCGGCATCACGAGCTTCGCCTCCGATGAGCTTGGTGACATCGTCTTCGTCGAGTTGCCCGACGTCGGATCCAGCCTGGGCCAGTTCGCGACCTTCGGCGTCGTCGAGAGCGTCAAGGCCGTGAGCGACCTGTTCTCACCGATTTCGGGCGAGGTGGTCGAGGTCAACGAAGCGCTGCGCGAGTCGCCCGAGCTTCTCAACAGCGATCCGTTCGGCGACGGCTGGATCGCGAAGGTGGAGCTCGCCGATGCGTCCGAGGTTGACGCACTGATGGACGCTGACGCCTACACCGTCGAGACCGCCTGAGCCGTTCGGCCCTGATGAGCTACTCCCCGCACACCGCCGCCGACCGTGAGCGCATGCTCGCCGCCATCGGTGTCGAATCGGTGGACGACCTGTTCGCCGACATCCCCACTGCGGTCCGTGCCTCGGCCTGGGACGTGCCGCCGCCGCTGGTCGAGCAGGAGGTCCGGACCGAGCTGGCGCGGCTGGCCGGGCGCAACCGCATTCCCGAGGTGAGCTTCCTCGGGGCCGGCGTGTACCGGCACCTCGTGCCGTCGGTCGTCGGCGAGGTCATCGGCCGGCCCGAGTTCGCGACCGCCTACACGCCGTACCAGCCCGAGGTCAGTCAGGGAACGCTGCAGAGCATCTACGAGTTCCAGTCGCTCATCTGCGAGCTGACGCAGATGGAGGTCGCCACCGCTTCTCACTACGATGGCGCCACCGCCACCGCGGAGGCCGCGCTGATGGCCTGCCGCCTGACCCGACGCACCCGCGTTGCCGTGTCGGCCGGCGTCAACCCCGACTACCGGCGCGTCCTGGAGACGTATTGCTCGGGTCCGGGGATCGAGGTCGTGACCCTGCCGATCGACGTCACGGACGGCGGAACCGGCACGACTGATCCGGCCGCCGTCGAGGCGCTGGGCGAGGTCGCCTGCCTGATCGCGGCGCAGCCGAACTTCTACGGCCAGGTCGAACCGATGCGCGATCTGGCCGATGCCGCACACGCGGGCGGCGCTCAGCTCGTCGCGGTCGTCGAGCCGACATCGCTGGCCCTGCTCGCCGCGCCGGGCGACGACGGCGCCGATATCGTCACGGCCGAGGGGCAACCGCTCGGCATCCCGGCCAGCTTTGGTGGCCCCTATGTCGGCCTCATGGCGGCGCGGATGGCATCGGTGCGGCAGATGCCCGGCCGGTTGGTCGGCGCGACCCGCGACGTCGCCGGGCGCAAGGGCTACGTCCTCACCCTCCAGGCGCGCGAGCAGCACATCCGGCGCGAGAAGGCGGCCAGCAACATCTGTACGAACCAGGCGCTCATGGCGCTGGCCGCGACCGCGTATCTGGTCGCCGTCGGTCCCGCCGGCCTGCGCGAGGTTGCCGAGCTGTCGACTACCCAGGCGCGTCACGCGACCGCGGCCCTGGAGGATGCCGGCCTTGCCCGCCGTCGCTTCGGCGGAACCTACTTCGCCGAGGTCACACTGAAGGTTCCCGACGCCGCGCGTCGCCATGCCGCGCTGGCTGAAAGGGGCATCGTGGCCGGCTATCTCCCGGAGCGCCACGACCCCGCACTGCGCGATACCCTGCTCCTGGCCGCCACCGAGCTCACCACCGACGACGACATCGCGCGCCTGCTCGACGGGCTGGAGGCGACCCGATGAGCGTTGCCGAGGCGCCCTCCTCCGGGCGCGGGTCCGCCTTCGCGGGCGCCGTCGGGGGCGACGAGCTGACGATCGTCGAGCCGCTGATCTTTGATCGGTCGCGGCCCGATCGGCGGGCGGTGCGCTTCCCCTCGGCCTCCGCCGCTGCGCTCGAATCGGCCGCCGTACAGCCGGAGTTGCCCGCATCGGTCCTGCGATCGCGGGCCCTACGCCTGCCGGAGGTGAGCGAGCTCGACATGCTCCGCCACTTCAATCGCCTGGCGCATCTCAATCACGCCATTGACATCGGCTTCTACCCGCTCGGGTCGTGCACGATGAAGTACAACCCGAAGGTCAACGAGTGGGCTGCACGACTACCGGGCCTGGCCGAGTCGCATCCGCTCGACCCGGAGGATCTGAGCCAGGGCAGCTTGGAGCTGATGTGGCTGTTGGCCGAGTTGCTCAAGGAGATCAGCGGCTTTCCGGCGATCAGCCTTCAGCCAGCCGCCGGCGCCCATGGCGAACTGACCGGCATGCTCATGACGCGGGCGTATCACCGCGCCAACGGCGAAGGTGAGCAGCGGATCAAGGTCCTTGTGCCCGACTCGGCGCACGGGACCAACCCGGCCACCGCCACCATGGTCGGCTACCAGACCGTCACGATTCCCTCGAACGAGCGTGGCGGGATCGACCTGCATGCGCTGCGGGCGGCACTCGGACCGGACGTCGCGGCGCTCATGATCACGAACCCGTCGACCCTGGGAATCTTCGAGGACCAGATCGGCCAGGTCATCGCGGCGGTCAAGGATGCTGGCGCCATCGCGTACATGGACGGCGCCAACCTCAACGCCATTCTCGGCCGCTTCCGGCCGGGCGAAGCCGGCTTCGACATCATGCACTTCAACCTGCACAAGACGTTCAGCACACCGCACGGCGGAGGCGGCCCGGGCGCCGGACCGATCGGAGTCAGCAAGCGGTTGGAGCCCTTCCTGCCGGCACCGATCCCGACACTCGTGACCGGCGATGCGACCGAGGTCCGTGCCAATGCCTGGGCCGGTCGCTCAACCGACGGCGCGCGGTTCGCGCTCGACGACGACCGTCCGCAGAGCATTGGCAAGGTGCGTAGCTGCCACGGCAACTTCGGCATGTTCGTGCGCGCGTACACCTACATTCGGTCGAACGGTGACGCGGGCCTTCGCACGATCAGCGAGGACGCGGTGCTCGCCGCGAACTACCTGCGCGTCCAGCTGCACGACACGTACGACCTGCCCTATGACCGATTGAGCAAGCACGAAGTGGTCTTCTCGGGGCGCCGCCAGAAGCGCGAGCACGGGGTGACGACGCTCGATATCGCCAAGGCGATTCTCGATCACGGCATCCATCCGCCCACGATTTACTTCCCGCTCATCGTGGAGGAGGCCCTCATGGTCGAGCCGACCGAGACCGAAAGTCTCGAAACCCTCGATCATTTCGTGGGAGTGATGCGTGCGGTCGCCGACCTTGCCGCGTCGGATCCCGCGGCCCTCAAGCGCGCGCCCACTACGACGCCGGTGGGACGCCTGGATGAGGCGGCCGCGGCCCGCCGCCCTGATCTGCGCCATATCTTCGGGGGCGTCGATGCTCCTGAGGCGCCACCGTCGGCGCCGACGGCCGAGGTTCCCACCACGTAGCGCCGGTCTGAACGTAATTGGACGGTCGGGCGTACTATGGGAAACCCCGCACGGGGATCGGGCGGAACAGGTGCCGATGGAAACGAAACAGCCGAACGACCTCGTCGAGCGCATGCAGCGCGGCGACCTCGATGCGTTCGAGGAATTCTTCAATACGTTCAAGCGACCGGTCTACGGGACCGCGCTCGCGATCACGCGCGACCCGTTCCTGGCGGAGGAGATCCTCCAGGATTGCTTCGTCAAGGCGTACAAGGTCCGCGAGCGCCTTGATCCGGCACGGTCGCCGTTACCCTGGTTGCAGCGCGTGACGATCAACCTGTGCTACAGCCGGGTCAGCCGCCGCCGGACGCTTGCCGAGCCGATCACCAGCTTGATCACGAACCTCGTCGTGGACCTGGCGGCTCGTCCGGACCAGGTGGTCGAATCGCGAGAGGTGCTCGAAGTTCTTCAGCGCGGTATCGACGCCCTGTCGTCGAAGCAGCAGACGGCCATCATCCTGTACTACCTGCACGGCTATTCGCTGGCCGAGGCTGCCGAGATCGCGAACTGCCACGTTGGCACGATGAAGTCGCGCCTTCACTACGCGCTCAAGGCCCTGCGCATCCGTCTGCCCGTGGAGCGCCGACTCCCGATGGGAGCGCCGGTGGCGGTCAGGGTGCATCGATGAACTGCCCCCGCGTCTGTCGCGAGCTTCGGTGGCTCGCGCGCTTCGGTGAACTCGGCCCAAGCTCGCAGCCGCATCTCGACCATCTCGCCGATTGTGCCGCCTGCCGGTATGAGGTCGGATTCGACCGCGCCATGGTCCAGCAGCTGAGGAGTGCCCTCGCCCTGCGCGTCGGCGGCATGACACCGTCGCCGGACGCGTGGGAGCGAATCCTGAGTCGGGCCCAGGCACCGGAGCCGGTGCCCGCACGCCTATGGTCCCGTTCGACGGCGATGCTGGGCCGCCTGCGTACGGCAACTGCCGTGGCCGGCACCGGACTGGCGCTCGTCCTGACCCTGAACATGGAGGTCGTACCGGTGGCGGTGCCGTCGGCGTCCGAGCCGATGCCGGCAACCCCGTCGGCCCTGACAGTCCCAACGGCCAGCTTCTCGGACGATCAACACCTCCTGGTCGAGCGGCCCCCGCTGGAACCGCGTCCGGATACGGTCGCGGAACTTGCCGATGAACCGATCGTGCCGGAGCCGAAAGGCCTCGTGATTCAACTGGATGCGCCGGTCATCGCCCGACCGGAGGCCGCCTCCAACGGTTCAGTCCCCGGCCCGCTCGTGACCGAAATCCGCGTCAGCTTCCGTAGCCCCTTATCGCCGGAGCCCAACTTCTTCGACGACACGCCAGCGGTCGTGGCCGAGCCGATCGAGGTCGAGCCGAGGGTCCCCGAAGCCGGCGAGCCTTCCTGATGTAGCGTGAGTGTGCGAGACTAGCCAACTGTCCTACGAGTGGATCAGCCCCGGATCACCGGCGATTGCCGAGCGAGCAGCGGGAGTGGTGGTCCGATCCAACCAATATCAACGTGGAGGAATGTGGATGCCTAATTGGAGATGGTTCTCCGTGTTTACCGTGCTGATACTGGTCCTCGCCGCGTGCGGCGATGCCGGTACCAGCGCTTCAGCCCCGGATGAATCCGACGATCCGCCGGCTTCGGGCTCGGACGCCTCTGAGCCGCCGGCAAGTGATGGCGGCACCAGTGGCGAGCCGCAGACGGGCGGAACGCTGGTCTTCGGCGGTGCGGCACTGGCCGCAAGCCTGGACCCGGCGCTCACGAGCGATGGCGAGTCGTTCCGGATCCTTCAGCAGATCTATGAGCCCCTGGTCGACCTCGTTCCCGGCACCGTGGACGAGCTCGAAGGTGTGCTTGCCGAGTCGTGGACCGGCGAACCCGAGGACACCGAGTACGTCTTTACCCTGAAGGAAGGCGTCACCTTCCACGACGGCACGCCGTTCAACGCTGAGGCCGTCAAGACGAACTTTGATCGCTGGCAGACCTTCGCGGAGGAGTTCCAGGGCAACGCCTACTACTACGGCGCTGTCATGGATGGATTCGGACCGGACAACCTCATCGAGAGTGTCGAGGCGACCGATGAGATGACCGTCACGATCACCCTGCGCGAGGCGAGCCCGACGTTCCTGTTCGGAATCGCGCTGACGCCGTTCAGCATCGTCAGCCCGGCCGTCCTCGAGGCGACGAGCGCGGACGACCCTGCGACCAGCACGCTCGGGACCGACACGGTCCAGGGCGGAACCGGCCCGTTCGTCATGGAGGAGTACATCCCCGATGACAGCGCGACGCTGGTCCGCAATGACGACTATCACGGAGAGCACACCGCTTACCTCGATCGGCTGATCATTCGGCCCATTGCGGATCCAGCGGCGCGTCTCCAGGCCCTCCAGGGCGGTAGCGTCCAGGGCTTCGACCTGATCGCTCCTGGCGATCGCGACGCGGTGGATGGCGCCGAAGGCTTCCAGCTTGTCAACCGCGAGTCATACAACACGCTCTACCTGGGCGTGAACCCCACTGCGACTGACGACTCGTCGCTCGCCGATCTGGCGGTACGCCAGGCGGTTGCCCACGCGATCGACCGGGAAGCGCTCATCGAGGCCTTCTACGGTGGTGGTGGCAGTCCGGCTGACATCTTCCTTCCGCCGACCAGCGGCTGGTTCGACAGCGTGGGTGAGGGCGCCGAGGTGTACGAGTACGACCCCGAGGCGGCGACTGCGCTGCTCGAGGGGGCCGGATTCGACGCGGACAACCCCGCGACCGTGAACTTCTGGTATCCCACCGAGGTGACGCGCCCCTACATGCCGGACCCGCAGGGCCTGCACCAGGCGGTGACGACCATGCTCGAGGATGCCGGCTTCGAGGTCGAGCCCGGCAGCGCCATCTGGGGCACGGAGTACATCCCCGCGGCCCAGAATGGTGAGTACGACCTGCACTTCCTCGGCTGGACCGGAGACTTCGACGACCCGTCCAACTGGTACGGTGTTCACTTCGGGTATGCCCAGGGCGAGCCGGCGGCGCAGTTCGGGTGTGACGTCGATGGGCTCGAGGCCGCGATCGACGAGGCAGAGAGCACGCTTGAGGAAGGGGCCCGCGGGACCGCCTGGAGCGAGGTCGCGCAGCTCGTGCACAACGAGGTGTGCTTCGTGACCCTGGTCCACGGTGACACCGCGATCGCCCTGACCGATCAGGTCCAGGGCTACGTGGCGAATCCGACCGGGTCGGAAAGCTTCCTGGACGTCTGGCTCTCCGGCGAGTAGCCGGCAGACCAGCCACTAGACTGGGAGAGCCCTGGCCGCGAGTCGGGGCTCTCCCGTTTTCCCTCGATCAGGAGCATCGATGACGAAATTCATCATTCGGCGCCTGCTGTTGCTCATCCCGATTCTCCTCGGGCTGACGCTCCTGATCTTCGTCTTCACCCGCCTCCTGCCCGGCGATCCGGCCACCACCATTCTGGGTGAGCGAGCGACCGCGGAGAACATGGCGCTGGTGCGCGAGTCGCTCGGGCTGGACCGTCCGCTGCATGAGCAGTACTTCCAGTACATGGGCGGCCTGCTCCAGGGTGACCTCGGTCGCAGCTTCATCACGAATCGTGACGTCGTCGACGACTTTCTTCAGCGCTTTCCTGCAACGATCGAGCTGTCGCTGGCGGCGATCATCTTCGCGATCGCCGCAGGCATCCCGCTCGGCGTCTACACCGCGAAGCGACGTGGGACGTGGGTGGACGCTGGCGGCACGATTCTGTCCCTCATCGGCATCAGCATCCCGATCTTCTTCCTCGGGCTCATGCTCAAGTGGATCTTCGCGATCCAGTTCCCGATCCTGCCAGACTCCGGCCGGATCGACCTGGTCGACTACTTCATTCCGCGGGTGACGAACTTCATGACCGTGGACGCGTTGCTCGCTGGCGAGCCGGGCGGCTTCATCGACGCGCTGCGGCACCTGGTGCTTCCGGCGCTTGCGCTCGGGACGATCCCGCTGGCGGTCATCATGCGCATTACGCGCGCAAGCGTGATCGACGTGCTCAACGAGGACTACGTCCGCACGGCGCATGCCAAGGGGCTGCGCGATCGGACGGTGGACGGACGACACATCCTGCGCAATGCGCTTCTGCCGGTAGTGACCGTCATCGGACTCCAGACCGGCCTCCTGCTTGGCGGCGCGATCCTGACCGAGACAATCTTCACCTGGGGTGGTGTCGGACGCTGGATCTACGACGCCGTCACGGCACGCGACTACCAGATCATCCAGAGCGGCGTGCTCATGCTGGCGCTCATCTTCGTGCTGGTGAACCTTATCGTGGACATCAGCTACGCCTTCCTTAACCCCCGTATCCGTCACTCATGAGGAGGGAGCCATGACCGGTGCCGCGGTGAGCCGGCCAGTCGAGCAGCAGGAGCGCTCGGTAGGCCTGTGGGGCGATGCCCTGCGCCGCATGCGCGGCAGTCCGGCCGCCATCATCGGTGCCGCGATCATCATCTTTTTCGTCCTGATGGCCATTTTTGCGCCATTCATCGCGCCGTACGACCCGACCCGCGGCGATCTCGGCTCCAGCTACCTACCACCCAGCGGGGAGCACTTCTTTGGCACGAACGTTCAGGGACAGGACGTCTTCAGCCGCATCATCTTCGGCTCGCGGCTGACCCTGGGGATCGCGGTGATGTCGGTCACCATCGGGGTTGCCTTCGGCTCTCTGCTCGGCGCCCTCGCCGGGTACTTCCGCGGCTGGATCGACGCGACGATCATGCGTGGCGTCGACATCATGCTGAGCATCCCGGGGTTGCTGCTGGCAATCGCTGTCGTCTCGTGGCTCGGCCGGGGCGCGGTGCAGATCGCCATCGCCATCGCCATCGTCAACGTGCCGATCTTCGCGCGCATCCTGCGCGCCAGCCTCCTGGCGCTGCGCGACGCCGATTACGTCATCGCTGCGAAATCGGTTGGCGTCGGCGGCCCGGCGCTTCTCTTACGGCACATGCTGCCTAACGCCATCGGTCCGCTCATCGTGCAGGCCACGCTGGCACTGGCCACGGCCGTGGTCGACGCCGCTGCCCTGGGTTTCCTTGGCCTCGGCCCGCCCGACCCACGCACGCCCGAGTGGGGAGCCATGCTGTCGGACACCTACCGATATCTGACCGATGCGGTGCATCTCGCCTTCTTCCCGGGCATCGCCATCGTCCTCGCCGTCCTCGGCTTCAACCTCCTCGGTGACGGCATGCGCGAAGCTCTCGATCCGAAGCTGCGCCGATGAGCCCCACCGCGCCGGATCCTGAAGCGCTGCTCAGTGTCCGCGACCTGGAGGTCACCTTCGGCTCCGGTGACCGAGTCGTCCACGCCGTCAACGGCATCAGCTATGACCTCGCCCCGGGCGAGACGCTCGGCATCGTGGGCGAGTCGGGCTGCGGCAAGAGTGTCAGCTCGCTGGCGATCATGCGGCTTCTGCCCAAGCCGGCGGCCCGGGTGCGCTCTGGATCGGTCATCCTGGAAGGCCAGGATTTGCTCGACCTCTCCGACGAGGAGATGCGCCGCATTCGCGGCGACCAGATGGCGATGATCTTTCAGGATCCGATGACCTCGCTGAACCCGGTCCTGCCCATCGAGCGGCAGTTGACCGAAGTGCTGGAAACGCACCGCAAGCTCAAGAGGTCGGGAGCGGTCGATCGGGCCGTCGAACTGCTCGAGCTGGTCGGGATCCCGGCGGCAAAGAACCGGCTGCGGGACTATCCGCACCAGTTCAGCGGCGGCATGCGTCAACGCGTGATGATCGCAATTGCGCTTGCCTGCGATCCGCAGCTTCTCATCGCCGACGAGCCGACGACGGCCCTCGACGTGACGATCCAGGCGCAGATCCTGGAGTTGATGCGCACTGCCGTCACCGAGCGCGGGACGGCTCTCATCCTTATCACCCACGACCTCGGCGTGGTCGCCGGCATGGCTCAGCGCATCAACGTCATGTATGCCGGGCACATCGTAGAGCGCGCGACGACCGATGAGCTGTACGGCCGTCCCCGCCATCCGTACACGGTCGGGCTGCTGCGCTCGATCCCACGCCTTGACGAGGGAC
>JBBSLF010000003.1:0-55367 GCA_038255505.1 Candidatus Limnocylindria bacterium
CAGATTACCCCGCACCTTCCAGTCGCTCCACTTCGCTTCCGGCTGCTCCTGGTACAGAGCCGGGTCATACAGGGTCGATCGCTCGATGTCGTGCTCCTGTGGCTCGTACGCGTAGCGCCACGTCTGCCGCAGGTGTGACCGTGGCGTGGGTCGCCACGGGTCGCCGCTCCGACCGATGACCTCGAGCGGACCGAGAGCCTGGGTGTCGGCCGTCAGCTCGGTTGCATCCATCCCCATCCGGTTGAAGAACTCCCAGAAGGCAACTTTCGCCTCGCGTCGGTGCCACGACAGGAGCTGGGCGAGCAACCAGGAGGCCTGCTCATGTGGCGATCGCTGGCCTGGATCCACGGGCACGCCTTCGGTAAGCCGATCGGCCACCTCCTGCACTCGGGCGTTGGCCTCGCTCAGCTGTGGTGGTGCTTCGGGCGACCGCGGCGCTGGCCGCGGCACGTCCTGGCCGGTCGTTGCGGCAAGCTCATCGCGACGCGCCTCGAGCCAGTCACGGAGCCGCCGCGTACTGAGCACGTCGTCTCGGTTGTAGGTCTCGATCGAGGCGAGGATGGCGGAGTCGGGACGGTCAGTCTCGCCCAGCTCAAGCCACTCCTCGAACTCGACGATGCTGGATCCCGCGTCGCGCAGCCCTTCCTGACGTACGAACGCGTACAGGGGCTCCATGCGCTTAATGCTGTAGCTTTCGACGGAGGCTCGCAGGCTCTGCCGAACGACGCGGAAGAGGTCGACCAGCGTGCCACCCCGAAGCAGCCGATCCACGTGCTCCTCGCGCGTCGCGTGACGGCCCATGAGGCGCTTGAGTGCGGTCGCCTCGTACGCCGCGTAGTGATAGATGTGCATATCCGGATAGCGTGTGAGCCGCTCGGTGAGCAGGTCCATCAGCCGTTCGAATGCAGCCTTTTCGCCGGCCAGGGTGATCTCGTCGGTTGCGTCGGGATCAAAGGACCAGATCGGCGTGAAGGCGTCATCAATGTCGAGCACGCCGAACAGGTAGTCGACGCCGTCGTCGAAGGCGTACGGATCTCCCTCGAGGTCCAGGAAGAGGTCGCCAGGGCTGGGCTCGGGCAAGATGGCGAGCCCGCGCTCAGGCTCGATCGGCGTGCCGGGATCAGGCAGCAGGAGTTCGTAGATGACGTCGGGTCGCAGCGGCCGGCCCTGGACCTGGATGCGCGCCTGCTCGCGAACCCGTTCCATGGAGGCGGCGCTCGAGCCATCTAGCGGCGGGTCGAACGGCAACGGTGAAGCGCCCAGTTTCACCACCGTGTCGATCTCGCGCCCCGCCAGCGCCTTGCGTTGATGGCTTGTGATGCCCGCCACGAGCGAGAGATGGTCGTCGTCGCGCCGCCGCTGTGCGCAGAGTTCCGCCCAGCGGCAGACATGGCAGTGATCGACGGGCTCGGGATAGGTTGCGCCCGGCGGATAGACGGGCATGTTGTCGCCCAGCACCTCGTCGGTGAAGCGGCGCTTGGCGGCGCGGTAATACGCCATGAAGTCGTCAACACGCAGTGTTGCGGTCTCGCGCGCACTGCCGCCGAGCACGACGTGCATGCGCTCGGGCCGGACACCCTGGATGCGTTCGAGCTGCTCCACGTACGAGCACATTTGGAGTACGGCTCCGGCCTTGACGTGGCGTGCCAGCTTCGTGTCCGCGACCTCGTAATGGTACGAGCCCCAGGCTGAAGGCCGATCGGGATCATTGACCCGCAACAGGAAGTCGGCGTAGCCGAGCCAGCGCCCGTCGAAGAAGGTCGCCTGGAAGATGACATCGGCACCCGCATCCATGGCGGCGATCGTTTCGGCGGCCTGGCGACGGACCTGATCGCCGCGGTTCTCATTGTCGTGCCGTTCGATGGTGGTGACGCTGCGATCCTCCGCGCGAAGCTCACGGAGGTAGCGCGCTTCGTGCTGGAAGCCGCGTTTGCGAATGATGTCGAGCTCGCGATCCTCGCGCATGGGCCGCTTGACGAGGCCGGCCAGTGCGGCGCGTTCGAGCGCCGTGAGGTGCTCGCAGGCCAGGTAGCCGACGAGATCGGTGGCGCTGAAGACGGAGGCCCCGTCGATGAGCTGCATCGGTCAGAACATGCCGAAGCAGCGTGACAGCTCGGATGTCGAGATCACGGAGATGACGAAGGCGAAGCCGATGTCGACGGCTCCTCGAGGGGATCGGGTACGCGCACGATCACCAGCGCCCAGGCACAGTCCGACTCGACCGTGACGAAGACCTGTCCGCGTACGCCCAGCGCCGCAAACGAACCCGATTGGAGCGTGCCGGGGTCGACGCCGTTGCCGATTGTCGCGCGGATGGCCGGCACCGGGGCAGCCGAACCAGCGGCCAACAGGACGGCGAACTCGCAACGGACCCGTTCGGGATCGGTCGCGATCCAGCGGATGGCGTGATCGTCGTCACCGATCTCGATCGGGCCGTACTGCGCGCTCCCGGTCTGATCGAAGGATGCGACGTAGGGCGTGTCATCGGGACTGGCCCCGACCGACGCCAGGAAGGCATCGGGTTCGAAGCCGGCTGCGATCCAACCTTCGGTGAACTGCGGCTCGTCAGGATCGGCGTCGGTGACGAGATACCAGCCGACCCCCTGTACGAAGATGGGTCCCATCACCACCTGGAGCTCGGAGCCGATGGGCAGCAGGCCGGTGACCACGCTGCTGGTCGTCCCCGGACGTTGCCGAACGCGCAGCCCGTCGAGAGTCGTACGGATGCGCTCACCGGCGCTGAAGCGAGGCATCGCGGCCGCATTCGGAGTGGGATCCGGTGTCGGTGCTGCCGATGCCTCCACGGTCGGTACCGGTACCGGTGTCGGGCTCGGGCTCACCGGGAGCGTTGGCGATGAAGTCGGAGTGGGAAGCGGCGGAAGCGTGCAGCCGATCACCGCGCCGGCCAGCAGCACCACGAACATGATTCGGCGAAGAGTCCCCACGCCGCAAAGGGTAGCCGCTCAGAAGCGGCCGGGTGACGCTACTCCTGACCGAGCACCCTGCGCACGGACGGGGCCGATAGAACCAGCATGACGGCCGTCGGCAGAGCAAAGCCGAGCAGGAACGTCGGATGCCAGGACGCGGTCATGACCGCCACGCCGGTACCGATGGCCACTACGACCTGGAGCAGCGCAGCGAGGGTCCAGGACCAGGGCCGGTGACGGCGAGCCCCGCGTGATGCGATCGCCGCGAAGATCGCGACACCGAATGCGGCGGCCGCGGCGAAGCGGATCATTTCCTCTGCGGCCCGCCCGACATCGCCGCCGAGGAAACCGCGCATGGCTGCGGCCAGCAGGCTCAGGAAGATGGCGAGGGCAAGCGTCGCGACGGCCTCCGATAGAAGGAGGACGCGTAGAACACCGATCATGGGTAGTCGAACGGTGTTGATGGCGGGTGGGCTGAACTCGACGCGTGCGGCGGGAGCAGCGGCGGCCTGGACGTTGGCGGTCTCGACAGCATTCATGGACGAGAGTGTCGAACGCCATGCCGTGCGCCGATACCTACGAATGGCGGTCGTCCTCGTACGTCATATGTCGCGCACCGAGTCAGCACGGCATCGGTCGTGCTGAGAGTCCCGCCATGAAGCGAGTCACGCGGCAGCCGGACCGCAGCCGCGCGCTGTCGGAGGTCCAGACGATGGCGTGGTTGCTGGACAACAGCATTCCCGTGCCGGGCACGGGCGGACGCCGTTTCGGTATCGACGCCATCATCGGCCTGGTGCCGGTGGTCGGTGACGTCGTCAGCGGGAGCATCGGCCTCTTCGTCGTGTGGCGTGGGTCGCGCCTCGGCCTGCCGCGGATCGTCGTGGCCAGGATGCTGGCAAACACGGCGCTCGACGTCATGGTCGGTGTCATCCCGCTCGCCGGCGATGCGTTCGACCTGTGGTTCAAATCCAACACGCGCAACCTGAACCTGATGCGCCGATACCTTGAGCGACCCGACACGTCAACGCGCGGTGAGTGGATGGCATTCGGGGTCATGGCAGCCATCGTTCTCGCCGTGGTGCTCCTGATCGGCTGGCTCCTCGTGTCGATTTTCGGGGAGATCGTCAGTCTCTTCGGTTAGCGGTCCCGGTGGCGGGCCAAACTTCGCTCGGCGAGCTGGACGACCTCTTGACGGATGGCCTCTGGCGCGAGGACCTCGACCGCGTCCCCAAGTGCGACAAGCCGTCCGGGCACCTCCGCAGGCCAATCGATCGTGATCCTCAGCGCCTGCCAGCCGTCCGGGTTCACTTCGTCCGAGCGTGTTGCAGCGCGAACGGCCCGCCAACCCACCAGGTCGGCGAGCTGGCCAATCGCATCCGGGTGGATACGCAGCGACACTTCGACCGCCGGTACGTCGCGCTCATAGGCGGCGCTCGACTCGGCCCAGTGCGCAGCAAGGTCGAACCCCGGCGGACGCTCGAACGCGTGCTCCGTAGCCGATGCTGACATGATTCGCGAGACGCGATAGGTACGGACCTCGCCATCGGCGCCTGCCACGACGTACCAGATCCCGCCCTTGAGAACGAGCCCCAGCGGATCAAGCGCTCGCGCCACCGGGCCACCATTGCGCCGGTAGGTGAGGGCAACCCGCCGCTCATTCCACACCGCATCCGCGAGCACGGCGAGGTGGGGGACCGCCTCCCCGGCCTGAAACCAGCCAGAAACGTCGAGGTGAAAGCGTTCGACCAATCGCGATGCCCGCGTTCGCAGCTCAGTTGGTAATGCGGCGAGGACCTTGAGACGCGCGGCTGCCATGACGGTTCCGAGTCCCAGCTCGGCCGCAGGACCCGGCATTCCGGAGAGGAAGAGCGCCTCCGCCTCGTCGCCGGTCAGACCGGTGAGCCGCGTCCGATAGCCGTCCACCAGCTGCATTCCGCCATGCGGCCCGCGCTCGGCGTAGATCGGCACGCCCGCGGAGCTCAGGGCATCGACGTCTCGGTGGATCGTGCGCTCGGAGACCTCGAGCTCCCGCGCCAGGGCAGCCGCGGTCATCCGGCCCCGGGCCTGCAGCATGAGCAGGAGCTGAACGAGTCGTGAGGCGCGCATGTGCTGCGCAGGATACGCACCGGACGCCGATGCGGTCGCGTCTCGCCTAAGGGCTGTGGAGGAAGGCGGCCACCAGGTCGAGTGCCGCGTCGAGAACCCTGTCGAGGCCGTGCCCGACGCCCTGAAACGTCACAAGCTCCGCGTCCGGCAGCCGGCGGACCGCGGACCGCAGGAGGTCGAGGCGCGCGAACGGGTCGGACTCGCCGGACAGAAGCAGCACTGGGCTTCGAATGCGCGGCCAGTGACGGGTGCGCTCGTCCCACGCCTCCTGTCGTCCCGGCGCGTGGAGCGGGTACGACAGGAGCACCAGGCCCGCGACCTCCGCATCAGCGGCCAGTAGTGACGCGACACGGCCTCCGTACGAGTGCCCCCCGATGGCCGCGCCCGGGCCGGCGGCCGCCAGGGCGGTTGCGTATACCGGGATCGCCCGCTCGGCCCTGCCGCGCGGGAGCTCGACGAGGGAGACCGCCAGCCCACGAGCCTCGAGCCCGGAGCGGTGGGGCGCAAGCCGTTCGATCGAGCCGGAGGCGCCGGGGGCGAGCAGGAGGTGTGTGGGCGGCATCGGCGCAAGGATAAGCGCCCGCATGGCAAGTGCCACGCTCTGATGCGCGCAGCGCCTATAAGGCGTAGCCTACTTGCATGACACAGAAGATCGAGAAGTCTGAGGCCGAGTGGCGCTCGGAGCTGACGCCGGAACAGCACCGCGTCCTGCGGGAGGCTGGCACCGAGCCAGCATTCAGCGGCGCGTACTGGGATGAGCACGGCTCCGGCGTCTACCGTTGCGCCGGCTGTGGCGCCGAACTGTTCGACGCCAGCACGAAGTTCGACTCCGGATCCGGATGGCCGTCCTTCTATCAGCCGATGGAGTCCGATGCGGTCGAGACCCACACCGACCGTGCGTTTTTCATGACACGCACCGAGGTGCATTGCTCGCGCTGCGGCGGCCACCTGGGTCACATCTTTGACGATGCTCCGGATCAGCCGACTGGGCTGCGCTACTGCATCAACTCGGCTTCGCTCAGGCTCGACAAAGCCGATGTCGAGCCGATGGAACAGGTCTAGCGACCGTCAGCCACGGCGCGCATCACCTTCGCTGCCGCGCGGCAGTCATCAGCGCCCACGTCAAGGTGAGTGACCGCCCGTGCGACGCGCGGGCCGAACTGATTCACGAGCACGCCACGCTCGCGACAGCGCTCGACAAAGGTGGCCGCGTCGGGCACGCCTCGTCGCTCGACGAGTCGGAAAACGACGATGTTCGTCTGCACCGTCCTGGGGTCAAGCTCGATGTCGTCGCCACGGAGCAGCTCGTCGGCGAGCAGGCGGGCGTTGTCGTGGTCGTCTGCCAATCGTTCGATGTTGTGCGCCAGCGCATATGAGCCTGCCGCCGCCAGGATGCCGGCCTGGCGCATGGCGCCCCCCGCCATGCGGCGGTATCGGTGCGCCCGGATGATGAGCTCCGACGACCCCGCGAGCATCGAGCCGGCCGGGGCACCGAGGCCCTTCGACAGCGACATGCCGACCAGGTCGAATCCGCGTGTCAGCTCGGCGGGCTTCCGGCCGCTGGCGATGGCCGCGTTGAGGATGCGGGCGCCATCGAGGTAAGTCGCCAGCCCGTGCTCGCGTGCGACCGTGAGCGCGTCGCGCAGCGTATCGGCGACGAGGACGATACCGCCGCCGCGGTTGTGGGTGTTCTCTGCCACGAGGAGGCTGGTGGGCGGATATACGAGGTGCCCGCGTGGCTTGATGGCCGTGCGGACGTCATCGGCGTCAAAGGTGCCACCGTGGCCGAGTTCGCTGAACTGAACCCCGGCGTTGGCGGCGCCGGCGCCGGTCTCGTGCAGCACGAGGTGCGAATCGGTGGGAACCAACACGTCGTCGCCTGGGCGGGTGAGCGAGCGCAGGGCGACCTGGTTGGTCATGGTGCCGGTCGGCAGGAAGAGGGCGGCATCGGTGCCGAGCAGCCCGGCCACTTCTTCCTGGAGCCGATTGACCGATGGATCCTCCCCGTACTGGTCGTCGCCGACCTCCGCATCGGCCATGGCGCGGCGCATGGCGGGAGTGGGCAGGGTCACGGTGTCGGAGCGCAGATCGATCCGGACGGTCATGCCCGCGATGATACCGGGAGCGTGTTCGCCGTCAGCGGGTCAGGAGCCGGCCGCCGGGGCGCCGTAACCGTCGCCGCTGCACGAGCACGCCGAATGGAACGCCATCGGGATGAAGGGCCGTGGGTACCCCACGAATCCACTCGGCAGCCGCCTCGAGGTCCTCGACACAGAACGGCTTGGCCAGGACCGCGACGCCCGGTCCCGAGATGAGCTCCATCGGCATCGAGACCAGGAGTTGGCCGGTGCAGACGAGCACCCGGGGCAGCGTCAGCAGCTCCGTACGGATCGGCGGGGGAAGTGCGAGCAGCTGCGTGCCGTCGATGATGAGGGCCTCGGGCCGCTGCCCGAGGGCCAGGCGTGACTCCAGCTCGTCCGGAGCGATCACCTCGGCGTCCGGCAGCAGCTCCCTCCACAGGAGCCTGATTCCGGCTTCGCGATCACTGACCCAGGTCATCCCCGCCATGACCGGTCCCTCAGCAAGGCCGATGCCGGAATCGACCGGTCACGATTGGTGCGCTCCGACTTCTGCGGCCATTTCTCCGAAGATTTGCGTATGCCGATCGATGTCGGCCACGGTAGCCTGCGGTGCCACGAGCGCCATGTTGTGGAATGGGGTCAGGAGTACGCCGCGATTCAGGGCATACAGGTGGGTGAATCGCTGGAGCTCGAAGTCATCCATCGCCGCCGCCTGTGCGCCGGTGCGAGGTCGATCAGGCCCGAACAGGTACTCCGCACGGCAGCCCAGGCGCGTCACGTGCCACGGCAGCGCGGACGCATCGATGGCGGACTGCACGCCGCTCGTCCATCGTTCGGCCAGCGGAATGGTGTGGCCGAAGGCCTCCGCCGTCAGGGCTGACTCGAGCGTGGCGCGCATGGCGGCCATGCTGAGGGCATTTCCCGCCAACGTCCCGCCGATCCCACCCACGTCACAATGCTCCAGCTCGATCTCGC
The DNA here is from genome assembly GCA_038255505.1 of Candidatus Limnocylindria bacterium. GTDB lineage: Bacteria > Chloroflexota > Limnocylindria > QHBO01 > QHBO01 > JACDBZ01. Next base: position 8,090 of record JBBSLF010000003.1, read on the forward strand.
GTGCGATGCGCTCGGCGACGTCGGCGGTGAACCCATAGGTCCCGGCAGGGATACCGCCCGCGATGGCCTTGCCGATGACGAGCATGTCCGGCTGGAGGCTCGCCTCCCGCGTGTACCCGCCGGGTCCGGCACAGATGGTGTGGGTCTCGTCGATGATGAGCAGGGTCCCGTGCTTCCGCGTCAGGTTGCGCAGAGCATCGTGGTAGCCCGGATCCGGCTCGACAATGCCGATGTTCGTCATCACCGGCTCGGCAAGGACCGCGGCCACGTCGTCGTGCGCCAGCGCGGCCTCCAGAGCGTCGAGGTCGTTCCACGCCACCACGCGCGTGGTCACGGCCGGATCTACGGGCGGACCCAGATTGCCTTCGCGCGCCACGCCCTCTTCATCGCGCAGACTGATGAAGGCCTCATCAACGGTTCCGTGATAGCAATAGTCGTAGACGATGACCTTCGGGCGATGCGTGACCTGGCGCGCCAGGCGAAGGGCGAAGCGGTTGGCATCGGTTGCGGTCAGCGTGAACTGCCAGAAGGGGAGCGCGAACCGGCGCTGCAGCTCCTCGCCGACCCAGACGGCATCCTCCGTCGGTAGCATGAACGTGAGGCCACGGGTCACCTGGCGCTGGATGGCCGCGACGGTGGCAGCGGGGGAATGCCCGGTCATGGCACCGGTGTCCCCCAGGCATAGGTCCACGTATTCGTGCCCGTCCACGCACGAGAAGCGGCCGCCGCGAGCGTCGGCGACGAAGGGTGGGAACGCACCCGGCCACTTGCTCATCCAGTTCATCGGCACGCCGCCGAGCAGGGAGAGTCGCGCTCGTTCGAATAGCACCGCGGAGCGGGGATGCGCATCGCTGAACCGATGCTGCTCGCGCGCCATCACGCTTGCCAGCCAGGACCGATCGATCGCCATCAGAAGAGACCTCCGCGCATGCCCGTGCCGATGGCCTGCATTGTGCATCGCGGATGGCCCTTCGTACGATCGTCATCGTTTTGCGTTCTACTTACAGGACCGATGAATAGCAGCTTCACTTCCGAACCACCCTCGCGTGTCCGCCCAACGCGACGCGCCGCTGTCGTCGCCGGCATTGCCGCCGGGGCGGCCGCCCTCGGCATTGCCGAGCTGCTGGCGGGCGTCCTGCCGGGCGCATCAAGCCCGATTATCGCGATCGGCGACACGGTCATCGCGCTCCAGCCGCCGGGCGCCAAGCAGTTCGTCGTCGAGCTGTTCGGCGAAGCTGATAAACTGTTGCTCACCCTCTTCATCGCCACCGTTGCGCTTGGTGCGGCCGCGGCACTCGGAATCGTGGCGCGCGACCGACCCGGCGTAGCGCGGATCGGGTTTGCCGCCTTCGGACTGCTCGCGCTTGCTGCCAGCTTTCGCGATCCCCTCACTGAGCCGCTCACCAGCTTCCTCGTGGCCGCCGCCGCGGTCGGAGTGTCGATCGCGGTGCTGAGCTGGTTGATGCGCCTGGCGGTCGAGCGAGCCACTCCGGCCGTGGCCGAGATGCCTGCGTGGGGACGCCGTCGATTCATCGGCAGCTCGATTGCCGTCATCGGCCTCGCCGCCGGCAGCGGTATCCTCGGCCGCACGCTCCTTGAGCGAGGCCGGCTGAACGCTGTCGCACAGGTGGGCGACGTACCGGCCCCGGTCGCCAGCGCGTCCCCGCCGCCGACCGGGGCCGTGCTGGACATTCCAGGCGTGAGCGAGCTCGTCACGCCGAACACCGAGTTCTACCGGATCGATACCGCGCTGATCGTGCCGCGGCCGAATCTGGACACGTGGCGACTCAGCGTGACTGGCATGGTGGATCGCCCCTTCGAACTCACCTATGACGAACTCACAGCAATGCCGCTGCACGACCAGTACGTGACCATCGCCTGCGTCAGCAACGAGGTGGGTGGCAATCTCGTCGGCAATGCTCTGTGGCGCGGCGTGCGCCTCAAGGAGCTTCTGGAGCGTGCCGGCGTGCAGTCGAGCGCGACACAGATCGTGGGACGAGCAGTCGATGGCTTCACCGCCGGCTTTCCGACGGTCTGGGCACTTGCCGATGAGCGCGAAGCCCTCGTGGCTGTCGCCATGAACGGCGAGCCCCTGCCGGCCGACCACGGATTCCCGGCCCGCCTGATCGTACCGGGCCTGTTCGGCTACGTCAGTGCCACCAAGTGGCTTGCGGAGATCGAGCTGACGACTCTGGAGGGGTTTGATGCCTACTGGGTACCGCTGGGTTGGTCCAAGGAAGGACCCATCCTGACCCAGTCACGCATGGACGTTCCTCGTGATGGTGCGCGCCTCGATGCGGGTACGGTCGCCGTGGCAGGCGTGGCCTGGGCGCCGGATCGGGGCATCAGCGGCGTCGAGGTGCAGGTTGACGAAGAGGGATGGGTTGCGGCCGAACTCAGCGTTCCCATTTCCGACGCGACCTGGGTCCAATTCGTCCACCGCTGGGACGCGAGTCCCGGTGACCATCTGCTCCGGGTGAGAGCCATCAACGGGGACGGCGAAGTGCAGACCGATGAACGGACCCGGCCCGCGCCAGACGGCGCGCGCGGCCATCACACGATCCGGGTATCCGTCACCTAGGTCCTCTCACCACCCCGGACCTTTCATTCATGGCCCGATGGTCCCGCGCGTGGTCTTCTCCGTGCAATGGCCACACAGATCCGCACGCGCGGGCACCTTCCACCACCCGATTCAGCCGCACGCCTGCTGCTCATCCGCACGGTTGCGATCGCGGCGCTCGCCATCACGGCCGGCTATCTCGGTTGGCGCGCTCTTGCAAGCCTCAACCTGGCCGCCTGGTACCTGGCCATCCCGCTTCTCGTATTCGAGATCCATGCGGCTATCGGCCTCGGACTGTTCACATTCAGCCTCTGGGACGTTGACCGGCGGCCATCTCGTCGGGCCATCGGTCGAGTGCCAACCATCGCGGTCGCGATCCCGACCTTTAACGAGGGACCCGAGATCCTGGTGCCGACCATCGCCGCGGCCGTTGCCCTCGAGCCGGCCCATGAGACCTGGGTACTCGACGACGGCGACCGGCCGGACATCGCCGAGCTCGCCGCCGAGCTGGGTGCGCGCTATCTCGCAAGGCCGACCCACGAGCATGCCAAGGCCGGGAACCTCAATCACGCCCTCACCATCATCGACGCCGAGATTCTCGCCGTCCTCGACGCCGATCATGTAGCCGCACCCGAATTCCTTCGCGCGACGCTCGGATACTTTGCTGATCCTAAGGTCGCCGTCGTCCAGACCCCGCAGGACTTCTATAACGTCACCAGCTTCGAGCATGGATCCGGCATCTCCTACGGCGAGCCCTTTCACGAGCAGACGCTGTTCTACCGACTACTCCAGCCCGGCAAAAACCGATGGAACGCCGCCTTCTGGTGCGGCACCAACGCCCTCGTTCGGACGGCCGCCCTACGCGAGGTGGGAGGCGCGGCCACCGAGACGATCACCGAGGACATCCACACCACCATCCGACTGCATCGACGGGGCTGGAAGACCGTCTATCACAACGAGGTCCTGGCCCGAGGCCTGGCCGCCGACGATGCCGCCCAGTACCAGCTCCAGCGCAATCGGTGGGGGACCGGTGCGATGCAGGTACTGCGGGTCGAGAATCCGCTGTGGGTGCCGGGCCTGAGCCTGGGTCAGCGGCTTGGCTATGCCTCGACGCTCGTCGGCTGGTTCGACTCCTGGCGCACGCTCGGATTCCTGCTTCTGCCGCCCGCCGTGCTGCTCAGTGGCCAGATTCCGATCATCGCCGATGGCGGGACGTTCGCGCTCCTGTTCGGGTTGACCTATGTGTCGCAGCAGGCGGCCCTCGTGCTGCTGGGGCGGGGCGCGTATCGGCCCGTGCTGTCAGTCATCTTCGACCTCGTGCGCATGGCACCCAACTTCACGGCAACCCTCACGCTGTTCGGCCGGCGCTCACCGCGCTTCCGAGTGACCCCGAAGGGCCGCATGGCAGCCGATCGAGGGCGCGTCGACGCACCCTTGATGCTCCGCCTGTCGCTCGCGATATCGGTGCTGGCGGCCATTGTCTATACCTTCCACCTCGTCGGCCTGGTTGATCGCGGGTACGCCTCCGAGTGGGCTGCCGTGGGTGCGTTCGCCTGGTTGATCGTCAATGCCGGGCTCGTCTGGATCGCCATTCGACGTATCCGTTCGCTTCGCTTCGCCGCCGAACGCCGAAGTGCCGTCCGATTCGCGGTCGACGCCACCGGCTCGGTCGACGGTCGACCCGCGTCGGTGCAGGACGTCTCCGTCGGCGGAGCGTTGCTCGCGACCGACCTCCCGCTTGATGAACGTGACGGCTACCTGGTCGCCATCGACCTGGCCGGAGCCACTACGTCGCTACGTGCGCAGGTGCGATCATCGCGCCAGGCCGAGAGCGGTGAGCATCATTACGCCTTCGAGTTCGATCCCGGGCAGCACCGGGAGCGCGGCATCCTGGCCAACGCGGTATTCGGCGGGCGCTATCCGGTCACCGGCACCGAGCGCCGCGCATGGGCCGACCTGTTGCGCCGCGAGATCGGCGGGCTGTCGCGCCGGTTCCGGCGCGGGGTCCGGGCTTCGCCAACTCCAACCTCAGGCGTCGCCCTGCCTTCCACGGCACCCTGAGCGTCGATTCAGCTGCGGGCGCGATCGACAGGTTTCGCGATGGGGGACAGGTGGATCTCGACGTGCACCAGGCCCTCGGCCAGCGGTAGGTCCGTGATGGCCCGCCAGGCGGCATGCGACAGGTTCGCGACGCGCTGGTCGGCCGTGCCGACGTAGCACGGACACGAGTCAACGACCGGCATGATCACGCACCGATCGGCACAGATGAGCACGTGTCTCGGTTCGCCCGTCGGAGACTCTCCGCCGATGTCGAGCGGGAGTGCCACGGTGATCTCTCCCTCCCAGCCGATGCTCTCACCGTAGCTCGAGGCCTTGCCGGTCACCAGCCCATCGACCGCGATCACCCCGATCTCCGCGGTCGCGAGCGCTGGGGCGGTCCCCAGGCTGGCGGTGGGGTTGCCGGCGAAGGCGTACCAGTAGTCGACTTTGCCATCGAAGTAGGATGACCGATGGAGCCAGGTCTCGGCACCGTCGACGTCGGGGTGGACCTGCGTCGTCAGGCCATCAGCGCTGAAGCGTGGCTCGGATGCGAACACCTCGCCGTAGGGCAGCGTGGGCTGATCGAGCAGCGTTCCCACCAGATGCGCGGCGCCCTCGTAGAAGTCCGTGGCGAAGTAGGCTGAGGCGCCAAGCTCGGCTAGCGGCGCACGGCTGTATGCGCCCACCCGGCCGGCAGCGACCTCCTCCGAGGCCGGCTCGTCAAAGCCTTCTGACGCGCCCGGCGCGTAGCAGGCGTTGGAGTAGATCATGACCCAGCCCGGTGCCGGCCTGGCATGTGCCGCGATCCACGACTCGCCGTGGTAGGCCAGCGTGCCATCGCGCGACGAGTCGGCATGCGTCCCGACCGCATTCGGCCCGTTCAGGCCCCATCCGTTGGTGGTGGCCGGGTTCGCGTCAGGCGAGTACGGGTTGGGCGTGCCGACGCCGTGACCGAGGTAGACCACGATGTTGGCGTCCTCGACAGCGGCGACCACGTTTTCCGCGCTGGCATCCGGCGAGTAGGCACGCGTCACGGTCGCGCCGCGCGTCTCGGCGGCCGTGGCGGCTGCCTCCGCCAGGCCGATGTAGACCGGAGTCAGCTCTTCGCCCACGGGACCCACGATGATCGCCACGCGGACAGCGGTCGAGGCAGCGGCGGGCGCGGCGAAACCCAGGCTGCCAAGGACGACCGCCAGGACGCTGGCGATAATGACACCGATCCGCACGCGACTCCCCCAGAGGGCACAAGGGCGAGCATCTGCTCAGAATCGGTAGAATGGCACCTCAAGCCCCTGTTCCGCAAGGGAATGGTGCGGGTTGGCACCACCGAGTGCTTGACGACGCTCCCACAATCGCATCCGTGCCCATTGCGCCACTCGTCATCGTCAATCCGTCGGCCGGAGGAGGTCGCGCCGCCCAATCAGTTGGCTGGATCCGTGACCAGTTGGCCGCTCGGCCCGACACACGCCTGGAGATCACGAACCTCCCGGGGGACGCCGAGCGCCTGTCGTCGGACGCCGGACGCGAAGGACACGACCGCGTCATCGCGGTCGGTGGCGACGGAACGATTGCCGAGGTCGTCAACGGTCTGATGGCGGGTAGTGCCGAGGTCGAGCTCGGGATCGTGCCGGCAGGAAGCGGGAACGACCTTGCGCGGAGCCTTGGGCTTCCGCACAACCGGGCATCGTGCTGGATGATCGGGATGGGACGTCACGCGCGTCCCATTGACCTCGCGCGCGTCACCAATGGCGGTGGCGCGTCACGTTGGTTGGTGTCGGCCGGTGGCATTGGATTTGACGCGCAGGTTGCCGCGGCGATGGCGGATCGGGCCGGATGGCAACGAGGAAGAGCCGGGTACCTGCTCACCACGCTGAGCGAGTTGCGCCGATTCACGAATCGCTCGATCGAGATCACGGTCGACGGGGGCGCTCGAATGGCCCGCCAGGTCCTCTTCGTCGCCATCGCCAACGGTGCCAACTACGGCGGTGGCATGCGAATCGCGCCCGACGCTCAGCTGGACGACGGGTGGCTCGACCTGTGCATCGTGGGCAACATCTCGCGGCTCGGCGCGCTGCGCCAGATGCCGAACCTGTATCGCGGCTCGCACACCGCTCATCCCGCGGTGGAGCTGATGTGCGCGCGGACGGTTCATATCGATGGCGACGTCACTACGCGAATTCACCTCGATGGCGAGCCATTCGGCGAGTTGCCGCTCTCCATCGAGCTCGTCCCTTCCCGGCTGCGCGTGGCGACTCCGCTGCGCTAGGCTGCCAACATGACGGGTGATGAGCCGAACGCGACACTCGTGGGCAGTGTCCTGCGGGGGTCGAACGGGAAGCGCATCGGCACCGTGGACGCAATCTTCGCCGACTATCTCCTGGTGCGGACCGCCGGGCTCCTGCCCGTCGACCTGTACGTGCCGCGAGCCGAAATAAAGGTCGATGCCGGTGTCATTCGGACTGATTGCGACCGGGACGAAGCCTACGCGCGCTGGCATCGGCCTCTCAAGCGTGCTCCGCATGACTGATCGGTCTTGCAGTACCCTTGAATTGTCATGAATGATGCCGATACGATTCAACCGCTGAATGCTCGACCGCCGTATGCGCCGGGCGACGCTGAGGCCTTCTACGCCCACGTCGGCTCCCGTGGCAAGGTCGAGGCCGATGACTGGATGCCTGACGACTACCGGGCCGCCGTGCTCAAGTTCGTCGAGATGCACGCGAACTCGGAGCTCATGGGCGTCCTGCCCGAGCGCGACTGGATCATGCGCGCCCCGACGTTGCGCCGAAAGCTTGCCCTGACGAGCAAGATCCAGGACGAGGTCGGCCACGCGCAGCTCCTCTATCGCGTCGCCGAAGATCTCGGCAAGCCCCGCGCGCAGATGCTGCAGGACCTCCTCGATGGCAAGACGAAGTTCCACAACGTCTTCCACTACCCGACACGCTCGTGGGCCGATGTGGGGATCATCGCCTGGCTGGTCGACGCCGCCGCGATCGTGTCGCAGCAGGCCCTGCGGGACTCCTCCTACGCGCCCTACGCCCGCACCATGAAGAAGATCTGCTGGGAGGAGTCGGTCCACATCATGCACGGGCGCGATGTCGTGCTGACCCTGATGAACGGCACAGAGAATCAGCGGGCCATGGTGCAGGAGGCGCTGGACCGATGGTGGGGTCCGCTGATGCAGATGCACGGACCGCCGACGGATCCGGCCAGGGACAAGGATCTCCACTGGGGCATCAAGGCCAAGAATAACGAGCAGCTGCGCCAGGAGTTCCTGTCGATCTACGTGCCCCGCCTCCTGGAGCTCGGTTTGGTGATCCCGGACCCCACGTTGCGCTACGACGAGTCCATCGGCCGCTGGGAGTACACCGAGCCCGACTGGGCCGAACTGAAGTCCGTGGTCACCGGGCACGGCCCCGCTTCGCAGTCGCGCCTCGAGTTCCGTCGCGTGAACTTCGCTGATACCCAGTGGGTCCGCGATGCGCTGCTGGGGAACGCGGCGGCAGCCTGAGTGGACGGCGAACGCATCTGGGAGGTCTTCCGCCAGGAGGACGAGGGCGACCCGATGATGCACTCGGGAAACGTGAATGCCCCCGATGAGGAGCTGGCGATGCACTATGCGCGCGAGATGTACGGGCGTCGCGGCGAGTCACATCGGCTGTGGATCGTGGCGCGCGAGGCGATCACGGAGCTCGATGATCCCGACCTCCTGAAGCCACCGTTCGACCGATCGCACAAGAAGCCCGGCGGCTACGTCATCAAGCACAAGCTGCAGGCGGCGAAGGAGCGCGCCGCGTCGGAGGCGAGCGAATGATGGTCAACTGCCTCGTGACTCCGCCAGATACCCGCCCGGAGGGTAGCTTTCCGGCTCAACGGGCACGACCTTGCCAAAGGTGCCCCGTTCTACCCTCCCAGGGAGTATCTGGCCGGCTCACAGGCATACGGCGAGACATGTACCCGGGAGCGGGATAAATGGCAGAGTCGCCGCCGCTTGACGCAACGTCTCGCGAAGCGCTCGCCGAGCTGCTCCTGAGCGTTGCCGACGACGAGTTCGTCATCGGCTTCTGGGACTCCGAGTGGACCGGTATTGCGCCGATGCTCGAGGAGGACGTGGCGACCAGCTCGATCGCGCAGGACGAGATCGGCCATGCGAAGGTGCTGTACGAGCTCCTGGCCGAGCTGACCGATGATGATGCTGACCGGATCGCCTTCGGGCGTGCGTCGGACGCATTCCGGCATGCGTCGCTCATGAACCACGCGCGCGGGGACTGGGCCTTCAGCGTCGCACGCCGATACCTGTACGAGACGGCCGACCAGGTCCGGCTTGCCGCGCTCGCCGGATCGACGTACGAACCGCTGGCCCTGCTGGCCGGGAAGATGCGCCGCGAGGAGACGTACCACCTGATGCATGCCGATACCTGGCTGCGGCGGCTCGCCGATGGCGGTAGCGTCGGGCGCGGCAGGCTGTCGAGCTCGCTCGAGTGCCTGTGGGCGGATGCGCAGGAGATCTTCGCGCCACTGATCGGCGAGGAGACGCTCGTGCACGAGGGCATCCTTCCAGAGCCGATGCGGGCCATGAGCATGACCTGGCAGGCTCGGGTTCGCCCGACGCTCGAGCCGATTTGCGGTGCTCTCCCAGCGGCCACGCCATCGCTCGACGGACGGACGCGCCGGACCAGCGATTTCGCCTGGTTGCACGGCGAGTTCACGAGCGTGGCGCGATCGGAGGAGGCGGCGACATGGTGACCCGCGCAGCCATCGGCTCCGACGAAGAGCGCGTCTGGGCCGAGCTGTCGCGGATTCCTGACCCGGAGATCCCGGCCATCAATGTCGTCGATCTGGGCGTGATCGGCTCGGTGAACGTGAGCGACGAGCGCGTGAGCGTCGAGCTGCTGCCAACGTTCGTCGGCTGCCCGGCCATCGGCGTGATGCAGGAGCAGATCACCGCGCGGCTGCGGGCGCTCAACGTTGCCGATGACGTCGAAGTCAAGGTCAGCTTCAATCCACCCTGGACGAGTGACCGGATTTCGGTCGCCGGCCGCGAGCGGCTTCGCCTGGCCGGGTTCGCCCCACCGCAGGCAGCCGAGACACCGGGCCTCATCGGACTGGAAGAGCTGGCCGTCATGCCCATCGCGGAATGTCCGTTCTGCGGGTCGCGCGACACGACGCTCGAGAATCCGTTCGGGCCAACGTTGTGCCGAGCCATCTACCACTGCAGCGCGTGCCGGCAGCCCTTCGAGCAGTTCAAGCAAGTCTAGCCGGTCTGGCGACGGGCCCGCGCGCTTACCTCATGCGGTACCCTTCGGCGCATGACGATCGACGCTGACGAGATCGCCCAGGACGCCGGCAAAGCTCTTGCGTCGGGCAGCGAGAACCACCTGGCCGCCATGCGTCACAGCGCGGCGCACATGATGGCCGCAGCCGTGCTGGAGCTCTTCCCCGGTGCGAAGCTCGGCATCGGGCCTGCGATCAAGGACGGCTTCTATTACGACTTCGACCTACCTCGCCCGCTCACGCCCGCCGATCTCGAGCAGATCGATGCCAAGATGCGCGAGCAGCAGGCTGCCGGTCTGGCGTTCGAGCACTCCCAGGATCTTGCGCGCGCCGATGCCGTGACGCTGATGGAGCAGCGCGGGCAGCCCTTCAAGGTCGAGATCGTCAATGATCTGCCCGCATCGGAGGGAGAGACGGTCTCCTTCTACCGGCACGGTGACTTCGAGGATCTCTGCCGCGGCGGACACGTCGGTTCAACGAGCGAACTCGGCGCGTTCAAGCTGCTGAACAGCGCCGGGGCGTACTGGCGCGGCGACGAAAAGCGGCCGATGCTCCAGCGCATCTACGGCACCGCGTGGGAGAGCGCCAAGGATCTCGATCAGCATCTCTGGCGACTCTACGAAGCGAAGAAGCGCGATCATCGAAAGCTCGGCCGGGAGCTCGATCTGTTCACCTTCCATCCGGAGTCGCCTGCGGCGCCATTCCTTCATCCACGCGGCATGGCGTTATGGCGCTCGCTCGAGGACTGGTCGCGCCAGGTGCGACGCGAAGCGGGCTTCGACGAAGTCCGGACCCCGAGCCTCGTTCGGAAGGAGCTGTGGGAGACCAGCGGGCACTGGGCGAACTACCAGGACAACATGTTCGTCCTCGATGACCACGATCATGTGTCGGGCCTGAAGCCGATGAACTGTCCCGAGGAGATCCTCATCTACAAGACGCGGTCGCACTCGTACCGCGAGCTGCCGATGCGGTTCGCCGACTACTCGGTCCTGTTTCGAAAGGAGCGCACGGGGGTGCTCGCGGGCATGTTCCGTGTTCGCCAGCTGACCCAGGACGACAGCCACGTATTCTGTCGCGACGACCAGGTCGACGACGAGCTGCGCCTCGCTCTCTCGCTGGTGCGAAAGCAGTACGCGCCATTCGGCTTCGAGCCGCGCGCGAAGCTGGCAACCCGCCCAGAGAAGCGCCTCGGGTCCGACGAGTTCTGGGAGCGCGCCGAGAACCGCCTGCGCGAGCGCCTCGACGAGGACGGCATGTCGTACACGCTCGATGAGGGTGGGGGCGCGTTCTACGCACCCAAGATTGACATCTTCATCGAGGATGCGCTCGGGCGCGAGTGGCAGATGGCCACCATCCAGGCCGACTACCAGTTGCCGCAGCGCTTCGACCTCGAGTATCGATCGGCCGACGGCGGCTTCGAGCGTCCCGTCGTCATCCACTACGCCATCTATGGGTCGTTCGAGCGCTTCATCGGCATCATCACCGAGCACTACACCGGCGCGTTCCCGCTGTGGTTGGCCCCGGTGCAGGTGATGATCGTTCCCATCGCCGACCGCCACCTCGACTACGCTGAATCGGTTCGCACCGCGCTGGTCGGAGCCGGTCTTCGTGCAGCCGTCGACGATCGCTCCGAGCGCATGCAGCTCAAGCTGCGCGATGCTCAGGAGCAGCGAATCCCGCTGATGGTCGTGGTGGGGGATCGCGACGCCGAGGCGGGCGCAGTCTCACCGCGCCTGCGCGGGCGGTCGAAGGGCGAGGAATCCGTGCCGCTCGATGAGTTTGTCGCCGATCTCGCCACGCGCGCAGCCTCCCGCGATCTCTGGCCCGTTTCTGAAGGCGAATGAGCGCGTTTCCCTCGAAGCAGCGACACGCGTGGCCCGACTGGTGAGAAAGATGCGCGGCGTCGGGCAGCTCGCCCTGCGTACAACCGATCCAAACCGGGTCGCCGAGTTCTATCAGTCGGCATTCGGGTTTCGGCTCCTCGCTGGCGACCCCGATGGCGCGGACCTCGAGCTCGGCGGCTTCGAGCTGAGCTTCCGCCGCGGTGAAACGCCAACGCGCGATGGCATGCAGATCGGCTTCAAGGTGGATACGGCATCCGAGGTCGATGCGTGGGCGCAGGAACTGGGTCGACGCGGGTTCGCGCTCGTCGCGCCGCCGTCGGGCGACCGCTGGGAGGGTAGCCGCAGCTTTCGCATCGCGGATCCTGACGGACGGCAGGTCGCCGTCTTCTTCGACTATCCGCGCTAGACGCCGCGACCGATAGCAAGCGTCGCCGATGGCCCTCGCGTCGTTGACCGTGGCCTCCGTATCGGTGTATCATCCGTCGGCAATTCGCGTACGTTTGCAGGGCCACCCGTCCGTGATCGGAAGGTGGCCTTGTTGTTGAAGGAGAGCAGGACCTGGCAAAGGACCTCCGCATCAATGAAATGATCCGCATCCGCGAGGTGAGGATCATCGATGATCAAGGTGAGCAGCTCGGCGTCATGCCGACCTTCGAGGCGCTCGCTCTGGCCCAGGAGAAGGGACTCGACCTCGTGGAGGTCGCGCCCACGGCGGTGCCGCCGGTGTGCCGCATCCTCGACTACGGGCAGTACAAGTACGAGCTCCAGAAGCGCGAACGAGAACAGAAGAAGAAGCAGAAGTCGCAGTCGTTCAAGGAAGTGCGCCTGGGCGTCAAGGTTGACGTCCATGACCTCCAGACCAAGGCGCGTCGAGCGGGCCAGTTCCTGGATCACGGGGACCGGGTGAAGGTCACCGTTCGTTTCCGCGGGCGTGAGATCAGCCACTCGAACCTGGGACGCGACCTGCTCATGAAGACCGCAGAGCTCCTCGCAGAGCATGGCGTGATCGAGCGTCAACCGCTTCTCGAGGGCCGAAGCATGTACATCGTCATGGCACCGCTCGACAAGCGGACCGAGAAGAAGACCGATACCGAGGGCAACGCAACTGCGGAGCCCGCGGGAGAGACCATAGGCGACGCGGTCGCCGCCAGGCCAATTGCGGCAGCTGCTGCGAGACCGGCCGAGGCGACGAGCGAGACGCCGTCGCAGCAGGGATCCTAACCGTGCCGAAGATGAAAACCCACAAGGGGACGGCCAAGCGCTACCGAAAGACCGGGTCCGGAAAATGGGTCCGGGCCAAGGCGTGGCGAGGCCATCACCTCGAAATCAAGTCCAGCCGCCGTACGCGTCGCTACGCGGGCGTGGCTTCCGTTTCGGAGACCCACACCGCCAAGCTCGAGCGGCTGATGCCGTATTCGGCCAAGGGAAGCTGACCGATGGCCAGAGTCAAGCGCGGGGTTCCCGCGCATCGCCGTCACAAGCGGCTGCTGAACCAGGCGGAAGGCCGCCGAGGTACGCGTTCGAAGCTCATCCGTCCGGCGCGAGAAGCACTCATCCACGCCCTCGTGTACGCGTATCGGGATCGGCGCGACCGCAAACGCGACATGCGGCGCCTGTGGATCGAGCGGATCAATGCAGCATCGCGCCAGCGCGGCGTGCCGTACGGGCGCTTCATCGCCGGCCTCAAGGCCGCGGGTGTCGAAGTCGATCGGAAGATCCTGGCCGACATGGCCGTCCGTGAGCCCGCCGCGTTCACCGCCATGGTCGACGCCGCCAAGGCAACCTTTACCAGCTGATCGGCGTTTCGCAACGCCGGTCCCCACGGCCCTGTCCCGATTGCGGGACGGGGTCGTTCGCGTATGACTCATGATGAGCGCAGACCATGACTGATCTACGGACCGATCTCGACGATCTCCGGAGCACCGCGCGCGAGCGGCTGGCCGCCTCCACGACCGCCGAGGGCGTTGACGACCTTCGCCACGACCTCCTGGGTCGCACGGGCCGACTGACGATGCTCCTGCGGCAGCTGGGCTCGGTTCCTGTGGAGGTCCGGCCCGCGCTCGGGCAGTTGGCCAACGAGATCCGACGCGAGCTTGAGGCTGCGATCGAGAGCCGGCTCGATGATCTGCGCGCAGGCGACCTCGACGCTCGGCTGGCTGACGAGACGCTCGACATGAGCGCACCCGGGCGGCCGATGCGCATCGGTCATCTCCACCCCATCCTGACCACCATGCGCGACCTGCGCGAGATCTTCCACGCGTATGGATTCGAGGTGTTCGAGGGACCGGAGATCGAGACCGAGGAGTACAACTTCGAACTCCTCAATATCCCACCCGATCATCCGGCTCGCGACCTGTGGGACACGTTATTCGTGGCGGAGCCCGGAACCGCAGAATCCGGTCCGCCGCGCCCAGCCGCGGACGGGACCATCCTGCGCACACACACCTCGCCGGTGCAGGTGCGGGCCATGCGCGAGCTTCAGCCGCCGATCCGGGTCATCACTCCCGGACGCTGCTTCCGCTACGAGGCGGTGGATGCCAGTCACAGCTTCGAGTTCTTTCAGATCGAGGGCCTTGTGGTTGACCGCGACACGAGCCTGGCCGACCTGAAAGGCATGCTCGAGGAGATCGCTCGCGCCCTCTATGGCCGTGACGTCCGGACGCGCTTCCGTCCGGGGTATTACCCATTCACCGAGCCGAGCGTCGCCTTCGACATCGGCTGCCTGGTGTGCGGCGGCGAGGGTTGTCCGGCCTGCAAGCGATCGGGCTGGATGACGATCCTGGGTGCCGGCATGGTGCATCCGACGGTGCTGCGCAACGGTGGCTTCGACCCCGACGAGTTCCAGGGCTACGCCTTTGGGATGGGCCCCGATCGGATGACGATGCTGCGGCACGGCATCGGCGACATCCGCCTCTTCTTCAGCGCGGATCTGCGCTTTGTCACCCAGTTCGCGGAGGGCCGCTAGATGCGCGTCCCGCTCTCCTGGCTGCGCGAGTACGTCGATATCACGCTCACGCCCCGCGAGCTGGCGGACGCCTTGACCATGCGCGGCATGGAGGTCAGCGCCATCGAGATCGCGGGTGTTGACTGGACCGATGTCGTGGTCGGGCGAGTGCTCGAGGTCCAGCGCCACCCGAATGCCGACACCCTGTGGTTGACGCGCGTTGATGCCGGCAACGGACCGGTCGAGATCGTGTGCGGCGCCCAGAACCTGGAGGTCGGCCAGCTCGTCCCCACCGCGCTGGTCGGTGCCGTCCTGCCGGGCGACCGACGGATCGAGCGCAGCAAGATTCGCGGCGTGGTGAGCAACGGCATGCTGTGCAGCGCCGTCGAGCTCGGTTTAGGGGCCGATGCCGACGGTATCCACATCCTCGGGCACGCCGAGGAGATCGCGCCGGGCACGCCGGTGGCTGAAGTCGTCGGCGAGATCGTTCTCGACGTGGACGTGAAGCCGAATCGCGGCGACGCTCTCTCAATGGTGGGCATGGCGCGCGAGATCGCGGCCCTGACCGGGGCGGAGCTGCGACTCCCATCGGTCTCGTTCGAAGAAACCGATGAACCCGCCGATGCGCACGTGGTCGTGCAGATCGATGAACCGGAGCTCAGTCCTCGCTTCACGGCACGCTGGTTCGACGGAGTTTCCAACGGGCCGTCACCGGATTGGATGCAGCGACGGCTGCACGCCGCCGGAATTCGACCGATCAGCGCCGTCGTGGACGTGACCAACTACGTGATGCACGAGCTTGGTCAGCCGATGCACGCATATGATGCCGATACGATCCCGGACGGTGAGATCGTCGTGCGCCGAGCGCGAGCGGGAGAGCGGCTGACCACTATCGACCACGTCGAGCGAACGCTTGATGAGCAGATGCTGGTGATCGCCGATCGCGAAGGGGCCATCGGGCTGGCCGGGATCATGGGCGGCGCCTCCACCGAGGTGACCGACACCACGCGGCGCGTGATCCTCGAGTCGGCCATCTTCCACGGCCCGACCATTCGGAACACGGCGCGGCGCCTGGGACTGCGCTCCGAGGCAA
Organism: Candidatus Limnocylindria bacterium; assembly: GCA_038255505.1. Lineage (GTDB taxonomy): Bacteria > Chloroflexota > Limnocylindria > QHBO01 > QHBO01 > JACDBZ01. Next base: position 23,845 of record JBBSLF010000003.1, read on the forward strand.
GCATGCGACACGAGAAGGGGATGGGACCCAACCTGCCACGCCAGGCAGCTGATCGGGCCGCGCAGCTCATCGCCGAGACCACCGGAGCGAGCGTTGGACGCAACATCGTGGACAACGATCCGGAAGCCACCGGGCCGGCGAGCGTGGTGGTCGACCTGCCGCGCGTCAGTCGCCTGCTCGGCCTGCCGCTCGATCCGGGGACGGCACGCGAACTCCTCGAGCCGCTCGGCTTTCGCGTGCCGGGGAATGGGGAAGTCGTCGAGGTGGCCGTCCCATCGCATCGGCTCGACGTCACGGTGGAGGCAGACGTGGCGGAGGAGATCGCGCGCGCGTACGGGTACGATCGGATCCCCGGCCGCCTTCCCCAGGCTGCCCTGCCGCCGTATCGCACGGACCCGAGCGAACCGCGGCAGCGCGTGCGCCGCATCCTGGCCGGCATCGGGCTCGACGAGGTCGTGACCCATGCCCTCATCGGCGCGGATGATCTGTCGCGCACCGGTTACGACGCTGCCGGCGCGGATCTGGTGCGCCTGTTCAACCCGCTGAGCCAGGATCACGAAATCCTGCGCCCGGTCCTGTACCCATCCCTGCTGGCGGCAGTTGCCGAGAACGTGCGGCAGAGAAGGCCCGACGCATGGCTGTTCGACCTCGGCAAGATCTACTGGTATAACCCGGGCTCGCCGACGCCTCGAGACAGGCGCTCCGAGACCGCCGGCACGGGTCGCTATGAATCATGGGAGCTGGGGATCATCCTGGCTGGCGCCGGCAGCCCGGCCACGCCGGACCAGCCCGCTCGAGAGGCGGATGTGGCGACCATCAAGGGCGTGGTCGATGCCCTGCACGATGCGTTGGGCGCTCCGCGGCCGGCGTATCGGGCGGAAGAGTCCCAGGACCGACATCCGCACCGACATCCGGGCCGTACCGGCCTGATCTCCGATGCCGCCGGGCGAGCATATGGATCGTTGGGTGAGGTGCACCCATGCATCGTCGAGGCGTGGGGCCTCGTTGGCCGGCCGGTCGATGCCGCACTCAGCGTCGATCGCCTGCTCGACCTGGTGCCGGGCACGCAACGCACCCGACCCATCCCGGCCGCCCAACCTATCGATCGTGACCTGGCGGTGGTGGTCGATGAAGCGACCTCGATCGGAGAGCTCCTGCGCGTCGCTCGTTCGAGCGCCGGACCTCTGCTCGACGAGGTTCGGCTGTTCGACATCTATCGCGGGGAGCAGATCGGAGCCGGGCGCGTGAGCTACGCCCTCGCATTCCGCTTCCAGCCGGTGGCGACCGGGGACGAGAAGGCGGCGGATAAGGCGCTGAACAAGATTCGCGGCTCGCTCCGCCACCACCTGGGGGCGGAGATCCGATAGGAGCATCGGTATCTTGTCGCCCGTGGTGGCAGGCTGGTACCCTTGCGGCCGCCCGAGCCGCATTTCCGCGTTCGGTGCCTTCAGGAACACCGTGAGGAGTCTGACCGCGTGGAGGTGCTCGCACAGCTGAGCTGGATAGACCTGGTGATCATCGGCCTTCTTGCCGTCGGCGTCTTCGTTGGTTTCACCCAGGGCATGATTCGCTACGTGCTCAACACGCTCGCTGTCATCGTGGCGTTCGTGCTCGCCGCCCAGCTCAAGGGTCCCCTCATCGACCTCCTTGGCTTCTGGACGGCGTTCACACCAGAGGGACGTGAGCTGCTCGTGTTCGTGCTCCTCTTCTTCGGCTTGGTCATCGGGGGATGGTTCGTGATTCGAGCGGTCTATCGCCGCACTCGACTGCCGATCGTGAAGCAGCTCGACGAGCTCGGTGGCGCGATCTTCGGGCTTCTCTTTGCCGCGTTGGTGCTGACCTTCCACCTCGTGGTGTACGACAGCTTTTTCCGGGGTGGCGGCGAGACCGGAGGCTGGGTCGCGAGCTACTATGAGCTCCTCAACGACTCGCTCATCATCGCCTTCTTCCGCGAGACGATCATTCCGGTCGCCGGCACCCTGGCGCGACCGTTCGTCCCGGACGAGATCGCTCAGCTTCTCCAGTGATCGGACCGTCGGTCGACGCGCCGGCTGCGCTCGATCGTCACTGGTTCGACAGACCGGCGGCCGAGCTGGCGCGTGAACTGCTGGGCGCTCGGCTGGTCCACGGGTCCTCGGATGGAGTGGTCGGTGGTCGGATCGTCGAGGTGGAGGCCTACCGCGGCCCTGAGGATCGAGCGGCGCATTCGTCACGCGGCCGCACGCCGCGCAACGCCGTGATGTTCGGCGAGCCTGGACACCTGTACGTCTACCTCATCTATGGCCTGCACCACTGCCTCAACGTCGTCGCCGGCCCCGGCTCAAAGCCCGAGGCGGTGCTCATCCGTGCCATCGAGCTTGACGAGGGTCTCGCGCTGGCTCGCGAGCGGCGCGGTCCACGTGCCCTCGACCACCGCCTGGCCTCCGGTCCGGGCAACGTCGCGCGAGCGCTTGGCGTCGATCGCTCCTTGGATGGGGTGGACCTGCTGACTGGCCCCGTCCGAGTGGAGGCTCGCAACGGAACCATGCCGCGTGCACGCCGCGGACCGCGCATAGGCGTGGAATACGCGGGCGCCTGGGCCACACGCCCCCTGCGCTTCTGGATCGCCGATGACCGCCACGTCTCCCGACGCTGAGCTCACTTCCGGTGCCGCTGCTGATGGCGCCACGCTGCGCGCACTGGAGTTCGCTGCCATCGTCGACCAGCTCGCCGCGCTGACGAGCTTCGAACCGTCCCGCGAGCTCGCCGTCGCCAGTGTCCCGGTTGCCGATGCGGCCCACGTACGACTGCTCCAGGACCAGACCGACGAGGCGTCGCGACTGCTGGGCGAGCAGGCGCAGGCCACCATCGGTGCCGCTCGTGACATCCGCGCGGCGCTTGATCGCGCCGCGCGCGGCGGCAGGCTCACGCCGCAGGAGCTGCTCGAAATCGGGATCACGCTTGATGCCACCGAGCGATTCGCCGCGCGATTGAAAACATGGCGATCGCCCCTGTTCGCAGGCCTCCGCGACGAGCTGGATGCGGCGCCCACGCTGGCCGAGCGGTTGAATCGCAGCATCGACGATGGGGGAGAGCTGCTCGACAGCGCCTCGTCCCAGCTGGGAGCCATCCGCAAGCGACTGCGCACCGCGCAGGATCGGGTTCGAGAACGCCTGAACACCATGCTGCGCTCGTCGCAGATGGCCGGCATCATCGGCGATCCCATCGTCACCGTTCGGGCTGGCCGCTATGTCATCCCGATCCGCGCTGAGGCAAAGGGACGCGTCAAGGGCATCGTGCACGATCAGAGCGCCTCGGGGGCCACGCTCTTCATCGAACCGCTGACGGTGGTGGACCTCAACAACACCTGGATCGAGGCAACCCTGGCGGAGGAACTCGAGACGGAGCGCATCCTCGACGAGCTCTCCAGGCTGGTGGAGGCCGGCGCCGAATCCCTGCGCGCCAGCCTGGCGGCCATGGCCAGGGCGGATCTGTGGCTGGCACGCGCGCGACTTGGCGATGGCATGGACGGCGTTCGGCCGGCCATCAGCGGCGACGCGGCCGAGCTCCTGTCGGCGCGCCATCCACTCCTGGGCACCGGAGCGGTGCCGATTGACCTGCGCGTCGGCGACCGGTTCGGCTACCGCGCGTTGGTCGTGACCGGACCGAACACCGGCGGCAAGACGGTCTCGCTCAAGTCGTTGGGCCTGCTGGCGCTGATGCACCAGGCCGGCCTTCGCGTTCCCGCCGCGGAAGGCGCGCGACTGCCGGTCTTCCGGCGCGTCATGGCCGACATCGGCGATGAGCAGAGCATCGCGCAGTCCCTGTCCACCTTCTCGAGCCACCTGCGCAACGTCGTGAGATTTGTGGCGGCCGCCGGTCCAGGCACGCTGGTCCTGCTCGATGAGGTCGGCGCCGGAACAGATCCGGCGGAGGGATCGGCGCTGGCCATGGCGGTCGTGGCGCGATTGCTCGATGCCGGCGCCATGGTGGCAGCCACCACCCACTATGCCGAGCTCAAGACATTCGCCACCGAACATTCGGGCGTGACCAATGCGGCCGTCGAGTTTGACGTCGCGACGCTCCGCCCTACGTATCGCCTGACCATCGGGCTGCCGGGCAAGAGCCAGGCGTTTGCCATCGCCGAGCGCCTGGGCTTGCCCAGCGAGATCCTGGCCGATGCGCGTGCCCGCATCTCGGTCGAGCACGCCAGCATGGAGGAGACGCTCACCTCAATCGCACAGGCGCAGGAAGCCCAGGCCGCGGCACTGCGCGACGCGACATCGGAGCGGGCGCAGGCGGTCAGCGAGCGCGAACGCGCGAGCGGCGGTGTCGCCCGCGCCCGGGCAGAGGCGGGCCAGATCCTGGCCGACGCCCGCAGCCTGGCCGACAACCTTATCGCGCGCGCCGAGCGCGAGGTCGCCGACATTCGGCGAGAGCTCACGCGCCAGCGCAACCTCGGGAACACGCGGTCTCAGGCAAATACCGATGCGTTCGAGGAGCTCAGCCGGCGAGCGGCGCAGGTCCGCGACGAGGTTCCCAGCCCGCCGGCGTCTGCGGCCGAAGTCGACGCATCACCACCCGGGACGCTTCAGCCGAGGGTCGGGCTGTGGGGACGCTCAAGAACACTGGGCAGCACCGGACGCATCGTGGAGATCAGCGGGCGAACGGGCCGGGTGACAATGGAAACCGAGGGTGCGCGCCTGGTGATCCCCTTCGACGACGTGGAGGTCGTCACCGAGCCGGTCAGCGGCCCGGCACCCCGTGATATCGAGGCAGACGAGATGCGCCGCCGCGCGGCGGCCAACATCTCGCCGACGATCGACCTGCATGGCGAGCGGGTCGACGCAGCGCTGGAGCGGGTGAGCGAGTATCTCGACGAGGCGCTTCTGGCGGGGCTGGACGAGGTGGTCATCGTGCACGGCATCGGCACCGGCGCACTGCGACGTGCGGTCCGAGAGACGCTTGCGCAACATCCCCGCGTTCGCGGTGTGCGTGGCGGGCGCAAGGATGAGGGTGGCGACGGGGCCACGGTCGCCGAGCTCTAAGGATCGGGCTCTGCTGTGGGTTCGGACGTCGGGCTGGGGGTCGGCGACGGAGTCTCCGTCGGGCTGGGGGTCGGCGTTGGCGTTGGCGTTGGCGTTGGGCTCGGTGTCGGCGATGGCGTGGGCGAGGGCGTCGGAGTGGCGGTCGGCGTCGGCGTCGGTGACGGCGTCGGAGTCGAAGTCGGCACTTCGCCCGGCGTGCACTCCTCGGTTGGTGCAAATGGCGCGTCGATCGGCCCCGGATACGGGACGCGCACGTTGCCATTCAGCTCCTCTTCACGGCCGGTCCACTCGGTGATCCAGGCCTCATTGGCCGCGTCCCAGGTTGGCCGATCCTCTTCCCAACCGTTGAGGTCGAGGTACACCTCCTCCACCGGGTCAGCCGGAAGTGGGTCGGCCGACGGATCAGGCGATCCGGATGGCGCGACCGTCTCGAAATCGCCGCAGCCGTCCTGCCAGATCTTGCCGGTCTCGGCCTCGATCCGAAGTTCGCGATGGGTCGTGTCCTGCTGCGATGGCTGTCGGTCGGCGCGCACGACCTCGCTCACGGTCGTCGCGGTGAACTCACCCGGTAGCAGTCCGCTGATCGCGTCGATCGTGATGTCGGCGACGCCGTCGGGGCGCGTGAAGTCGTGGATCGGGAGCTCGTTGAGCGCGGCCACCTCGGCCATGTAGTCGTGCCAGATGAAGGTCGGACCATCGGCGGCGAAGACGTCCTGGATGGGAGAGAAGTCACTGTTGCCGACCCAGACGCCGGTCACGATTGCCCCGTCGGTGATGGCCGGGTCAGGATCACCTGCCAGGTAGCCGACCGCCTGAAGGTCACGGAAGTCATTGGTCGTGCCGGTCTTGAGTGTGGCCGGCCGGCGGCCGGCATCGGTCTGGAGCTGGAATCGAGGTCCCCACAATGGATTCGCCTCCGGATCGGTATTGTCGGCGAGGATGTCGGTCACCAGATAGGCCGATGCAGCCGAGAGCACCCGCTCTGGTTCGTCGGCATCGATTGCATGGTCGTAGATGACGGTACCGGCGGCGTCCTCGATGCGCTCGATCAGGTACGGCGGCGCGAACTCCCCGCCGTTCGCGATGCCCCCGTACGCGCCTGCCAGGTCGAGCATGTGGACGCCGATGGTGCCGAGCGTGAGCGAGGGGATAGCCACCTCATCCTCCTGCCGCGGGTCCCACTCGAGGCCGAGCCGCTCGGCCATGGTCACCACGTTGTCGGTACCGATGAGCTGCTGCGCCTTGGCGACCGGGATGTTGAGCGAGTATTTCAGGGCGTCGCGGACGCGAACGGGACCACGCTCACGGTTGTCGGCGTTCGGCACCGAATAGCCGTCGACGATCTCGCCCTCGACATCCATGAACATCGTGGCCGGGGTGATGGTGCCGGTCTCGAAACCGGCCGCGTACGTGATCGGCTTGAATGCCGATCCGGACTGGCGGAAGCCCTGGCCAAGGACGTCGTAGTTCGGCTGATGTTGCGGAGTCGCCTCTCCGTAGAAGTTGGCCGATCCGACGTAGGCCAGCACGGCTCCGGTTCGATAGTTGATCGTCACGATCGCGTCGTTGTTGATGTTGCGTCCCTGGAGCTGGGCGATCCATGTCAGCGCCTGCTCGCCGTATTTCTCGGTGAGCTCCGCGTCTGACAGGCGATCCATGTCATACGCGACCTCGGCCCACTTCTCGGCGGTCGTCTGATAGCCGTCGTAATCGAGTGTCGTTGTGATCCGCAGACCCCCGATGTCAAGCAGATCCTCGCCCTCGAGCAACTCAGCCGCCTCGCGGCGCACGGCATACACGAAGTGCGGCGCTCGGTACGCGGTGTCCCTGGGCGGCGCGAGCCTGATCCGCTCGGCCAACGCTTCGTCGTATTCGGCCGAGGTGATGAACTCCGAATCGACCATCTGCTCGAGCACGATGTTGCGCGATGTGATGGCCTGGGCCGATTCAAGCACGAAGTAGATGGTCTCGCCATCGACCTCCTCAGTGACGGCCTCGGTTGTCGGGTCCAGGCGCGAGGGAGCGCGCACCAGGCTGGCCAGCATCGCCGCCTCGCTCACCGTCAATTGGTCCTCGGGAGCGCCCGATGTCAGATCCTTGTCGAAGTAGCCGCGCGCCGCGGCCCAGATGCCATAGGCGTTGTTGCCGTAGTACACCTGGTTGAGGTACATCTCGATGATCCGCTCCTTGCCCTCCCGGCCCGGGTATCGGTCGTCGAGCCGGAGCGCGAGGAGCGCTTCCTTCACCTTGAGCTCGACGCCACGGCTGGGATCGGCCATGAGCTGCGTGTCGAGGAGGCGCGTGCCAACCAGCTGCTGACAGATCGTGCTGGCGCCAGAGACAGTTACGCCCGCCTGGAAGTTCTGAACGAAGGCGCGCACGATGGCCTTGAAGTCGACGCACGGATTTTCCCAGAACGTCTGGTCCTCGGCCGCGATCTGCGCATCGATCATCAGCGAGGGGATTTCCTCGAACGGGATGACACGACGATCCTCGGCAGCGAATGTCGCGAGTTCAATACCGTCGGCGGACATCACCGTCGATCCCTCGGCGAGGTCAAAGTTCTCGATCTCGGCGATATCGGGCAGGTCGCTGGTGAAGCTGGCGTAGACGCTCATCAGACCGATGAACAGGCCGATCGCCAGGACGCCGAACACACTCAGGATCAGGCGCGGGAGCGCGGTCGAGCCGGGTGGTCGTCGTCGCCTGGAAGCCCCCCTGGCGCCGCGTGCCTGCGCGGGTCCCCGGCCCGGCGGCGGTGATCGTCGGGTCATCGCGGCGCAGCCTAGCACGGATGATCGGGGGGCGGCGTTTCGGCCTCCGTATACTGGCCGTTCCATGAGCCCAACTGTTGACGTCCTCGACGAGCTCGAATGGCGCCGAATGATCGCCGATCACACCGATCTGGACGCCCTGCGCGGGACGATGGCCGCCGGCCCTATCACCTTCTACGGCGGCTTCGACCCGACAGCACCGAGCCTCCACTTCGGGAATCTCGTGCTGCTCGTCACCATGCGGCGCATGCAGCTGGCCGGGCATCGGCCGATCGGTCTGGTGGGCGGAGCCACGGGCCTCGTGGGGGATCCGAGCGGGCGGACCAGTGAGCGCACGCTTCATGAGCGAGACGTCGTCGGTGAGTGGGTGGAGCACATCCGCTCGCAGGTCGAGCGGTATCTCTCATTCGAAGGTACAAACCCCGCGATCATCGTCAATAACCTCGACTGGACCGCCAGCATGTCGGCCATCGACTGGCTGCGCGACATCGGCAAGCACTTCAGCGTGAGCCGGATGTTGGCCAAGGAGGCCGTGAGCGCGCGCATGGAGGCCGGCGGCATCAGCTACACCGAGTTCAGCTACCAGGTCATGCAGGCACTCGACTTCATGGAACTGTATCGGCGCCACGGCTGCATCCTTCAGCTGGGGGGAAGCGACCAGTGGGGCAACCTGACCGCCGGCGTCGACCTCATCCGTCGCGTGGAGGGCGCGACTGTGCACGCCCTTGCCACGCCGCTCATCACGCGGCCCGACGGGGAAAAGTTCGGCAAGAGCACCGGTTCCACGCTGTGGCTGGATCCAGCGCGAACCTCGCCGTTCGCCTTCTACCAGTGGTTCCTCAACGTCGACGACACCGTTGTCGGCACGTACCTGCGCGTCTTCAGCTTCCGATCGCGGGCTGAGATCGAAGAGCTCGAAGCATCGGTTGCTGCTCGCCCGGACGCCCGAGAGGCGCAACGGTCGCTGGCGTCAGAGGTGACCGCCTTGGTGCACGGAGCCGATGCGGCCGCAGCCGCGGCCGGGGCCAGCCAGGCGCTCTTCGGTGACGGCGACCTGGCATCGCTTGATGCCACCACGCTTGAAACCGCCTTCGCCGACCTGCCGCGGGCGGCAATTCGCGACCCGATGCCATCGGTCCTTGATCTCCTGGTTGAGTCCGGCCTCTCAGAGAGCCGTGGCCAGGCCCGTCGAACGCTGAACGAGGGAGGCGCCTATGTCAATAATCAGCGGGTGACAGACGCCACCGCCGTCCCTGAACAATCCGAGCTGCTGGCCGGACGCTGGTTGCTGCTAAGACGCGGCAAACGCAACCTCGCGGTGGCCGAGGTCGCGGAGCGGTGAGGCTCGCCTTTGCCACCGGCGCCCTTGCCTCCGGCTTCGTGGCGGCCGGACTCTCGGCCATCGTCATCTGGGTCATCACGGTCGTGACCCGATCGGCCGATCCGTGGTCCGCCGCGCCGTGGGTGGTCAGCGTCTTTGCGGCGGTCGTGGCAGGCGCCACCTACGTCGCCGAAGGCGTTGCGTACCGTCGAACGCTCGGCCGGATGCGGGCGACCGGCGAGCCATGGGCGTATCGACCATAATCCCGGCGCCTCAGGGTGTCAGTGGCCGCGCTCCGGACTGTGGCCGGTGTGCGAGGCGGCTTCCGCCACCACCCGGTCGGCGATGGTCGTCGGCACCTCGGCGTAGTGGTCGACCTTCCAGCTGAACCTGCCGCGGCCCTGCGTGATCGAGCGCAGCTCGGTGGCGTAGTGGAACATCTCGGCCTGCGGGACCTGCGCCTTGAGGTGCTGATGGCCATTGGCCAAGTCCATGCCGAGCACGTGCCCGCGCTTCGAGGTGATCTGACCCATCACATCGCCCATGAATTCATCGGGGACCACGACATCAACCTCGAGGATCGGCTCCAGCAGCGCCGGTGAGGCGGCATCGAACGCTTTCCTCAACGCCTGGGACGCCGCGACCTTGAAGGCCATCTCGGAGCTGTCGACGGTGTGATAGGAGCCGTCCACCAGCGTCGCGGACAGATCGACCACCGGGTAGCCGGCCAGGATGCCCTCGGCCATCGCCTCGCGCAGACCCTTCTCGACGGCTGGAATGTATTGCTTGGGCACGACGCCACCCACGATCCGGTTGCCGAACTGAAAGCCGGCACCCATCTCTGCAGGCGCGAACTCGATCACGACGTGACCGAACTGGCCGTGGCCGCCCGTCTGACGCTTGTAGCGATTCTCGATGCGCGTCGCCTGCCGAATGGTCTCCCGATACGGAACGCGCGGTGTCGCGGTCGTGACCGATGCCCCGAACTTGCGCTTGAGCCGGTCGACGATGACATCGACGTGCGCGTCGCCCATCGCGGTCAGGACGGTTTCGCCGGTTCCCTCCTCTCGCCGGATTTCCACGCACGGATCCTCTTCGATCAGCCGATGGAGCGCCTGACCCAACTTGTCGAGATCGGCTTTCGACTCGGGCTCAATTGCAACCTGGAGAGAAGGCGCCGGAAAGGCAAGTGGCGCGAACTCCACGGCACCGGCCTGATCGCTGACCAGCGTATCCCCGGCATGGGTCGACGTCAGCTTCGCCACCGCGGCGATGTCGCCGGGACCCACCCTCCCTAGGGTCTCCGTTTCCTTGCCCTGCACGGACAGGAGGTTGCCGATGCGCTCGGACTCCCGGCGTGTCGCGTTGTAGACGTGACCCTGGCTCGAGAGCGTGCCCGACACGACGCGGAAATACGTCAGGCGGCCGACGAACGGATCGGCGCTTGCCTTGAACACCTGGGCGACGAACGGGCCGGCCGGGTCAGGCGTCAGCTCCGTTCCATCTGCCGTGGCACGCGTGCCAACCTCGGCGGGGGAGGGAACATGCTTGACGATCATGCTGATCAATTCGCGAACGCCGATATTCGCCGTTGCGGAACCGACGAAGACCGGGACCACCGAGCCTTCGCGCGTGCCCTTGTGCAGGGCAGCCTCGATCTCGGCGTCGGTGAACGCCTCTCCCTCGAGGTACTTCTCCATCAGCTCATCGCTGGCTTCCGCCGCGGCCTCGACCAGTGCGTCACGCCGCGAATGCTCGGCCCCCTCCATATCCGGCGGGATTGGAACCTCCTTGGGCTTGCCGCTCTCGTAGACGTTGGCGTGCTCCTCGATGACATCGACGTAACCGCGAAATGTCCCCGCGGAACCGATGGGCAGATAGACCGGCGCGATCTTCGGACCAAAGCGCGCCTTGAGCTGCTCGAGGGTGGCGTCGTAATTCGCGTTCTCGCGGTCCATCTTGTTGATGAAGACCATCCGCGGCAGGCCACGCTCGTCCGCGAGGCGCCAGACCTCCTCGGTGCCGACCTCGACCCCGGCGGACGCGTCGACCACCACGATGGCCGCATCGACGGCGGCCAGCGCCTCAACCACATCGGCCTGGAAGTCGGCATAGCCTGGCGTGTCCACGATGGTGACGCGCACGCCCTCGTGCTCTATGGAGCCGACGGCCAGGTTGATGCTCTGACTGCGCTTGTGCTCGTCCGGGTCCCAATCCAGCGTGGTCGTACCGGCCTCAACGCTGCCAAGGCGAGTGATCGCGCCGGCGTCGAACAGCATGGCCTCGGCGAGACTCGTCTTTCCTGCGCCACCGTGGCTGATGAGTGCGACGTTGCGGATCCTGTCGGGCGTGGTCGGCTTCATCGGTGCTCCTCGCGCATGGTGGTGGCGAGGCGTCATTATAGGAGCCTGAATGTTTGCTCACGTTGATTACGTCACGGATCCTGCGGCCTCCGATGACCCGATCAGATTCCTGATTGATGCGATTGCGGAGCCCGGGTCAGCGCTCCTGCTCGGCATCGGCGTCGTTGTGGCGCTTGCCGGAATCCTGGCCTGGGCACGATGGCGGCCGCTGGATGCGGCGCGGCTGCGGCTCATCGAACGCGCGGAGACCTACCGCGAATACATTCCGTGGATCGTGCGGCTTTCAATCGGGCTGGTGCTTATCGGCTCCGGATTGTCGCGCGTGCTGTTCCTGCCGACGCTTGAGGCCGGCGGCCTGCTCGCGTTGCTGTTGACGGCATCAGGCTTCCTGCTGCTGCTCGGCCTGGCCGTGCGGCCGGCGGCGCTGATCGCGCTCGGAACGTACATCGTCACGCTGGTAGTCAATCCGGAACTGGTCATGATGCTCGACGTGGCCGGTGCCCTGAGCGCGGCGGCAATCCTGGGACCGGGCCGGCCCTCGCTCGACGACCTGTTGCGCGCTGCCTTCCCGCGCGGACCCGGCGCGCGTGCCGCCAACCAGAATCTCGCGACGGGACGCTATGACGATCTCGTGCCGCTGCTGGTGCGATTTGGCCTCGGCGGCGCTTTCGTCGCGTCAGGGGTCATCGACAAGCTCCTCATCCACGACCAGGCACTGGCCGCGGTGGAGCGGTACGGTCTGACCGCCGTCGTGCCCGTGGCGCCCGAGCTGTGGGTGCTCGGTGCCTTTCTGATCGAGACCGCGCTCGGGTTGGCCATCGTCCTCGGCGTCCTGACTCGGTTCAGCGCCATCGTCGGCTTCGCCGTGCTCACCCTGGCCCTGTTCGCCCTGCCCGACGACCCGGTCATTGCGCACGTTGCGCTCTTCGGCCTGTCGTCGCTGCTCGTCATCACCGGCGCCGGGCGCTGGAGCGTGGACCGCGCGGTCCTCCAACCGTTGGGGGACAGACTCCGTCACGCGTGATTGGTAGAATCGGCCGCAAGGAGGACCAATGTCAGGTCACAGCAAATGGTCGACGATCAAGCGGCAGAAGGGTGCCAACGACGCGAAGCGCGGCGCCCTGTTCACCAAGCTTGCCCGAGAGATCATCACGGCTGCGCGCAACGGAGGGGCCGATGTCGAGGCGAACCACCGGCTGCGCATGGCGGTGGACAAGGCCAGACAGAACTCCATGCCCGCGGACAACATCAAGCGCGCGATCGAGAAGGCAACCGGATCGGGCGCCGATGCCGAGCAGTACGAAGAGGTGACCTACGAAGGGATCGGTCCGGCCAATGTCGCGGTCATCGTGGCTGCCATGACCGACAACCGGAATCGCACAGCGTCCGAGATCCGCAGCACATTCAGCAAGGTCGGGGGCTCGCTCTCGAACGTGGCATGGCAATTCGAACTCAAGGGTGTTATCAGCCTCCCGCTGAACGGCCAGGATCCCGACGACGTCACGCTTACCGCGATCGACGCCGGTGCCGCGGATGTCAGTGCGCCCGAGGCCGGCAGCATCGTCATCTCCACGGAACCTGGCGACCTCGAGACTGTGCGTCAGGCGCTCGCGGCCGCGGGCCACGAGGCGGAATCAGCCGAGCTGTCGATGGAGCCCACCACGACGATCGCGATCACCGACGAGAAGCAGGCACGAGCCGTCCTCCAGTTCATGGAGCGGCTCGAAGACCTCGACGACGTGCAGAATGTCTATGCCAATTTCGACATTCCTGCCCAGCTCATGGAGCAGCTTGAGGCGCAGGTCGCCTAACCGTCGGTACGGAGGTAGCCGCTGAGCAACGCCCCGACGTCCGGCACCATCTCCTGGCGCAGACGGTAGCGCTTTCGTACAGCCAGTCGGCGAGCAGGTATGCCGCTACCATGCGGAGCGTGATCACGCTCGGCATCGATCCAGGCACGGCCATCTGCGGCTTCGGGGTGGTGTCGCTCGAGGGTGCTTCGCTGCGGATGATCGATGCAGGCTGCGTTCGCACGCGGACGGATGAAACGGACGCCCATCGGCTTCGGCAGCTGTATGGCGCGCTGCGCGGGCTCATCGTCGAACACCGCCCCGAGCGGGTGGGCATCGAACGGCTCTTCTTCCAACGTAACGTCCAGACCGCCATGACGGTTGGCCAGGCTCGCGGCGTCGCGCTCCTGGTCGCGGCGGAAGCTGGACTTCCCATCGATGAGCCGACGCCGAACGAGGTCAAGCAGACGATATGCGGAAACGGATCGGCCGATAAGCAACAGGTGGCGGCCATGGTTGAACGACTGCTGGGCGTGAGACTGAACGGTGTCCCCGACGACGCGACCGACGCGCTCGCCATCGCCATCGGCTGCGCCTATCGCGCTGCGGCCGAGCCAAAGGCGATTGTCGGATGATCGGATCCATTCGAGGAACGGTCACGCACATCGGGCTGGACTACGCGTTGATCGAGGTCGGCGGCATCGGCTACCGCGTGGTTGCCGGTCCGGCCCTTCTCGGAAAGCTGCCCCAGGGCCGCGAGGCATCGGTCTATACCCATCATCTCGTTCGCGAGGACACCGAAGCCCTGTTCGGCTTTGCGACGACCGAGGAGCTCGGCTTCTTCGAGCTGCTCATGACCGTCTCGCAGGTCGGCCCGCGCCTGGCGCTCGCCATCACCGCGGCGCATGCCGTGACGAAGCTCCAACTTGCCATCGTGACCGATGACGTCGACGTCTTTACCGCCGTTTCCGGGGTTGGGCGCAAGACGGCGCAGCGCATCATCCTGGAACTGAAGGAAAAGGTGTATGCCGCCGGGATCGCTGCCGGCGGCCTCAATTCGACCGACTCCGATGTCGTTGCCGCCCTGGAATCCCTGGGCTATTCGGCCAGCGAGGCGCGCAAGGCCGCCGGTGCGGTGGCGGGGACCGACGGCGAGCTCGACGTACGCATCAAGGCAGCACTCCAGGAACTGGCCCGTTCACGATGACCGCCCCACACGACTGGAGCGATCCGAAGGTGGCCGAGCACATCCTGCGCTCGTATCGCGTCTGGGCCGTGGTCGGCTGTTCGTCGCACCCATGGCGAGCGTCGCATGGCGTGTCGCGCTACCTCCTGAGCCAGGGCTACGGCGTCGTGCCGATCAACCCGAACGAGGAGCTGATTCACGGCAAGCAGGCGTATCCGGATCTGCGTTCCGTGCCGACGGACCCGCGCGCCCGAATCGAGGTGGTCGACATCTTCCGCCGCTCCGACCTCGTGCTGCCGCATGTCGAGGAGGCGATCGCCATCGGCGCGAAGGCGATCTGGATGCAGCTCGAGGTCTGGAACGAGGAGGCGGCACAGCTCGCTGCGGATGCCGGCCTGGCCGTGGTCATGAACCGTTGCCCGGCCATCGACCACCCGGTCATGATCGGTACCCGCGGCGGCATTAGCTCCGAAGCCACCTGATTGTCATCACGTCGCGGAAAATTGGCCCTCGATAGCTTCAGTCCCGACGCAGAACCAGCCCGATGTGTCCATATGGCGGTCGCGGGTCGGCATAGGTCTTGACGCGGCCGTCGGTTGACTCCGCAACGGCGTCCCACAGTCGGTTCTGCGCGTCGAAGCTGGCCTCGGCCAGTTGCGGCCATCGGTCGAGCATGCGCATGCCGATCTCGTTGACGAGATGCTGGATCGAGAGACTGACGAACTCCTCGAAGACAGCGGCGGCGAGGTCTGCGACCTGCTCAGCAGCCACGTAGCGAGCGGGGTCGACCAACACGGCGTCCGACGCATCGGTATAGCGCCAGCCGATGTTGCACCAGATGTAGAGCGGCCGATCCGGACGCTCGGGAAGGGTGGTGTGCTCGTCGCGCGCGAAATCGGCGAAGGCGGAGCCGGTGATCTTGATCAGCTGGAGCTCGCGGCGGCCGCACTCGTGCTCGGTGATGGCCACCGCGCCGTCATCGGTCCGCGAGAGCTCAAGGCGCGCGATACCATGGTCGCATCGGTCCCGGCTGAAGAGGCGGTCGGAGATGTCGAAGCCACCCGCGACTGGCACCACGGCGGCGGGAAATGGGAGATCACGACCAAGCATGGTCAGGCGTTCCATGTGAGGATACGTGTCCAGGAAGGCCGTGCCGACTTCGAACAGCCACTCCTCGAGCGTGCGCGCGCGCGCGGTCAGCGACTGGGCATGGATGAAGTTCTTCATCGTGTCCGTGGCGACCACCAGCCGGTTGTCACCTCTCGTGTAGGCGTCCAGGAACTGCGTCCCGTGGACGACCACCTCGATCTGCGCAGCCACGAGGTTGTTCTCGCGCCCGGCGAACGGGGATTCGGGAATGCGCATGACGCCGGTCAGCGGCTCCGCGTGGGTGCGGTAGACGCTGACATCGGCCTTCCCGTAGCGGATCTCGTGCTTCATGCGTCGATACTACCCACGCAGGGTGGCCAGGCGGTCCGCGGCGATGTACACCACGTCATCCAGCCCGCGGCGCAGCTCACCGCTGCGATCATCGCGCAGCGACCGTTCGAGGATCGGCACGATCGCCGAGCGAGGCCGGCCGGCGACGAAGATCACGAAGCGAAAGCCGAAGATGCGCTCGTAGGCATCATTGAGTGTCTCGAGCTCCTCGCCGATCCACGGCTCCTCCAGCAACGCCCCTTCGTCGCCGTAACCCTGTTCGGTGCGCGACATGGTGCTGACCGCAGATGCGTCCGCGCCGATCCGCGGATGAGCCGCAAGGAGCTCGATCTGCTCATCCTCGGGCATCGTGCGGGCCAGGTCATGCGCAGCGGCCTTCAATCCGACATCGTCGCCAAAGGGCCGCTGCGCGACGAGGCGGGCAAGGAATCGAGGTGCGTGCTCGAAGAGGGGAGCGAGGGCGTGCACCGCGACCTCCGGCGGCAGCGCATCGACGTCCGCGATGCGCGGAAAGCGCACGAAACGCAGCACGTCGGACTCGGTGATGTCCATCTCGAGCTCAACGTGATCTGCGTGGACGGTAGCCACGGTCATCCCGCGGCGCAGGAACCAGTGAATGGCGTGCAGATTGTCGTTGGCGGTGATCAGCCACAGCCGATTCGCCGCTGACGCGGAGGCGACGCGCATGGCGGTCTCCAACAGACGCGTGCCCGCGCCCAGGTTCGGCGTCTCGCTGTGCAGCGTCAGCACCTCGAGCCCTCGGTCTGATTCGTCCACGGTCAGCAGCCCGACCGATCGCCCGTCAATCTCGGCCACGATGCCCTCCCGGGTCAGCGGGTCAATGACCTCGCCGAGCCGCGTGACAAGGTGGCTGCCACCTGAGTGACTGGCGATGAGCGCGCGCGCCCAGTCATGGTCGGCAATCTCGAAGTCGCGGACCTCCATTGCGATGGGTCAGCTGCCGCGGTACGTGCTCATCCCGAACGGGCTGAGCAGGAGCGGCACGTGATAGGAGCGCGTCGCATCGGTGATGCGCAGGGCGAGTGCGGCGCTCTGGAAAAAGGCGTCGGGGTCATCGTCATAGCCGCCGATGTCGAAAGCGATCTGATAATCGGCCTCGAGCAGCTCGGCTCCGGCGAGCAGATCGCGAATGCGTCCCTCTCGATCAGTGGCGAGCTCGCTCATGAGCACCGGGCTGCCCTCATCGGTCAGCCGGAAGAGCGCGACCTCGACGCCGGGCGCGGGATTGCCGGTGACGAGATCCAGGACGTGGGTGCTAATGGTCGGGCGAGCGGCTGCCATGGGTTTTCTCCGTGGTGAACTTCGTCATCATGCCGGATCGCGTAACCGCAAGCGGAGTAATCTGGAGCCCATGGCTGACCTTACGATTCGTGTGGGTGATCTCACCTTCACTGCCGATTGGGTGCCCGACGCACCCCGCACGCGCCGGGCGCTCGAGCCGTGGCTACCGATTCGTTCCCGCCTCATCCACTGCAAGTGGAGCGGGGAGTCGACCTGGATCCCGTTCGGCGAGGAGCGCCCCGACGTGGGGTTCGAGAACCACACCTCGCATCCGGCGCCGGGCGACCTGCTGATCTACACCGGCGACTTCAGCGAGTGCGAGATCCTCTTCCCGTACGGCGCGGCGAGTTTCAACTCGCGCGTCGGCCAGTTGGCCGGAAATCACTTCGCGACGCTGACATCCGGCCAGGAGCGGCTTGCCGAGATGGGACACCGCGTGCTCTGGGAAGGGGCGCAGCAGATCGAGATCACCGAGGGCGACCCGAGCTCATCGTGACCCGGCGCATCATTGCCGGCGGCACCGTGGTCACACCGGACGCGGCAATGCTGTCGGATGTGACCATCGAGGGCGGCAGGATTGCTGCGGTCACGCCGGGGGCCACGCGGCATGGCGCGGACGTCATTGACGCTAGCGGCCTGCTGGTCCTCCCCGGCGTCATCGACGTGCACACACATCTACGTCTCGAGGATGACGAGCATCCGAAACGATTCCACCAGGACACCCTCGCCGCGGCGCGTGGCGGGACGACCACGGTCCTCACCTTCAACAACCCCGGGACCGGCATCAGCGATGACGGATCACGCTCGCTTCTGCGCGGCCTGAAGGAATTTCGCGCCCGTACCGAAGGCCGGTCCGCCATCGACTACGGCCTGTGCGCGGTCCTCAGTGGCGATCAGGACGATCCACTCGCCGAGCTTCCGGCACTCATCGCTGCGGGCGTTCCCACGTTCAAGGCATTCATGGTCTACGACTTCCGTCTCGGTGACGAACAGCTGGAGGCGGCCATGCGTGTCGCGTCCCAGCACGGTGGGATGCTCCAGGTCCACTGCGAGGACCCGCAGATCATCGAGCCCCTCGTCGCCGAGGCGCTTGCCGCGGGCCAACACGCCTCCCGCCATCACGCGTCCACGAGGCCCCCGCGCGCGGAAGCCGCCGCCACGCGAAAGGCCATCGAGATGGCGCGTCGCGTGAATGCGCCCCTGTACATCGTCCACCTCAGCTGCGAGGAAGCGCTCGATGCCGTGGCCGAGGCGAAGTCACGAGGCGAGCCGGTTTACGCGGAGACCTGTCCGCACTACCTGACCCTGACCGAAGCGCTCTACGCCGATCCCGACGAGAGCGAGGTCATCAAGCGCGTCATCTCACCGCCTCTGCGCTCGCCATCCGATGTCGAGGCATTGTGGGGCGGCCTGCGCGATGGCATCCTCGACGTCGTCGGAAGCGACCACGTCCCGGATCGGATCGACGCCGAGAAATCGCTTCCAGCGCCGCACTTTTCGCAGATCAGCAACGGCGCGCCCGGGATCGAGACGCTCCTCAGCATCCTCTATTCGGTCGGCGTCGCCAGTCGCCGCATCGGCATCAGGCGGCTGGTGGAGGTGCTGGCGGCGAATCCCGCTCGGCTGTTCGGCCTTGCGGACAAGGGGCTGATCGAAGCCGGGAAGGACGCTGACCTGGTGCTCTGGGATCCGGATGCACGCCGGACGCTCACCCAGGCCATGCTTCACCACACCAGCGACTTCACGCCATACGAAGGTTTCGAGGTTCGTGGCGAGGCAATACGGGTCCTCGTGCGCGGACGCGAAGTCGGCGACGCATCGGGCCGGTTCCTGGAGCGCCGGCTCTGATCCGCGAGGATGGTACCCTTAGGGACCTTGATCAGAGCCAACACACGACTCACCCGACGCAGCTCCGCCGACCTGCGCGCCATCGCTCGAGCCACCAAGCGCATCGAGGAGTTGAGCGTCATCCTGGATCGGCAGATCAAGTCCGATGCGCGTCCGGAGGAACAGCTGCGCCACCTGCGGCAGGCCACCGGCCAGATCACGCGAACGGCAAACGACGCCATCCAAGCGTACCGACGCGTGGCTCACGCGCTGCGCACTGAAGCCGACCATGCCGACGTGGATCGTGACGAAGTGGAGCGGGCCACGCGCAACCTCTCAGAGGCACGGGCGAAAATGCTGAACGCACTCGAGGTGGCCAGCCAGCGGTATCCGTGGGCCGAACCTTGGAGGCCATCGCCAGCCGAGGGCACCCCCGAGCAAGTGGCTAGCGCCGGATCGGGACCCGGAAGATCGAATCGCGCTGAATAGCGAAACGACCCGGGGCCGAAGCCACCGGGTCGTTTCGGTGTTGGTGAATGCTTCGCCTAGCGGCGGAAGCAGTCGCTGCAGTAGACCGGCTTGGTGCCAGTGGGGCGGAACGGAACGCGGGCTTCCTTGCCGCAGCCGTCGCAGGTGGCGCTGAACATCTCGCGCGGGCGATCGCTGTAGCCGCCACCGCCACCACCGTATCCGCCACCACCGCCGTTACCGCCGTAGCCACCCGAGCTCTCGCCACGGGCAGCCTTCTTGGCTGCGCGGCAGGCGGGGCATCGGCGCGGCTCGCTGAACTGACGGTCCGCGTAGAACTGCTGGTCGCTCGCGGTGAACGAGAACTCCGTGTTGCAGTCAACGCACGTCAGCGTCTTGTCTGTGTAGGTGAACAAAGAAAGAAACTCCTCTTGGTGCGGCCTCAGCGAGCCATCTCGCCGTAAAGCCGTGAGAGGAGCGTTCGTGGTGCCGCGCAGTAATGATGCCCCTCAGTGGGGCGTTGCTACCGAGCAGGATACCACGGAGTGCGTGTGTAACTCAAGAGCAATTTTGCGAAGGACGCTCGACGGCCTTGATCGGCCCGGTACACTGCGCGCATGTCACGTGATGAGAAGCTCGACCATCTGCGCAAAGTACCCCTGTTCGCGCACATGGGACCGCATGAGCTGGAGCGACTGGGACAGCTGGCCGATGAGGTCGAGGTCGGACTTGGTGAGGTCCTCGCCCAACAGGGACGCGTCGGACACGAGTTCTTCATCGTCCTCGACGGACGGGTCCGAGTGCTCGACGGCAAGCGGGAAATCACCCAACTTGGCCGTGGTGACTTCTTCGGCGAGATCGCCCTGCTCGATGGGCGGCCCCGCACGGCCACCGTCGTTGCCGATGGGATCACCCGATTGCTCGTCGTCGGGCATCGCGAGTTCCATGCGTTGATGGACGAGTTCCCTGACGTTCGCGTTGCGGTCCTCGGCGCGGTTGCCGAGCGTCTCCGACGCTTCGAGGCGGACGCCCCGGAGTGACCGATGCGCCGCGCGAGACGCTGGCGCTCGCACCAATCGCCGATGATCCGGAAGTGGGCCGCTGGCTGGCGGCGCTGGAGGACGGCCGGCGCGACACGTTGCGCGCGCTCGAGCGCGTATCGCCCGAGATGGTCGACTGGTATCCCGATGCGCCGCTCAACAGCATTGGCTCACTTCTCTATCACATTGCCCTGATCGAGGCCGATTGGGTCGCCGTCGACCTCCTGGGCCTGGACGAGCCGGACGAGCTCGTCGGGCTCCTGCCCTGGCCCGATCGGGAACCGGGGAGTGGCACTGGCAACGAACGCCACCTCTCGCGGATCGACGGACAGTCCATGGAGGAGCATCTGGAAAGGCTCGCCGGGGTGCGCACATTCGCCCTCGAAAGCCTGACGCCAATGACGAACGAGGAATTCCACCGCATTCGCGGCCTGGAGCACTACGATGTTGCACCGGACTGGGTGCTTCACCACCTTCTTCAGCACGAGGCCGAGCACCGTTCCCACATCGCGTGGCTCAGGGACACGTTCCCCGCAACGTGAGGCAAGGCTTCCGCTTCGTCCGCGCCTTCGTGCAACGCTACCTGCCGCAAGGGGCGGCGCTCCTTTCGGCACTGATCTTCGCCAGTTACGTCATGGGGCTGGCGCGCGATCGCATCTTCGCCCGGACGTTTGGCGCCGCCACCGAGCTCGATGCGTACAACGCTGCCTTCGTCCTGCCCGAGCTGCTGCTCGATGTCCTGGTCGAGGCCGGGCTGGCGGCACCGTTCATCCCAATCTTCCTGCGCCTGCGGGCCGGCACGACGGACCACGAGCCCGCGGACCGGTTCGCGCGCACCATCCTCACCGGAGCCGCCGGTGTCATGGGGATCGCGGCAGCTCTCATGCTCGTCTTCGCGGAGGCGACGACGTCGTTCATTGCTCCCGGCTTCGAGGGTGCACAGCGCGAGCTGTACGTCTCGCTCTTCCGGGTGATGCTCATCACGCCAATCCTCTTTGCCGCCTCACTCACGCTGGGCCAGGTGCTCCTCGCCGAACAGCGCTTCTTCTGGTATGGGATCGCCCCGTTGCTCTACAACGGCGGAATCATCATCGGCACGATTGCCTTCGGCGATGCGCTCGGCATCTATGGCCCGGCCATCGGCGCCGTGATCGGGGCGACCATCCACCTCGGCAGCCGGTTCATCGGCCTGCGGAGGAGCGTATTCCGCATCGGCTTCGCATGGCAGGTCCGAACGCCCGACATGCGCGAGTTTCTCCGGTTGATGCTACCGAAGATGGTCAGCCATCCAGTTGAGCCGATGACGTTCCTGTTCTTCACTTCGGTCGCGACCACCCTGGCAGCCGGCAGCGTGACCGCGGTCAGTTTCGCCCGCAATTTCCAGAGCGTGCCGGTCAGCCTGGTCGGCGTGGCCTTCGCGCTCGCCATCTTTCCCGCACTCTCCACGGCGCACGCTGTCGGCGATCGCCGGGCGTTCCTGCGGCTGCTGTGGACGAACCTCGCCAGCATCACGATCATCACGCTGGTCGCAGCCGTCAGCCTCGTGGTGGTCGGTGAGCTGGCGATCCGCGTCCTGCTGGGCGGGGGCGCGTTCGACGCCGAAGACATCGCGATGACCGGCGCGACGCTGGCTGCATTCGCGCTGTCTGTCCCGTTCGAGAGCATCTCGCACCTGCTGTCGCGCGCCATCTACGCCACGCGCCACACCGTGCTCCAGGTGCTCGCCTCGCTGGCCGGCCTCGGGATCACCGTCATCACCACGCTGACGCTCTTACCGGGGACGGGGATTCTGGCGATTCCGCTTGGCTTCGCCATTGGCCAGGCTGCCAAGACCATGCTGCTGGGGCTGGCACTCGCGGTGCGGCTCAGAACGCTGCCTCAGATAACCGCGGAGCCGCATTGACCGATCACGTTGATGCTTCTATGCCGCGCATGCGGACATTAGCCGGAAGAAATGTCATCGCGACACACCGGCCACGCTTGAAGGCCGCCCATCCAGCGTGCTGAGCCGGCTAGTGCTCAGTGGGACGGCAAATGGCCCAACGGAACGACGCGTTCGTGCAAATGCACGCCATCCGGGCGTATGACCGAACCAAGAGCCCGAGACTTCAGGTGTCGCGCGGCGTGGTCGGCATGAGGACGACGAACTTGCCATCACGCTCGGGGTAGGCGCCCTCGGGCCGTGACCAGCCGGGCCCGATCTGCTCGTAGCCGGGCGGCCCCTGATACACCGGCCAGTTTCGCTCAAGCTCGCCGAGGTCCTCGAAGTTGCCCGGGCCATCCGACGGGCCCCAGATGGATGAGACGCGCGGATACCACGGATCCAGGATGTATGCCCCATTGATCGTGGCGTCCGCAAACAGGGTGGGGTCCGCATCGGCCCGGTAGCCGGTCATGACCCAGGAGTGCGCGCCCCACCAGGGGAACATCACGACCGGCTTGTTGAGCTCGGTGATGGCGATGGCGGAGTCGCGAAGCGCATCGGCGTATGAGTCGTATGCCCGCACCTCGTAGTCGGGGGCGCCATAGTCGGCCAGCGCCAGCCCGACTGCCGCCGGTCCCCAGTTGCCATTCTGGCTGTCGTCGAACGCCTCCCATTCTCCGATGCGGTCCTTGATCTCCTGTTGGAACGCCTCGGATGTGTCTCCCAGGCCGAGAATGGCAAGCACCATCTGCGTTGCGGCGACCGCGCAGTCCTCGTCGGTCAGTTGCGAGGCGAAAACCGCCTCCTGATTCGGAACGAGAGCCACGTCCACCGGCTCCCGCACGATGGGAGTGGGAGAGGGACTCGCTGTGGCGGACGGCGCGAGCGTGTCCCGCGGCGTTGGCGCGACGGTCGGACTCGGCTCCGGCGTCACGACCACGGTCGGCAGCGTGGAACGTTGGGGTGGTGGATCGATGAAGGTCTCCACACGCGCCGCGACGCGTTCGAACCGCGCGCCCACACCGAGCAGGTTCGCCTCGACGACAGCAAAGCCGCTGGCGAAGAGCAGGACAAGCGTGAGGATGACGAACGGCCAACGACGGCTCGCGCGGGATGGCGGATTCATGATGCTGTGGCTCAGGATGACAGCCGATGATTGCTCGGGCAACATGGACTGATGCGCTCGCGCTGCTCCCTCGTGCTCACCCTTGCTTTGCCATGGGCGCTCCTTGCCGGCTCGATTTCCGCCGCACCCGCCGCCGCGGTCACCACGACCGACGCCTCGCAGCAGTATCTGATCCAGGCGACACTCGACCTCGCCTCCGGTCGTCTCGATGCGGTCGAGGAGATTGATCTGACCAACCGGTCACATCGTGCGATCGACCATGTGAACCTGTCGGTCGTGCCGCGAGGGCTTGGCTACTTCTCGATGGACGAGGTGGCCGTGGATGGGGAGCGGGTCGATATCGAATGGACAACCTCGATCAACCTGCGTGTTCCGCTCGACGATCTCGCGCCGGATGCGACTGCGCGTATCCGGATTCCGTTTCGGCTCGACGTGCGCCAGAGTCCGGATGCGTTCACCGCCCGAACCTCCGTAGAGAACGGCGTGTTCAGCTTCGGACAGTGGTTCCCGATCCTCTCGACGGAGCATGAGATCTACGGTCTCGGTGATCCGCAGATCTCCTTCAGCGCCGATGTGATCCGCCTCGAGCTCGAAACCACGACGTCGCTGCCCCGCGATGCGGTCGCCTGTCCCGGCCTCGAATCCGCGCCCGAGACAAGCGGAAGATCCTGGATCTGCGCTTCGGTCGACGTGCGCGACTTCAGCTTCGTTGTGAACCCGCGTTTCCAGCTGACCATCCGCGATGCCGATGGCACGGAGATCCGTGCTTACACCGAGACGGTCTCGGGCGCAGCGACGGCGGATCTGGCGGCTGATGGTCTCATTGGCCTGGAAGCGGCGTACGGCGAATATCCCTGGCCGGATCTCGTCCTGGCCGAGGTCGGCTCCGGCGGCGGGTTCAGCATGGAGTACCCGCGCATGATCCACCTCACGCGTGACAAGGTGGCGGATCCATACGTGGTCTATCACGAGGTCGCGCACCAGTGGTTCTACGCGCAGATTGGCAATGACCAGCAGACGGAGCCATGGTTGGACGAAGCGTTAGCCGATTTCAGCGCTCGATACCTCATGGGAATCGGGGAGAACGAGTGTTCGACGCGTCCCGTCGACAGCGAGGTGTTCGCGTGGGGGGCCGGAGCGACGACCGGGGGTGACTGGACCAGCTGCGACGGCTACTTCCACGCGATCTTCTACCAGGGGACCGCCTTCCTCAACGAGCTGCAGGACGCCATGGGTGAAGAAGGCTTCTTCAGCGCCATGCGTGAATGGGTCGAGGACAACCAGCACGGCTTCGTGACCGGCCGCGAGCTTCTTCTTCACTTGCGCCGTTCGACCGATGCCGACCTGCTCCCGATCTACGACCGCTACCTGGATGATCCCGATCCAAAGGGTCCACGTCAGCCCATCGACCTCAGCTTGTTCTCACGATCTCGCCCGATGCTGGAGTAGCGCGGCGTCCATCGTGTCAGTCGAGCGCGAGAGCCACGAGTTCATGAGCCACGGCGCGCGTCATGTCTTGGTCAATCACGTAGCCGGACGACCTCAGATGCTCTGCAGGCGCACAGCACCCGGATCAGTGCCCGTCGCCATTGCTGGGCAGCCTCATGTGCGACGACTAACGCTCGCGACGACCAACGAACTCGAGGAAGCCGATGTCACCGGGTGAGTGGCCGGCCCGCGTGAGCAGGACCGCCACCTCGCTGAACTGCTGGATCCCGTGGCTGACGAGGTGCATGACGAAGTGCCAGAGCGGAAGCGTGACCTCGTCGCGCGGCGGGGGAGCGTCGAGGTCCGCATCGGTCAGGGAGGCGAGCCATGCCCGCATGTCGGTCTCGTCGCGGCGCCAGTGGTCGGCCACGGCCTGGACCGTGGGATAGTCGCCGGCCTTGAGGTCCGCATCCTCGCCCCATTCGGCCCAATCAGCACCGCGCAGCCGCTCGCGCCAGCTCCATTGCACGTCGAGCTCGTGGACCAGTGTCGCGCGCAGGTCGCGGGTGGTCACCGTGTCGGTCGAGATGAACGCATCCGCGCTCAGCTCGGTGGCGGCTCGGAGCACGGCGTCCCGTGTCCAGTACAGGTAGTCGAACAGCATGGTGGCGTCAGTTGTGCGCATCGGTCCAGCCTGGCGTGCATTCCGGACAGGATCGGTCAGGAATCGGTCTGGATGACTGACAAAATGTTGCCGGCGGGATCCTTGAACCATGCGATCGGCGGGCCTTCGCCGCGCGCGATGCCGCGCTCATCCTGGTGGAAACCCTCGCCGTAGCGCGCGAAGGTCACGCCTCGGTCCGTGAGCTCATCGACTGCCGCGTCGATATCGTTGACCTGGAAGTTCAGCACGGTGAACGTCGCCGGCTGGTGGTCGTCCTTCGGATAGATGAGCGTCGTGTGGCCCCCGCCCAGCCTGAGTGTGAGCAGACCGTTCTCCTCGCTCACCTCGACGCCGAGCGTCTGGCCGTAGAAGTCCTTCGCGGCCGGGATGTCATTCGACGAGAATCCGGAGAACGCGTTGTTGTCTTTGAGCATGGGGTCCTCGATTCCTTTTGGAGGTAAGACCGATGAACTTCGCTGCAATCATCGGTCCATGCGTGCGGGAATGCGGTGGGGCAAGGCCTTTGTCGCCGGGCTCTTTGAACTCACGCCACGGCTGGTAAGGTGCCGCGGTGAGCACCTCGTTGCTGGCCGACGCCTTCCGCCACCACGCGTGGGCGACGCGGCGAGTGATCGATGCGTGTCTCGCGCTCACGCCTGACCAGATGGAGACTTCGGTTCCCGGGACCTTCGGCTCCATTTCCGAAACGATGCGCCACATGGTCAGCTCCGACGCCTGGTACCTGTTCACCTTGACCGATGACCGTTCCCACCTCATCGACGGAACTCACCTGGGTCTTCCGGAGCTGCGCGCTGTGGTGGAGCGAAACGACGCTGCATGGTCGCTGCTATTGAACAAGGAGCTCGATCCGGATTCCGTCCTGACCGAGGTCGATGACGACGACGGATACCAGAAGAGGGCACCGATCGGTATCCGTCTCGCGCAGGCACTGCACCACGGGACCGATCACCGCAGTCAGATCTGCACGGCTCTCACGGCGCTGGGCATGGAACCACCGGCCATCGATGCCTGGGACTTCGGCATCGACGACGGCCGGGTCATCGAGATTCCGCCCACGCCGTAACTGACGGGATACCGCAAACCCGCCCAACGTTGTGAAAGCGTCACTCAGATCCGCGCAACGGCTTCCTGATGTGCGCTCAGTGCACGGATCTGCGACGCGGCCCTCCGGAAAATCCGATCTCCGCTCAGTTCTTGCATCGGATGCACAGAGGAGCGCGTAACGCTCGGCGGGGGCCCACCCGTTTGACCCGATCAATGCGCTGAGCGCACGACTTGAAGGCATCCGAAGCGCCGGCCGTAGATCCGTGCGCTGAGCGCACAAGAGCGGGATTCACCCCAACCGGGAGTATGCCGACAGAGTAAGGAACTCTGCGAAGTCGTCGGAGAGGACGAGCTCGTCCAGGAGGGCAGCGGCATCGGCCCAGGGGAAGTCCGGGAGCGCGGCGGTGAGCTTGGGGAGCTCCTCATCGCGGAGGGTCGTGTAGCGCTCGGCGGTCATCGGTGACCCATCGTCCAGCGGCACGGCATGAGTCCGCCATTGCCACAGCTGCGAGCGTGAAATCTCCGCCGTGGCCGCATCTTCCATCAGGTTGTTGATGGCGGCCGCGCCGTTGCCGGTCAGCCATGAGGCCAGGTACGAGAGGCCGATCGAGACATTTGCCCGTGCGCCTGCCTCGGTGACATGCCCATCGGGCACTGCGACATCGATGAGATCGCGAGGCGTCACGCGGACCTCCGGTCGCAATCGATCTTTCTGGTTCGGCCGGTCGGAGAGGACCGCGTCGAAGATCTCGCGCGCGACCGGCACGAGGTCGGGATGGGCGACCCAGGTGCCGTCGAAGCCATCGGAGGATTCGCGCTGCTTGTCGGCACCCACGGCCGTCAGCGCCTTCTCGTTGACGTCGGGGTCACGGCGTGAAGGGATGAAGGCCGACATGCCGCCGATCGCGTGCGCGCCCCGGCGGTGGCAAGTCTGGACCAGTAGCTCGGTGTAGGCGCGCATGAACGGCACACTCATCGTCACGGAACCGCGGTCCGGCAGGATCATGTCGGAGCGCGACCGGAACTTCTTGATGATGCTGAAGATGTAGTCCCATCGGCCGGCGTTGAGGCCGGCGGCGTGCTCGCGCAGTTCGAACAGGATCTCGTCCATCTCGAACGCGGCCAGGATCGTCTCGATGAGCACCGTGGCCCGGATCGAGCCGTGCGGGATGTCGAGCGCCTCCTGCACCGCGATGAACATCCGGTTCCACAGCGCCGCCTCGAGGTGGCTTTCGAGTTTGGGCAGGTACAGGTACGGGCCCGAGCCTCGGGCGAGCAGTTCGCGGGCGTTGTGGAAGAACCAGATCCCGAAGTCGAAAATGCTGGCGCTGATGGGCTTCCCATCGACCAGCATGTGGGCTTCGACGAGGTGCCAGCCCCGTGGCCGGATGCAGAGGGTGGCGATCGTATCGTTGAGAACGTATGACTTGTCATCGGTCTTGAAGCTTAGGCGCCGTCGCACTGCCTCGCCAACGGCCCAGTGACCGGTCACGATGTTGTCCCACGTGGGCGAGAGCGAATCCTCGAAATCCGCCATGAAGACCGATGCGCCACTGTTGAGCGCGTTGATCAGCATCTTCGGCTCCGCCGGCCCGGTGATCTCGACGCGCCGATCGTCGAAGTCCGGCGGCGCCGGTGCAACCCGCCAGTCTCGGTCGCGGCTCTCGATGGGGTTGGGCATGAAGTCGGGAATCTCGCCGGCGTCCAGCCGTGACTGGCGACGCGCTCGGTCGGCCAAGAGCCGCTGCCGCTCGGGATTGAAGCTGCGGTGCAGCTGGGCGACGAAGCTCAGCGCTTCTGGCGTCAGGACCTCGTCAGCGTGCTCCGTCGGACGGGTGATCTGGACTCCGGAGGAAATATCGGTCATGGGCGCATTGTCTCAGCCACCGGGACTTGTCGTTCGGTATGGTGCACGCATGTTCGGCCGCCGCACGCTTCCGCCACCGCTCGACCTCGATTGGCCGATGAAGGCGTGGGAGGATGCCGAGCTCGAACTTCGCTACGAGCGCGCGCACATGATGATGACCATCGAACACGAGCTGGTGCGAGGCGTGACGCCGGCGATGATCGATTGGTGGTTCCGGCACATCGGCGGCGAGATGGAGATCAACGGTCGAACCTACTCCCGGTACCGGGTATGGCATCCGTTCGACCACATCGACTGGCAGCTCGTCGAGGGCGATCCCGCGCACGTGGGCGTCGGCGCGAAAATCCGGATCATCGAAGCGTTCAGCCGTAATCCGGCATGGCTCGTCGACAGCGTCGAGACCGTGACGAAGCTGGACGAGACCGGGATCCGGCTGGAGCGTCACATCTTGGGATCCGAGGTCTTCAGCCTCGAGCACTGGTTCGAGCCGGCTGACGGCGGCACCCGCTACCGGTCGCGCATGGAGCTCGGGGCCGACACGCTGTTCGGACGCGTGCTCTTCAACCGTCTCATTCGACCGATGATCTTCTCCGACCTCATGGGTCCGGCGTGGCTCATGCACAACGTGGAGGAGGTCGGCAACCTGGAGCACTTCCTCCCGGCGCTTTACGCGCGCGAAGCCGGACCGTAGCTCTGCGACTTGATCGGTCGTCCAGCGGCGGAATCGGCGAGCAGCGTTTCGAAGCGTCGTTCACGCGTCGTTGCTTGCTTGGCCGACATCACCCAGTACGTGACGGTGCGTCGATACGACGGCGTCCGCGACTGCCAGTAGGCCCAGGCAGTGGCATCGGCCTCGAAGCGCGCCTGCCAATCCGGCGGAAACTCCTGCGGCGCGTTCTCGTACGCGTAGATCGCGTCCTTGCGCCGATCCCGCTCCTCGAACGCCCGGATGCCGGCCGGGTGCATGCGCCCCGCAGCTCGCAGCTCCGCAACCTTGGCGATATTCACCGCACTCCAGATGCTCGTCTTCCGGCGTGGCGTGAAGCGGTTGGTGTGGACCTCGTCATCAATCCGTTTCCCGATGCCGTCGATCCACCCGTAGCAGAGCGCCTCTTCGACGGCCTCGCGGTAGGACATGGAATTCTTCGGAACACCCTTCTTGTAGTAGCCAACCCAAAGCTCGGTGGCGGTCTGGTGATGTTCATCCAGCCAGGCACGGAAGTCGGCCGCCGCCTGAAAGATGCGGACGTCATGAGGCTCCATGGGTCAGCCCCGACTGCGTTCAAAGCGTCGCAGGAGCCAGGTGGCAATCAGATCGACGGCGTAGAAAATCGCAAGCACAACGCCCAGGATGAGCGCGGTGAGGATCGGCTCGTCCAGGCCGCTCAGGAACGGACCGATCAAGATGCCGAATCCGATCATGACGATGCCAGTGATCAGGCCGACCACGATGAAACGACTCCAGGACATCGGGGCCTACCAGCCTCCGGCGTCGCGGATGAGCCGATGAAGCACACGACCAGCCACCAGCCGCCGATAGTCCGCGGTCGAGCGCACGTCGTCGATGGGGGAGAGCTCGCTCGTCAGGGCCTCCACCGCCGCATCGGCGGTCTCACGCGTGGGTCCCAGTCCTTCGAGCGCTGCCTCGGTGGCACGGG
This sequence comes from Candidatus Limnocylindria bacterium, assembly GCA_038255505.1. Lineage (GTDB taxonomy): Bacteria > Chloroflexota > Limnocylindria > QHBO01 > QHBO01 > JACDBZ01. The sequence goes on from JBBSLF010000003.1 coordinate 54,115, forward strand.
CGCGAACGGTCGTCGCCGCGATCGATCCGAGTGCAAGGCGGACATCGGACCATGTCTCGCCGGAATCGGTCCAGGCGAGCGCCATGACCACCTTGCTGATGGCCTGTGCACGGCGCGTCCCAACCTTTCGGAAACGAACCTGCCGGTTGGGAGCCAACGGGACGCGGATCCGGATCAACAGCTCGTCATCTCGCGCTGCGGTCGTGCGATACGACGGCCAGAAGTCGTCGGCATCGACCCGGCGCTCACCGTTAGCGGAGCCCAGGACCAGCTCAGCTCCCAGCGCCAGGAGCACCGGCAGGGTATCGCCGGCCGGGGAAGCGTTCATGACGTTGCCACCGAGCGTCCCACGATTCTGGATCTGCGCCGCACCAATCGTCGCGGCCGCCTCCGCGAGCGCCGGGACGTGTTCGGCGACGAGGGGAGATCGTCGAAGATCGGTGTAGGTGGTCAGCGCGCCGATCACGAGCGCGTCGGTATCCACGCTTATCCCGCGCAAGTCTTCGAGCGCCCAGATGTCGAGGACGCGCTCCGGTGGCTCGCCGATCTCGCCGGCGATCTGGACCAGCATGTCGGTACCACCGGCGAGCGGACGCCATGGCACTCCGTCGGCTCCCGCCAGAAGCGCGTACGCGGCATCCAGGCCGGTGGGGGATTCGGACGGCGGTTCGACCGCGTTCGGCATCGGCGCTTCAGCCTCGAAGGCCGCGAATGATGCGCAGGACCACGAACAGGCCAATCAGCGCCAGGATCACCTGCCCGGGCGTCAGCGCCAGGGTGACGTCGTGGTCGTCGAGCGCCTCATGGACGGTCTCTGTCGTATCGGTCATGGGTGAGCCCTCCGTTCGGCTGCCAACGCAATCGCGCTGATGATCTTGGTGTAGCCCGTGCACCGGCACAGGTTGCCGGCGATCGCCTCGCGAATATTGTCGTCGCTGGCTTCCATGCCGGATGCCAGGAATGCCTCGCCGGCCATGAGCATTCCGGGCGTGCAGATGCCGCACTGCGCCCCCCCGGTCTCGAGGAACGCCTGCTGAAGCACGCCGAGGGTGCCCGGTGCGGCGAGGCCCTCGACGGTGCTGATGTGCGTGCCCTGCGCCTGGCTGACGGGCACCAGGCAAGCGTCCACCACTGCGCCATCCAGCAGGACGGAGCAGGCGCCGCACTCGCCCTCGCCACACCCTTCCTTGGTCCCGGTCAGCCGCAGATCCTCGCGCAGCACGTCGAGCAGCCGCTTCCACGGCGAGGCCTCG
>JBBSLF010000004.1:0-41478 GCA_038255505.1 Candidatus Limnocylindria bacterium
AGATCAGCAGGCCGCCGAGGGGCAGAAGCCAGAAGCTCAGGGCATTGATCCGCGGGAATGCCATGTCCGGTGCGCCGAGCTGGAGCGGCACGATGTAGTTTCCGAACCCGGCGAGCACCGGCACCACGAACAGGAAGATCATGATCGTGCCGTGCATGGTGAACGCCTGGTTGTAGGTGTTCTGATCCAGGAACTGCATGCCCGGCACGGCCAGCTCGGACCGAATCAGGAGCGCCAGGAAGCCGGCCGCGAAGAAGAACAGGAAGCTGTTGACGATGTACAGGATCCCGATCTTCTTGTGGTCGACGGTGGTCAGCCAGTCGAGCACCCACGAGCGGTGGTATGAGCCGGCGCGTGGTTCGAGCGTGGTGGTTGCCATCAGGTGTTCTCGCTGCTCCCCACTATTCCGTGACCGTCACGGTGCCGGTCATGGCCTGGATGTGCGCCTGGCACACGAAGGTGTAATCCCCCGCCGGAAGCGCCGGCACCTCGTAAATGATGCTCCCCACCTCATTCAGGAACGAGCCCTCGAACAGCGCCTCGCTTCCGGACAGGATCGCGACGTTGTGCGGCACGTCCTCCAGGTTCTCGAAGGCGATGCAGAACGCCGTGTCGGCCGGCACCTCGAACTCGTCAATATCGAATTGCGTGTTGTTCGCGCTGATGTCGATGGTCGTCTCGCAATCTCCGCCACCGGTCGGCGGCGTCTCCCCATCCTCGATCGCGGCAATGTACGCGTCGTAGTCCGCGCGCGGCATGGCGTTGACCGTGAAGACCATGCCGGCGTGGTCGGTGCCGCAGAACTCGGCGCACTGGCCGGCGTATGTTCCCGCCTCGCTGACCACGAACTCGATCTCGTTCGGGGTGCCGTTCTCATTGACCGGGACCATGTCACGCTTGAGGAGGAACTGCGGGACGTAAAACGCGTGGATGACATTGTCGGAGGTCAGGATCAGGCGCACCGGCTCGCCGACCGGTACCGCAAGCTCGGGAGGCTCGTTCCCTTCCGGCCCGATGGTTGGCCCGTCCTCGTAGACGAAAAGCCAGCTCCACTGCTTGCCCTGCACTTCGATCGTCACACCCGGATTCTCGGAGCGCGCCTCCACCTCGTTGAGGGTCATGATGCTGACCACGAACAGCACGAGCACGATGACCGTCGGAATGAGCGTCCAGACCACTTCGACCTTGTTGTTGCCGTGCAGCTGCTCCGGCAGCACGTCGTCACCGGGCTTGCGTCGATAGCGGAAGACCGCATACAGAATGAAGCCCTCGACGCCGATGAAGACGATGGCCGCCAGCGCGAGCACGACGAGGTACAGGTTGAAGACGTCCTGTCCCGCCTCCGTCTTCGGTTCCGGGGGCAGCAGGCAGCCGGCCAGCAGGACGGTGAGAAGCACGGGGACACCGACGCGAAGCATCGTACGCAGCCGGGTTCGGGGCGCCGTTGGTTGCATCAGCTCGGTCTCGAGGCTCCCGTCGTGTCGCTTTCGTGAAGTCACGGCACGCGCGTTCAGTCGGGCTGGCGGCGGCACGGCTGCATTGTAGCGAAGCGCCGCGCGCGCGGCGACCAGCATTGCGCGCACGGCCTTGCCAGACTTGCCGGCACCGAAATCGGCTGCTGCAGTTCGGGTGCCCGAGCTACGCGCCGCCCGAGAGCTCCGGACAGGCACCGTCTTCGTGTGGGAGCAGCGGTCGCGCCTGGACGCTGTAGCGGCGGTCGTTCGCGTCGGTCCACGTGGTCGTCTGCTTCGCGGTGCTCAGCTCGGCGGCCCAGGTTGCCCCCGCCTCGCCGCTCACAGTGCCGCACCGCGTGCCGTCACCGAACAGGGGCTGCTCCACTCCGAAGACGGCCGCGTCATCGTTGGTCGGCCAGTCGCGGACCATCGGGGGGAGCCCATCGTCCTCGGCCGGCTGGTCGGTCGCGTCGCGGACGTAGAGGCGGAACGCATCGGCCTCATGGGACTCCCACGTCTCGTCCAGCCATGCGTCCGCGGGCAGCCAGTCCTCGAACATCAGCGAGCTGTTGAGCGCCTCGAGCGTCCGATGCGCCTCGAGCTCCTCGGCCGAGATCATCGGGACATCCATGTCGGCCATGAGCGTGCCAAGCCCGTAGATGCTGACGCTCACCTCGCGGCCCTCGGCGTTGAGCGTGAAGACGGTGTCGTTGGCATCGGCGATGACGTTCATGGCTCCATCCAGCCGACGATCGGCCTCGAACATCCCCGTGTCGATCACCTCCGCCAGGACGGCCTGGATGCCGGACTCGCTGAGTGTGCGCTGCATGAGCGGTGGAAGCGCCGGGCCCGGGTATTCCATTGTCTGGGCCCCCAGCATGATCACGCGCCCATCGCCGTACAGCACGAACGCTGGGGTGCGGGTGGCCATGTACTGCACCGTGACGTAGCCGCCCTGCCAGTCGATCATGAAGATCGGCTCCGCACCGGTCGGATGCTCGATTCCGACCTCATCATCGCTCGGGTCGGGCGAGCCCGCGGGAGGCGCACCCCCCATCGCTCGGCATGCAGAGAGGGCCAACAACAGGACAAGGAGACCCGGCACGGTTCGTTTCATGCCGCTTGGACGCCGCAGGTGCCCATGCGGTTCCCGAGGATTCGCGACAGAATGAAGCCGATGCGTCGCGTGCTCCCCCTCTTCGTCCTCGTCGGCCTGTTCGCGGCGCCTTCAGCCGCCCTCGCACATGGCACCGATGCGCCCGATCCGACCTTCCCGGCCGTGCTGTTCGCCTGGAGCTTTGACCCGTTGGTCGTAATTGCACTGGTCGCCGTGGGCGTGGCCTACGGCTGGGCCGTGCGACGGGTCAATCGGGCGCATGCATCGAATCCGCATCCGGGGTATCGGTCCTGGCTCTTCGGCGGAGGCCTGCTGACCATCGGCGTGGCGCTCACCTCGCCGATCGAGGCCTACGAGGGTCTCCTGTTCAGCGTCCACATGGTCCAGCACATGCTGCTCGAGCTGGTCGCTGCACCGCTGCTGCTTGCCGGCGCGCCGATCACGCTGACGTTGCGCGCCGTTCGTCCGTCGCTCCGTCGGCGCCTGCTGGCGGTGCTTCAGAGCCGTGTCATGCACGTCATCTCGTTCCCGGTGATTGCCTGGGTGCTGTTTGCCGCCGTCAACTGGGGCTGGCATTTCAGCGTGTTCTACGATCAGGCCCTCGAGAATCAGCTGCTGCATTACGTCCAGCACGCGACCTTCCTGGGGGCGGCGCTCCTGTTCTGGTGGCCGGTCATCGGCGCCGATCCGTCCCCGTGGCGCCTGCCGCACCCGGTTCGCCTGCTCTATCTATTCCTCGCCATGCCGCAGAACTCGTTCCTTGGCGTGGCGCTCATGTCAGCTTCGACGGTGCTCTACCCGCACTACGTGGCGAACGTGCGCGACTGGGGTATCACGCCGCTCGAGGATCAGCAGTTGGGCGGCGTGATCATGTGGGTCGTCGGAGACGTCTTCTTCCTTGCGGGAATGGCGTTCGTCGTGGTGCTGTGGATGCGCCATGAGGAGCGTCGAACCGTCCGCCTGGACGCCCGCCTCGCTGCCGAGCGCGCCGCTCGGGGCGAGTGATCGTTTGCGCCGCACGCCGCCAGCCCTTGTTGCACCCCGCGACACAAGTCGAAGGAAGTCGAGCTCCAACGTCCTGGGTCGCACTCCATGCAACAGATGATGTGTGAGACCAGGTTCCTTCGACTTTGGTCGCTCCCGGTGCAACTCGGCGACGGAGACCGCTCGGTCAGGCGAGCGGGAACCGCAACAGGGCATCGGCTGCCACCGCGCCGAAGAGCAGCGTGAGATAGCTGATCGAATAGCGGAAGACGCTGATCTGAGCCCGCCCGGTCCCGGAGTCCGCGCGCAGGCGCAGCGCCTGGAGCAGGAAGAGCGCCCCGAGCACGACCGCTGCAACGAGGTAAATCCAGCCCATGCCGGCCGCCGGCAGGAGGAGCAGGCTGACGGCAATCAGCGCGACGGTGTACAGCACGATCTGGCGCGCGGTCTCCGCCTCCCCGCGCACCACGGGCAGCATCGGCACGCCGGCCGCCGCATAGTCGCCGCGATACCGCAGCGCGAGCGCCCAGAAGTGCGGTGGCGTCCAATAAAACACGATGGCAAACAGGACGAGTGCCGGCAGCCCGACCTCGCCGGTCACCGCGGCCCACGCCACCAGCACCGGCACGCAGCCGGCGGCCCCGCCGATCACGATGTTCTGCGGCGTGCTCCGCTTGAGCCACATCGTGTAAACGAAGACGTAGAACGCGGTCGCGCTCAGCGCCAGGACTGCGCTCAACAGGTTGACAGTGAGCGCCAGGAAAACGAACGCCAGCACGCTGAGACCGATCCCGAACCACAGCGCGCTGCGCGGGCTGACGGCATGGCGCGGCAGCGGACGATGGCGCGTGCGCCCCATGAGGTCGTCGATATCGCGATCCACGTACATGTTGATTGCATTGGCCCCACCCGCCGCGAGCGTGCCTCCGGCGACGACCGCGACCATCAGCCACAACGACGGAAATCCGCCCTGGGCCAGGACCATGGTCGGGACGGTCGTGACGAGCAGCAGCTCGATGATGCGCGGCTTGGTGAGCGAGATGTAGGCACGCACGGTGTCCATCGGTCCGGGTGTCGGCGCAGAGGCATGGGCCGCCATCTCGGATGGCCGCAGGCGACGGGTGGTCAGCAATAGCCAGACCGATGCGCCCCACAGGGCGGCGCCGACCGCGAGATGCGGGACCACGAAGACGGCGGACAGGCGCGAGATGACGTTGAGCCCGCCCAACGCGATCTGCACCACGATGAGCACGACCAGCCAGGTGGCCAGTCGCCGCGGAAGCGGCGCATCGGTCGAGCGGTGGATGCTGATCGCCGTCCACATGGCCAGGCCGGCGGCCACCAGGCTCAGTCCGCGATGCGCGAGGTGCACCGCCTGCTCGTTTCCGAGAACCGCCGGCACAAGTGCACCATTCATGAGCGGGAAGTCCGCGTAGGCGAGTCCCGCCTGCTGACCGGTGACCCAGGAGCCGAGCAGCATCTGGCCGAAGAGGACGACTGCCGTGAGCGAGACCAGCTTCGTGAGGCCCGGCCGCGCGTGGGCGGCCGGCATCGATCCATGGGTGGCTCGCTCGGCGATGAAGATGACGGCGGCGAACACCACAAGCGCCATCCCCAGATGGGCAGTCACGAGCTCCGCGGCGAGACCCTCGAGCACGACGGCTGCCCCAATCAGCGACTGCACGATGACGAGCACTCCCGCCGCGATCGCTGCCAACAGCAACGGGAGGTCACGACGGCGCTTCGTGAACACGGTGATGAGGCCGACCGCGCCGACCAGCGGACCAACGAAGACGGCCGCGATGAGCCGATGCGTGTGCTCGATCCAGGCGTGCAGGTCTGCGGGCGGTAGCCAATCGCCGAAGCAGAGCGGCCAGTCCGGGCAGCCCAGGCCGGAATCGGTGGCGCGCACCAGGCCGCCCACGGCAATCAGGACGAAGGTCGCGACGGCAGCGGCCACCGCCAGCTTGGCGAATCGGGTCACATCGGGTTCCTCTCACCGCTCGCGGGCTCTGCCGAGCGGGCTGCGCTCATGATAGCCCGCCACCATCCACCTGACCGATGCGCTGGGGTGCGATCACTGTATGGGCCAATCGTCACGCGAGCGGCTCGGGGCGCTGCGTTTGTCCTCTCCATGGGTCACAGATGAGCGTGGCAAGCACGCCGGCGTGCCGCTCGTGCGTAGTGGTGTTCACTGCATGGGCCAATCCGCGCGCAGCATCGGTTCCGCGTGAACATTGACCGATGGACGGGCCGGCGCGGGTAACGGCCTCTGGCGGTAGGATGCCGATATGAGCGACGGACGGCTGCTCCAGATCAACGTGTCGGACGGTGGCGTGCCGAAGCTGCCGGTTCCAGCCGCACGCGTCACGAGCGATGGTGTCGAAGGTGACCGCCAGCGCGGGGTGACCGTGCACGGCGGCCCGCACCGCGCCGTCAGCATCTTGGGCATCGAAGCGATTCAGCGCGTCGCGGCCGAGGGCCACCCGATCGAGCCTGGCTCGACTGGCGAAAACCTGACGACGGAGGGCTTCGACGTTTCGGCGTTGGCCGTCGGATCACGGCTGGTCATCGGCGCCGGGGTACTCCTGGAGCTCTCATCGGTCGCGAATCCGTGCCGCACCATCCGCGACTCCTTCGCGGATCAGCGCTTCGGGCGACTCGGTGCCAAGGCGCATCCGCTCGACAGCCGGATGTACGCGCGCGTCATCAGGCCTGGAACGGTCCGGGCCGGCGACCCGATCCGCGTGTCCCCTCCCGAGGATGGCTCTGCCGTTCTGCTGAGTCTCGCCGAGCGGCTGGACCAGGCCGAACGCGTCAGCGCGCTCGCCTTCTGGCATGCCGCACGGGAGGCCGGCCAGGAGATCTCAATCCTCGACGACGGTGACATCGCTGCATCCGCCGCGCCGCAGCTCCCCGGCCAGGCCTTCAACAGCGCGATCGGTTTCGCGCACCTGCCCAACCTCGTCGACCGCGCGGTCGAGCACTTCACCGCTCATGGCGTGACGGGCTTTGTCATGGCCGATGAGCCACCGTGGCGCGGCGCCGTCGCCGATACGACGCTCGCTCGGTGGGCGGCAAACCCCGATGAGCTCGTTGGCGAGCCTCCGCCCGAGGGCGTGGTCATCCGAGAGCTTGGACGCCAGGAAGTCGGCCCATGGTCAGCGGTGATCGTCGCAGCGAGCGACCTGCCTCCAAACATCGCCCAGGCGTGGATCGATCTGGAGGGGCACCTGGCGCGAGCTGGGCACCACCATCGGTTCGTCGCGGAGGTTGGCGGCGAGCCCGTGGCCACCGGCAGCGTTCACACCCATGGCGGCGTCGGCTGGCTGCGCGCAGGATCGGTGCTCCCGGAGTTTCGCGGGCGAGGCCTCCAGCGCGCCATCATCACCGCTCGCGCCGACCTCGCACGCCGCGCCGGATGCGACATCATTGGCGCGTCGACGGTGGAGGGCGGCGCTTCGGCGCGCAATGTCGAACGCCTGGGCTTCGAACAAATCGCGACGCGGCGTAATTACCCGACAACGCCGACGACACCGGCCTGACGGACGCGCCGCTCGGCGGAGCGAGAGTGTGGCACGTGGCGGAGCACGCCCGGAACGACGGGCAACACGCCGCGAATGCCGGACGCCATGCGCTCAACACCACGCTGCCGCGCGGCCGACCAACCGATCCCGTATTGCTGGCGCAGCGGCACGGGGAGCGTCGCGAGCGAGATGAGGTGGGCGGCATCCCAGGCAACGCGCGGAAGAAGGCGCGTCGGATAGAGCACGGTACTCGCGATCTCGCGCGCGGTCGGCGTCACGCAGACTCGGCCGCTTTCTATCATCGACGCCATCCACGTCCGCAGCTCGTCGATCGTCGACGGGATGTCGCCGGATGGAACTCCGAGCAGCTTGGCCACACGGGCGCACTCGCGGTGATAGGCCTGCTCATCGGCAGCCGATAGCGGCGCGACGAAACGGCCATACACCCGCAGCGCCGTATCGACCAGGGTTGCGTGCACCCACAGCAGGGCCTCGGGATCGCGCGCGCTGTACGCCTCGCCGCTGCCGGGCAGACGGCCGCGCACCGACGCATGGATGGCGTTGACGCGACGGATGGCCGCATCGGCGGTTGATCGGCTGCCGAAGATCACGTCGTAGCTGCTGGTCAACGTCCGCAACAGGCGTCCGACCGGGTCGGTGGCGTAGGTCGAGTGCTCGGCCACGCCAGCTGCCACCGACGGATGCGCCGCCTGCATGAGGAGCGCGCACGACCCACCCGCCAGCACGAGGACCTCGCGGTCGATCTTCCACGACATGCTCCGGGGGCCGAACAGGCCGACCGCCTCCTCCCCCGGAGTCATCAGTAGGCCGATGCCGGCGTGCCTCGCGGGTGCCTGGGCTGGCTGAAGATGACGCGGAAGACCAGCCCGGCCATGACCCCGGCGACGAAGCCGCCGATGTGGGCCATGTAGGCCACCCCGCCGGTCTGCTCGGTCACGGCGAAAGCGCCGAAGCCGTTGATGAATTGGAACGCCGCCCACATGCCGATGGCGACGATGGCCGGCACCGGCACCAGGAAGCGAAACACGAACACGGTCACCCGATTTGTCGGGAACATCACGAGGTACGCGCCAAGCACACCTGAGATGGCACCCGAGGCGCCGAGCGTCGGGATGATCGAATCGGTGTCGATCATGATCTGGGCGAAGCTCGCGATGACGCCGGCAACGAGGTAGAAGACCAGGTACAGCCCGTGCCCGATGCGATGCTCGACGTTGTCGCCGAAGACCCACAGGAAGAGCATGTTGCCCGCCAGGTGCAGCCAGCCGCCGTGCATGAAGATGCTGCTGAACAGCGTGAGCCAGATCGGGCTGGGACCGGGCTCCTGGGGCACCGGGATCTGCTGGCCATCAACGGTGATCGATTCGGCCTCCATCAGATCCACACCGTTCGTGATCTCGAACGGCACCGCGCTGAAGCCGTACGTGAATTCGGCCCCTGCGGAGCTGGCGCCGGCACCCTGGAGCAGCAAGAAAACGGCGATGTTGATCGCGATGAAGGCCAGGCTCACGTAGGCCGGGCCGTGACCGCGCTCGTTCTCATCGCTGATCGGGAACATCGGCGCCGATGATAGAGCACGCGACGCGCCATACTGCGCGACGTGAAGATTGACGTCCGGCCCTACGAGGGCGACCGCCGCGCCTACCTCGACTCGATCGGGATCGGCTTCGCCGAGCAGCTCGATGACGAGGCGGCCGCGAACTTCGAGTCAGTGCTCGAATTCGATCGTGCCATCGCGGCTTACGACGGTGACCGGCTCGTTGGCAACGCGGCGGCCATCAGCATCGACCTGACCGTCCCCGGCGGTGTGCTGCCGGTCGCTGGTGTCACGACCGTCGGCGTCCACCCCACGCATCGGCGCAGAGGAGCGCTTCGACAGATGATGCGGCTCCAGATCGATGACGTGCACCGGCGGGGCGAGCCGCTAGCGGTGCTCTGGGCATCCGAGGGCAACATCTATCAGCGCTTCGGCTACGGGCTGGCGTCACTCAAGGCGAGCCTGAAGGTCAAGCGCTATCGGAATGCGTTTCGCGCGCCGCACGAGTTCAGCGGGCAAATTCGCCTGGTGAGCGAGGACGAGGCCCGAATTGCCTTTCCTCCGGTGTTCGACGCGGTACGCCCCATGCGGGCCGGGTTCTTCAGCCACTCGGCCGAGTTCTGGAATGCGGAGGTCTTCTACTTCCCGGAGCAGTGGCGTCGAGGACGCGGAAAGCCGTACCACGTGCTCCACGACGTCGGCGGCACGATCGACGGCTATGCGCGCTACGCCATCCGAGACGGAGAGGAGAACGAAGTCTCGGTCCTCGACCTGATGGCCACCACGCCGGCGGCGCACCTCGACCTGTGGCGCTACCTGCTCGACATCGATCTGATGAGCCGCGTCGAGTCATGGAACATCCCCGTCGACGACCCGATCCTGCTCGCCATCGCCGAGCCGCGCAAGCTGGAGATGACCATGGGCGACGCACTCTGGCTGCGGATCGTTGACCTGGCTCCTGCGCTCGCCGCCCGTCGCTACCGCGGCGACGGTCGCGTGGTCATGGAGGTTGCCGATGAGTTCTGTCCCTGGAACCAGGGACGCTGGTCGCTTACGGTAGAAGCCGGTGTCCCGTACGTGGAGCCGGCGGCGGATTCGCCGGACGTTGCCTGCGACGTGACCGATCTGGCGGCTGCATACCTGGGCGGCTTCAGCTTTGCGCAGCTGGCCGCCGCGGCCCGGGTCAGCGAGCTGGCACCAGGCGGGATCGAGCGCGCCGACGTCCTGTTCCGGACCGATCGCGCCCCGTGGTGTCCCAGGGTCTTCTGACCCGGTTCCGCGCTCAATGCGCGGGTGGGGCACGCTCGACGGCCTCGCGCGACGGATTGCGGATCCCGACCCCGTTCATGACGGCGCCCCCAACGAGTAACCCCGCGGCGACGAGCATGGCGAGATGAAACGCATCGGTCGAGGCTTCCCGTACGGCGTCGGCCAGCTCGCGATCGGTCCCTTCCGGGGCGCTGGTCAGCGGCTGAACCTGCTCCCGTACCGCTGGATCATCAACGTCGATACCTGGCACGAGGGCGGCAAGGGTCGGATAGAAGGTCGCCGTGATCGCAATGAACAGTACGGCGCTCACGAGCGGTGATCCGACCCGGCTCACGGCATTGTTGATCGCCGAGCCCAATCCGGCATTGCGCACCGGGATGGAGCTCATGAGGGCCGTCGTCAGTGGCGCGACGAGCATGCTGATGCCGACACCGAAGACGAGCAATCCCACGAAGACATCGATGAATACCGCACCCGGTGGGATCAGCGTCGCAAGATCTCCGAGGTCAGCACGCCAGGGCTCGGACCCAGCCGGAATGCGGGCAAGCCAGAGGATGCCGGCAGCCATGACCAGCGGGCCGATGGTCATGAACAGCCTCGGACCGAAGCGCGCCGAGAACTGTCCGGCCGGAGTTGAGAGAAACGTGAGCATGAGTGCGATGGGGATGCCGACCGCTCCTGCAGCCAGCGGCGTATAGCCGAGCGTTCCCTGCAGGAACAGGGGCTGGAAGGCGAGCGTCACGTACAGCGCGCCGTAGATGACGAACGTCGACAGGTTGACCACGGTGAAGTTGCGCGACGCGAAGAGGCCGGGCGGCACCAGCGGGCGCGGGCGCGTGAGCATGAGGATCGGAACGGCAACGATGGCCACCGCGCCCATCGCCAACGCGGCCCACGCCACCGGGTCCTGCCAGGCCTGCTCCTGTCCACGAGTCGCGCCGAAGGCGAGCCCGCCGACCCCCACGGCGATCACCGCCGCCCCCAACCAGTCGAACTCACCACGCGCGTCGGTGTCTCGGCTCTCCGGAACCCTCAGGGTGGCCCAGAGCGCGATAGCGATGAGCGGCACGTTGATGAGGAATGCCGCACGCCAGCTCACCGATTGCACCAGGAAGCCGCCGACCAGCGGACCAACGATCGAGGTTGCCGAGGTTCCGGCTGCCCACAAGCCGATCGCACGGCCGCGTTCCTCGCCGTCGAACTGCGCGGTGATGATCGACAGGCTGCCAGGAACCAATACGGCGCCGAAGGCGGCCTGGATGATCCGCGAACCGATGAGGAACTCCATGTTCGGCGCCAGTCCGCAGGCGACCGACGCCACGCCGAATCCGACCAGCCCGATCCGGAACATCCGGCGTCGCCCGTAGAAGTCGTTCAGCGCCCCGGCGAGAATCAGCAGCGCCGACAGGACGACGAAGTAGGCGCTGTTGACGTAGGTCAGGCCCTCGAGGCGAGCAACGAAGGTCGTCGGCAACTCCCGCCCGATGGTGTCGAGCGCGACGTTCACGATGGTGCCGTCCAGGAACACGATCGCCGAGCCAAGAACGGTCGCGACGAGGACGGCGTTGCGCTGGCTCACGTGAGCATCGTACGTCTCCCGCCACGGCACAGATCCTGCTACCTCGGCAACGTAGTGAAAGCGCTTACATCACGCTCGTCCCGGCGCGAGGCCACCATCTACGAGGTCGCGCGACACGCGGGCGTATCAATCGCCACCGTCTCGCGCGCGCATCGCAATGCCGAGCGGGTTGCGCCCGAAACTCGGGCGCGCGTGGGTCGGGCCGTCGCCGAGCTGGACTATCGGCCGAGCCGCCTGGGCCGTTCGCTTGCCCGTGGCCATCATGACGCGACTGGCATCGTCTTCCCCGACCTGTCCGGACCGTATTACTCGTCCGTCATCCTCGGATTCGAGGAGTCGTCGGCGGCTCAGGGACAGAGTGTCCTCATCCTGGCCACGCATGGGCGTGCCGCCTCGGGAGACTTGGTGCTCGACCTCGCCGATCGCACCGACGGGCTCGTGCTGTTCGGCCAGACGGTCGATGACGAGATCGTCAGGGAGCTGGCCAACAGGGGAGTGGCTGTCGTGCTGCTGGCTCGACCGACGCTCGGCGGCGCCGACAGCGTCCGGGCCGAAAACCGGTCGACGGCGCATGCGCTGACCTCGCATCTCATCGAGCATGGCTGCCGGAGCATCGGCTTCATCGGCGACCCGAGCGATTCGCCCGATGTCGGCGAGCGTTGGCTCGGCTTCGTCGACGCGCACCATACTGTCGGCCGGGACGCCGCGGACCCCGTTGTGTCCGGCTTCCGCACCGCCGACGGCGCAAACGCTGCGAGCAGACTGCTGTCGCCGCGACATCGACCCGACGCTATCGTGTGTGCCAACGACGAAATCGCGATGGGCGTTCTCGAGGCAGCACGCATCGCGCGGATCAACGTTCCCGACGACCTGGCCGTCACCGGCTGGGATGACATTCCGGCGGCCCGCCATCTGGCACCGCCGCTCACCACCGTGCGCCAGCCGATGCTCGATCTCGGTCGGCGCGCGGCCGAACTTCTCCGCGACCGGATCGTGACGCACCGGCGCGAACCTCGACACGAGCTCTTGCCGACCGAGCTGGTCATTCGCTCGAGCTGTGGGTGCACGGCATCGACATGAAGGAGAAACGACTCATGAGTGGACGAAGAACGGGAGCGGTGGTTCTCGTGCTGGGAATGATCCTGGCGCTCGCGGCGTGTGGCCGTAGTGACGAAGAAGGCGGCGGAGAGTCGGCCGCCGCATCGCAGGCACCCGAAGTCGACACCGAGGCGGCGAGCGGCGAGATCAGCGTATGGGCCATGGGAGCCGAAGGCGAGAACCTCGATGTCCTGGCCGATGCGTACATGGCCGACCATCCGGACGTCACGGTCAAAGTGACCGCAGTGCCCTGGGATGCGGCACATGACCGCATCGTGAACGCCATCGCCGGCGGCGAGGGTCCCGACGTCACCATGATCGGGACGACCTGGATGGGCGAGTTCGCCCAGCTCGGCGGAATCGATCCAACGCCATCCAACATCGACCCAACCGCATTCTTCGAGGGCGCTTGGGACACGACGGTGGTGGACGGCACATCGTACGGCGTGCCGTGGTACGTCGAAACGCGACTGCTCTACTACCGCACCGACCTCGCCGAGGAGGGTGGCATCACCGAGCCCCCCGCCACCTGGGACGATCTGAAGGCGCTCGCCGAAGGAATCCAGGGCGCCGGCGCCGAGTACGGCATCAATCTCCAGCCTGGCGGAACCGGCGCATGGCAGACCTACATGCCGTTCTTCTGGCAGGCCGGCGGCGAGATCATGGATGAGGCCGGCGCCTTCACCCTCGACGGCGAACCCTGCGTCGAGGCACTGACCTTCTACGACTCATTCTTCGAGGAGGGGCTGACGGCGCCCGCCGCCGGCGACGTGCCAGTCGAGGGCTCCTTCGCCAACGGCGACGTTGGCGGGTTCGTCAGCGGCCCGTGGATGATCGGCATCGTCACCGATGCCGGGGCAGATCCCGCGACGTGGACGGTTGCTCATCAGCCGACCGAGGATGCCGGCACGTCGTTCGTCGGCGGTAGCAACCTGGGCGTCCTGGCCGATTCGGACAACAAGGAAACCGCCTGGTCCTTCATCGAATACCTCTCGCAGCCCGACGTGCAGATCACCTGGTACGAGACCGTCAGCGACCTGCCGGCGGTCCAGTCGGCCTGGGATGACGAGACCCTGTCCGGCGATCCGCTGCTCTCCGCCTTCGGCGATCAGCTCACGGACGCCAAGGCTCCGCCGGCGATTGCCACCTGGGAAGAGGTGGCGGCGGAGATCGACGCCGTCATCGAAGGGGTGACCGTCGGCGACGTCACACCCGAAGATGGCTGCACCATGATGCAGGAGGCCGCCTCCAGCATCGGCGCAGGCTAGGACGTGAGCAGCAGCCCATCCGGGGCCGTGGGTGCGGATCAGTCCGCATCCACGGCCGGAAGCTCGAAGATGCGACAAAACCTGGTGGCATGGAGCTTCGCGCTGCCATTCCTCCTCCTCTTTCTGGTGTTCATGGCCGGACCGATCATGGCCGCCCTGATCACCAGCTTCACCGACCTGCGTGTGACCGACATCCGGAACCCGCTCTCGGTCGACTTCGTTGCTCTTGACAATTATCTCGACGTGCTCGGCGATACGCGATTCCAGAAGGCGGCCGCCAACACCGCGGTCTTCGTGCTGGTCGGCGTGCCGTTGACCATGGCCCTCGGGCTTGCCGCGGCGGTGGGCCTCAACCAGGGCGTGGTGCGCTTCCGGACCTTCTTCCGCGTCGGCTTCTACCTACCGGTAGTCACGAGCATCGTCGCCATTGCCGTTGTCTGGCGCCTCCTGCTCGGGTCCGAGGTTGGCCTCATCAACGCGATCCTGGCCGGCTTCGGGGTTGACGGCCCCGGTTGGCTGTCCGACGAGCGCTACGCCCTGTGGTCGATCATCGCCATGGCCGCCTGGCGCAATCTCGGCTTCCTGATGGTCATCTTTCTGGCCGGCCTGCAGACCATCCCCGGCGACCTCTATGAGGCGGCGGAGGTGGACGGCGCCAATCGTTGGCAGCGATTCAGAGGAATCACCCTGCCGCTGATGCGACCGACGCTCCTGTTCGGCGCCGTGATCACCGGCATCGGCTTCGTCCAGTTCTTCGAAGAGCCATTCGTGATGACGGAGGGCGGGCCGCTCAACTCCAGCCTCTCACTGGCACTCTATGCCTACGACCAATTCAGCTTCGGCAACTACGGCTATACCGCCGCGATCGCCTTCATCCTGTTCATTGCGATCGCGCTGCTTACCCTGGTTCAGTTCCGCCTGTTGCGGCCTGCGACGTGAGGAGGCCGTCATGAGCACGATCGCCCCGACCCGTGATGAGGTCACCACAAAGGGTGACCCGCGCCGCGATCACGGCGGATGGTGGATCTACATCCTGCTGGTGATCGGCATCATTCTGCTGGTAGGACCGTTCGTCTGGATGGTGCTGGGATCGTTCAAGACCACCGGCGAGCTGCGCCAGGTGCCGCCAACCTGGCTGCCGCAAAACCCGACCCTGGACAACTATGCGGAACTGTTCGATCGGCTCAGTTTCGCGCGCTTCTTCTTCAACTCGGCTGTCGTGGCCACTGCCGTGACCGCCGGCAACGTCATCTTCTGCTCGATGCTGGGCTACGCGCTCGCCAAGCTCAGCTTCCCGGGCAAGCGAATCCTGTTCGCGGTGGTTCTCGGCACGCTGATGGTCCCGGCAATCGTGACGTTCATGCCGCTCTTCGTCCTGGTTGCGAACCTGAACCTGGTGAACACCCATGCCGGGCTCATCCTGCCCTTCCTGATCGGCGCGTTCGGCGTGTTCCTGATGCGGCAATTCATCGGCGGCATACCGGACGAGCTGCTTGATGCGGCGCGCGTCGACGGTGCCGGCGAGCACTACATCTTCTGGCGCATCGTGATGCCGCTCTGCGGACCAGCCATTGCGACGCTGACAATCCTGACCTTCCTTGGCAGCTGGAACAGCTTCCTGTGGCCACTGGTGGTGGCCAACACCGAGGACATGTACACCCTGCCGGTCGCGATCGCCCTGTTCGCCACCGGGCAGCAGGAGACGAACGTGGCCCTTCTCATGGCAGGCTCGGTCGTCGTCATCCTGCCGGTGCTGATCGTCTTCATCATTCTCCAGCGCTATTTCACCCAGGGCATCGCCATGACCGGCATCAAGTAATCACGAGGGAACCCTTATGAGACCGATTCTTCGGCGCGCAGCCCTGCTGGCGCTCACATCACTCCTTGCGGCTGCGCTCGTCGCGCCCGCTGCGGCATTCGCGAAGGCGGATCGCACGGCGACGCTCGACCGCTGGGCCACCGACACCTGGACGAGCTTCGTGGCCATGACGAACGCCGACACTGGCCTGCCATCGGACAATATCGGAGGGGACCTCGACCCGGCGACGAAGTCGCGCTACACCTCGCCGACCAACATCGCGATGTACATATGGGCGGCCCTCGCTGCGCGTGACCTCCAGATCATCAATCCGAAGGAAGCGCGAGAGCGCATCGCCGCCACGCTCGACAGTCTGGACGTCATGGAGCGCCACGAGGCATCCGGCCAGTACTGGAATTGGTATGACCCCGACACGCTCGAGAAGCTGACGGTCTGGCCGGTCGACGACAACCGGGTCTACCCGTTCGCGTCGAGCGTCGACAACGGGTGGCTCGCATCGGCACTGCTGATGGTGGCCAACCAGGGAGTGCCGCAACTGCGCGCGCAGGCCACCGACCTGCTCGAAAGCATGAACTTTGGCTGCTACTACGATCCAGGCGCCAACCAGATCCGCGGTGGCTTCTGGCTGCCCGCCGATGCACCCGGCGGCGGCGCGCTCGGCGACTACTGCGGGATGGGCGAGGACGTCCTGTACACCGGCCATCACTACGGCGCCTTCAACACTGAGCCGCGCATCGCCAGCTATATCGGCATCGCCATGGGCGACATCCCGGCGAAGCACTACTTCGGCGGCTATCGCACGTTCCCCGACACGTGCGACTGGAACTGGCCGGAGACAAAGCCGATCGGTGAGACGGTGACCTACACGGTCGACGGAGAGGAGATCCCGGTCTTCGAAGGCGCCTATCAGTACCGTGACAAACTGGTGGTCCCGACCTGGGGCGGCAGCTCGTTCGAGGCCTTCATGGTCCCCCTCGTCGTGCCCGAGGAGGAGTGGGGCGCGGCCAGCTGGGGCGTCACCCATCCGCTGTATGCGGAGACGATGATCGAGTACGGCCTCGACGAGGCGCAATACGGCTACTGGGGCTTCAGCCCGTCGTCCGATCCGATGGTCACCGGCGGCTACCGCGAGTACGGCATCGACTACGTCGGAATGGAGCCGAACGGCTACACCTCGGACGTGGGGAAGCTGACTCTGGCCAACGAGGGCTGGGACGATCCCCTCTGCCCGCGGGCAGCGACCGAGATCGCTGACTATGGGCAGGGCGTGATAACGCCCCACGCGGCGGCGATCGCACTCGATTTCTCGCCCGAGGCTGCCTACGCCAACCTCGTCGCGCTCGAGACGGACTTCCCGCAGCTCTACGGGCCTGGCGGCTTCAAGGATGCGATCAACGTGGCCACCGGGCAGGTGGCCGACCGCTACCTGTCGCTCGACCAAGGAATGCTCCTGGCCGCACTGGCCAACGAGCTGCGCAATGACCGGCTCCAGCACTACTTCAGCCACGGCATGGTCGAACGGGCGCTCCGTCCGCTGATGGCCATGGAGGAATTCGGAGCGGGCCGGATCTCCGAATGATCGACCGCTCTCGCCTGGGCGGGCCTCCGGGCTCCGTCCGGGCGCCCCGGAGGACTTCCGAATGACCGATACGGAACAGACAGCCCGTGCCGATTGGGATGCCCGCATCGGTCTCCGCAGCGATGGCGAAGCGGGAATGGACCTTCCACGCCTCGGGGCTCCCACCCGCCTTCGCGCTGATGGCGGCCGCGGGCAGGTGACACTCGACTGGGAACCGATCGACGGCGCCGCCGGCTACATCATCGAGCGTGCAGCATCGGCGGACGGACCATGGGAGCTGCTCGTGATCGGCGAGCCCGAGGTCCGGCCGGTCCCCCATCCCCCGTTCACCGACACCTCTGGCGATCCGGGTCGCGAGGCGCACTATCGGATCGCGGCTGCCGCATCGGTCAAGGACTTCGATCAGCCGCGTTCGGACATTGCCAGCGCGACACCACGGACTGACGGTGACGCGAACGTCGAGATCAGCGTTGATGCCGCAGGGTCGATCGGTCCGGTGGAACGTCCGTGGCGCCCGATCATCGGTTCAGAGCATCTCAGCCAGCTCGAGGCCGGGATCGGACCCGGCGGTCGGCCGATCGGCGCGGAGTTCTCAGACGCCCTGCGCATGGCCCACGACGAGCTCGGGGTCACCGCCGTGCGCGCGCACGCCATCCTCAACGACGACCTCGGCACCTACCGGGAGGTGGATGGCCAGCCGATCCTCGATTTCAGCGGCATCGACCGCATCTACGACCACGTCCTTGGCCTCGGCCTGCGACCGATCGTCGAGCTCGGGTTCATGCCGCGCGACCTCGCGTCCGACCCGTCGAAGACCGTGTTCAACTATCAGGCGATCATCAGCCCACCGAGCGACTGGGACCGATGGGAGACGCTCATCCGCGAGCTGACCGCTCACCTTGTAGACCGATACGGTCCTGACGAGGTGCGTCGTTGGGCCTTCGAGGTATGGAACGAGGCGAACCTCGAGGTCTTCTGGTCCGGCACGCGCGACGAGTACTTGCACCTCTACGACGTGAGCGTGCGCGCCGTGAAGTCGGTCGACGAGTTGCTGAACGTTGGCGGACCCGCGTCCGCCGCCGGAAAGTGGGTCGACGAGTTGCTCGCGCACTGCGCGGCCACCGGCACGCCGATCGACTTCGTCTCGACCCACACCTACGGCAACTCGCCACTCGACCTGCGCCCCATCGCCGTGCGACATGGCTTTCCCGGCCTCCCGCAGTGGTGGACGGAATGGGGCGCGCATGCCACGCACTTCAACCCGGTCCACGACTCGCCGTGGAGCGCCACCTACCTCGTCCGCGGCATGGCGTCAGCCATGGGACGCACCGAGGCGCTCGCGTACTGGACCATCTCCGATCACTTCGAGGAGCTCGGCCGCCCGCCGCGCCTCCTTCATGGCGGGTTCGGATTGCTGGCGGTTGGCAACCTGCGCAAGCCGCGCTGGTGGGGGCTGTGGATGCTGGAGCAGCTTGGACCGATGCGCCTGGCGGCGACGGTGACCGGCGACGGCGCCGGCGACATGGTCCAGGCCATCGGATCCCGCGCCGATGATGGCCGCATCTTGATCCTGGCCTGGAATGGCACGGTGGACGACTCGAAGGCCGGCGGCGAGCCGCTCCTGGACCGATCTGCCTCAATGACGATCACCGGCCTGGAGGCATCTCGATATCGGCTGCGCCACCGGAGGGTTGACGAGGCGCACTCCAACCTCGTGGCGCGCTGGGCCAGGCTCGGCAGGGGCGCCGACTGGCCGGACGATGCCCAATGGCAGGAGCTGGCCGCCATGGATCAGCTCGAGGAGCTCGAGCCGCAGCGGATCGTGGACGCCCAAGGCGGCTCGCTCGAGTTCCCCATCGAGCTGCCGATGCCGTCGATCTCGCTGGTGGAGCTCATGCCCGCCTGACGGCTGCCGACCGTCGTTGCCCGGCGCCAGGCATCGGCGTACCGTGGGCAGCATGAGCAGCGCCGCGCTCGATCGGCTCCTGGCCGTACTCCTCGTCGTCCAACTGGCGAGCGGGCTCCTCACCCTGCGCGCCGGCGTCCCCGCCACCGCTCCGCTGTTCTGGCTGCACGGCCTCATTGGCGGCGCCCTGTTGGTGGCATCGGTGGAGAAGGTGCGCCGCAGCCTGGGACCGGCCATCCGAGCCCGCCGATGGCGACGGGTCGCGCTCGGCGTGCTGCTCAGCCTCCTGGTGGCCGCTGCGCTGGCTGGCGGGTTCGCGTGGGTGGCCAGCGGCCGGATCTGGTCGATCGGTCCGTGGACCATCCTGACCCTCCACGTGTGGGCGGCACTGGCGATCATTCCGATCGTCGCCATCCATCTGCTCCCGCGGCGATGGCGGCTGCTGCGACCCCGGAGGGTGGCTCTACCGATCAGCCGTCGAACGCTGCTCGCGAGCGGCGGCATGCTGGCGATCGGTGCCGTCGCATGGGGAACCGCCAATTTGCTCGATGCGGTGCGCGGCGGCGTGCGCCGCTTCACAGGGTCGCGCTGGCTCCCCGCCGGCGGCATCCCGCCGCCGACAACGTTCTACGGGGAGGGCACGCCAGCTATCGACGCGGACGCATGGCGCCTCAGAATTTCCGGCAGGGTGACCCGGCCGCTTGAGTTGGATTCATTCGGTCTGGCGGCGTTGGGCGTCGTCGATCGGGATGCAACGCTGGACTGCACCTCGGGCTGGGTGATGACCACGGCCTGGCGAGGCACGCCGCTGGCTGCAGTGCTCGAGGCCGCAGGCGCGGATGAGCGCGCACCGCACATCATCGTCAGTAGCGTCACCGGCTGGAACGTGGCGCTCAACCGCGACGAGATCGCGGGCTGCATCCTTGCCACCCACGTTGCCGATGGCGATCTTCCCGCGGCCAACGGCGCGCCATGTCGCCTTGTGGTACCAACGCGACGTGGCCTCGACTGGATCAAGTGGGTGGAGGACGTTCGCGTCACTTGACGCGACCGGGGGGCAATGCGCATACTCGTGTGCGTGACTGTGCGCACGAACCTGCTGCTCCCCGAAGACCTTGTCAAGGAGGTCGACCACTTCGCAGGCCCTCGCGGTCGAAGCCGCTACGTGGCCGAGGCGCTCACTGAGCGGCTGCGACGCGATCGGCTCCGGGAGGTGGTAGAGGCAACCGCAGGCGCCTGGCGTGACCATCCGCTGTTCCCAACGTCAGCGTCGGTGGTGGGATGGGTCCGTGAGCTCCGCGCGGAGGAGACGGACGCAGGGACTGACCTCGAATGACCCGATACGTCCTCGACACTACGTTCGTGATCGACCACCTGCGCGGCGATGCGGCCGCCATCGAGCGCTTCATCCGGCTGTTCGAAGATGGGGATGAGCCGGTCATCAACGAGGTGGTGGCGTGCGAGGCTTGGTCCGGTGCTCCGCTCGCCGGTGACCCTTCCCTCAAGAGCCTCATGCGAGTGGTCGAGTTCGTGCAGCCGGGGCCAGACTCGGCGCAGCGAGCGGGAGCATGGCGCCAGGAGGCTCGGTCGCGCGGCCATGTGCTCAGCCTGGCCGACGCGCTGATCGCGGCCGCGGCAGAGGGCGACGCCATCGTCCTGACCCGGAACGTGCGGGACTTCGCTCTGACGCCGGTGCGGATCGAGTCTTACTGAATCGGCTCGAAGCGGGCGGTGAAATGGCGCAGCGCCGCAGGCTGATCAACAATCCGCATCCCGCGCAGCTCATCGGCCCGTGACGCTACTCCGCGGATGACTTCGATCACGTAATCGATGTGCGATTGCGTGTAGACGCGACGCGGAATGGCCAGGCGCACGAGCTCCATGGCGGCGGGTACCTCCGAACCGTCGGGCCGCATCCCGAACATGACCGTGCCGATCTCGCAGCCGCGGATGCCACCCTCACGGTAGAGGGCACATGCAAGCGCCTGCCCGGGATACTCGAGCGCTGGAATGTGCGGCAGCAGCGCCGCCGCGTCGAGGTACACGGCGTGCCCGCCGATCGGCTGCACGCACGGCACGCCAGCCTCCACCAGAGCCTCGCCAAGGTACGCAGTGGATCGAATCCGATAGCGCAGGTAGTCGTCCTGCACGACTTCACGCAGGCCGGCGGCCATGGCTTCGAGATCGCGCCCCGCGAGACCGCCGTAGGTGGGAAAGCCCTCGGTCAGGATGAGCAGATTGCGGCATTGCTCCGCCCAGCGGTCGTCGTTGAGCGCCAGCCAGCCGCCGATGTTGGCGAGCGCATCCTTCTTGCCCGACATCGTCATCCCATCGGCCAGTGCGGCCATCTCGCGCACGATGTCCGGGACCGATACATCGGCGTAGCCGTCCTCGCGCTGCTTGATGAACCACGCGTTCTCGGCAAAGCGGCACGCGTCCAGGAAGAGCGGCAGCCCGTATCGGTCACACACCTCGCGCACCGCGCGCAGGTTGGCCAGGCTGACCGGCTGACCGCCGCCCGAGTTGTTCGTGATCGTGACGAACACGACCGGAATGTATTCCGCGCCGCGCTGACGGATGAGGGCGTCAAGCGCGTCGGTATCCATGTTGCCCTTGAAGGGATGAATGACCGACGGCGACCGACCCTCACCGATGACGCAGTCGATCGCCTCGGCGCCGGAGAATTCGACATTGGCGCGGGTCGTGTCGAAATGCGTGTTCGACGGAATAACTTTTCCGGCACCGCCGATGACGCTGAACAGGATCTTCTCCGCCGCCCGGCCCTGATGCGTGGGAATGACGTGGCGGAACGGCCATAGCTCGGTCACCGCGTCCAGAAAGCGGAACCATGACGGCGAGCCGGCGTACGACTCGTCGCCGCGCTGGATGCCGGCCCATTGCTCGGCGCTCATGGCGCCGGTACCCGAATCGGTCAGGAGGTCGATCAGCACGTCATCAGCATGCAGGTTGAACAGGTTGTGACCCGCCTCGGCGAGCTTCCCGGCGCGCTCGTCGGCGGTCGTCATCCGAATCGGCTCGACGCTCTTGATCCGAAACGGCTCGATGATCGTGTGCCAGCGGTCCATGCAACGGCGATGGTACCGGCTGGCGCCGATGGCGGGTGCCATGCATGATGCGTCGATGGTGGGACGACTCCTGGCAATGTGCGGCTGGCTGGCGTGGCAGGTCGGCCGTCCGTTTCGCGCCACGCCGTTGCGCCGGCTGGGCACGGCGCCCGTCATCGCCATCTCCGCCCTCCTGATCGTACTGGCGGCGGCCCCGATCATCGCGCCCCAGCTCGAGCCGCAGCCCGAGGACACGGGCGTCCAGGCGATCTTCGACGACGCGGTGGTCCACCCCGAGGGCTGGGTCAGGATCAACGGTCGCGTGGTTCCGCTCGAGGAATCGCCGACCGGCTTGCCCGGAACGTATGCGCTGCTGGTCGACGCCGAGGCGCCCCTGCGCGCTGTCGTGCTGCGCACCGATGCGCCGCTGGAGGCAGCGGCTCTCACAGTGGTCACCGGTCGCCTCATCACCGAGGGCGTCATCGTCACAGAGGATCTCCCGATCGAGGCCACCGTCGCTGGAACACCTCCCCGCGTCGTTGGCGATGCGCTGCTGGTGCCAGACCCCGTCGCGACGGCAGTGCGCATGGTGTGGTGGCCACTGGCCATCCCACCGGCGCTGCTTGCCGCACTGCTGCTCGTCGGCGCCCGATCCGGCTATCCGCTCTTCCGCCCAACGACCGAGGTGGACGTCCTGTCCGGACCGCTCGGACCCGGCGAGCGGTTGCCGGCCGCCTACGGCGGGCGCATCGGCTCCACGCTGCGAGACCTCGCAGCACCCGCGCCGGGGACCATCGGAGGCAGATGGACCACTGGGCGCCTGGGATACGTCTACACCGTCAGCGAGACCGTGCCCGCTCTCGTGCTGCGCTCCGAACTGGTCGATGCGACCTTCCTGGTCGCGCGCACGGCCGAACGCGACCGCGTCGCCGCGCTGGTGACCATCGAGCGCTGATCTGAACGGGCCACGTCGCGCGTATCCATAACGTGAACACTCGCCCCGCTCCCATCCCACCAGGTCCTGGCCAGGAGTCCGTCTGGGAGTACCCACGCCCGCCGTCCCTGGTGCCATCCGAGCGGCATGTGCGTATCGAGCATGCGGGCGTTTTGCTTGCCGATTCGCAACGCGCGCTTCGCGTGCTCGAGACGGCCGGCGCGCCGGTCTGGTATCTCCCGGAGACCGATGTCCACACGGAGTACCTCCATCGACGGCCCGATCATCAGACGATGTGCGAATGGAAGGGCCGTGCCTCGTACTTCGACCTCGTCATCGGCGACATGGTCGTCCCCCGCGTCGCGTGGACGTATACCCACCCGCTGCCCGGCTATGAGCTGCTGACCGGTCACATCGCGTTCTACGCCGGACGCGTCAACACCGCCAGCGTCGATGGCGAGCGGGTGCGCCCACAACCAGGCGGCTTCTACGGCGGCTGGGTCACCGATGACATCGTCGGTCCGTTCAAGGGCGAGCCCGGCACCGAGGGCTGGTAGCGCTGGACACGAGGAGGGACCCGCGGGCCAATGATTGTCCGAGTCGGGCACGCCTGGGCACCGCTGGATCAGGCTAGGAGCATGACCGCGATGGTGAGGATGTACGCCACCAGCAGAAGGCCACCGACGGCAAGGTTCAGGTTCACGTTCGTGCCCATCACCGCCATCAGCGTATACGGGCTGTCGTAGTGGACCTTGAGGCCCGAATGCACGCGAAAGGCGATCGGCACGGCGGCCAGCGCGAGCAACGTCGGCCATGGCAACAGACCAATGCCGGCGCCAACACCGATGACCGCGAACGCGACCATCGCCGCCGCGAGGTATCCCGTGCGAATGACGTCGGGGCTGAATCGGGTCGGCAGCGTGCGCTTCCCGGCTTCGGCGTCCGACCGACGATCCGGGATCTCATTCACGAACAGGATCAGTGCGATGAGGATGCCGGGCACGAGCGAGAGGACCATGGGCTCGATCGCGAGCCGCCCGGTCTGGACCACGTACGCGCCCATCAGCATGATCGGTCCGAAGCCGATGGCGACCGCAATCTCGCCCAGCCCGCGGTACACGAGCTTCAGCGGCGGCGCGGTATAGGCGACCCCGACAAGGATTCCCGCGACGCCGATCCACAGCAGCGTCATCGAGCCCGTGATGGCCACCAGGAGCAGGCCGATGGCGGCCGCTGCCCCGAAGAGCGCCAGGGCGACCCAGACGAGGCCACGGATGCTCACGAGGTCATAGACCGCGACGCGGGAACCGCCCGAGAATTGGGTCGGGGTGGTGTTCGCGTCATCGGCCCCGGAAAGCGTGTCGAAGATGTCGTTGGTGACATTGATGCCAAGGTGCGCGAATGAGCCTCCGATGAGGGTCAGCAGCGCCGTCCACCACGTGAACGCGCCGTCGGTAGCGGCCACCGCGATGCCGAGCAGCACGGGAACCGCGGTCGCAGTCAGGAACGGCAGGCGGGTTGTGCGCAGTACCAGCCAGAATGGGCTGAGCTTCGGTCGAATGGTGCGTCCCTTCTCCTTCGACAACGCGGCGAGGTAGCGACGCGACTGCGGCACCGATCGTTCGGAGTACTCAAAGAACGGGGTCTCGTTCTCATCCCAGCCCCAAGCCCGCACCGGCGTGAACGTGGTGCGGTCAGTCGTTCGGCCCCAGAGCTGGATATAGCGGCGCTGGTCGTAGCCGATGCCGGGCTGCGGCCGGATGTGGCTGCCCATGACGCCGATCTCGCGATCCGTCGGGATCTGCAGGCCCGCTGGTGGAGCGAGGTCCACGGTTCCGGCTAGGGCATCGGCCTTGAAGGAGGTGGCGACGCTGGTCGGATAACCATCGTCATCGACCCAGCTCACGATCACGTGCGGATATGTCGAGAGACGCTCGAAGTCGGTGGCGGCCGGGTCGTGGGCAGGAACGGCGCCGGATCGCATGGCGGTCATCACGCGGCCTCCGCCTTCGGGGCCCGCGTCGCGATCGGGGCGCGATCCGTCTCGCCATCTGCCCAGTACAGGCAGCGCTCGGGGGTGATCTCGATCACCGCGCGCTCGAAGAAGAGCGGCAGAGCCACGCGAGCCTTCAGGAAGGCGTCAATGGACGGCTCCTTGGTTCGCCACAGGTCCAGGATCAGGCGTTCCCAGTCCTTGTGCGGATCGTCCTCGATCACCCGCGCCGTCCCCTGGATGGTGGCGCGGTCGGGGTTGCCCTTCATGGCCACCGGATCGGTCAGGGCAAGGGCGACATGCGGATCGCGCTTGATGTGCTCGAGCTTCTTGCTGAACAGCGTCGAGGAATGAAGGTACACCTTCTCGCCGTCGTAGAGCGGGATCAGGGGATGCATGATCGGGCGGCCGTTGCGTCCGATGACCGTCAGCTCACCGACCAGCGCGACCTCGAGCAGCCGCTCGACCGGATCAGGTAGCCACCCCATGATGGGATCTCCATTGCGTATAAATGTGATACCACAGTTTAGCACGTTCTCCCCGTTGAGCGTCTGCGCGCAGTTGCGCGTCTCCTCTTGGGCTCAGACCGCGCGTTCAGTCCCAAGGGCTGGGCGGTCGATAGATCGGCATGCGGGCTGCATGCGTCTGCCGTATGACGATTCAGCAGCCACCCAACGACGAAATGCCCTCGCCGGTGCCGGAGACCGATCCGACGCCGACACCCATCGACACGCCCGAGGCGCCGGAACAGCGCGCACCCGGTGACGATCAGCCGCCGATGGGCGCTCCACGAGACGAGCCTGACCCCGACGGCGCTTGAGTTCAGCGCGCCTCGGTGAGGCGTGCCACGCAGGCCAAGAGGTCGGCGTACGCAAAGGGCTTGGTGAGGTAGGCCGTGGCGCCGGCCGTGGCGGCGCGATCCCGCAACTCGGCCTCTTCGCGCGCGGTGAGGAGCACGGTCGGGGTCGTGTCGCCGACGGCGCGGCGCTCGGCGAGCAGCTCGATCCCGGTGCCGTCGGGCAGCATGAGGTCGAGCAGAATCAAACCGCAGGCGTGATGGCACGACTCGCACTTCAGGGCTCGCCGAACTAGGGTAGGTGCGTGGACAGACAGCGACTCCTGGTAGTGGACGATGACGCGGGGATTCGCGACGTCGTCCGTGCCTATGCCACCCGCGACGGATTCGTCGTGACCGAGGCCGCGGACGGGATCGATGCCGCCCGGCAGGTTGACGCCGAACGCCCCGACATTGTCATCCTCGACATCATGGTGCCCGGAATCGACGGATGGGAGCTCTGCCGTCGGTGGCGAGCGTCCGAGGGGCCGCCGATCATCATGCTGAGCGCTCGCGGCGCGGAGGCGGAGCGGATCCTGGGGCTGGGACTGGGCGCCGATGACTACGTGGTCAAGCCCTTCTCGCCGCTCGAGCTGATGGCGCGCGTGCGCACCGTGCTGCGCCGCACGCCTGCTCCAGACGCGGATTCGACGCCGAACCATGGCGACCTCCACCTTGAGCTGGCGGAGCGCCGGGCGACCATCGGTGGCCGCGATCTCAACTTGACGCGTCGTCAGCTCGACCTGCTGGCGGCCTTGATGCGCAGCGGCGAACGCGTATCGACCCGGCTCGAGCTGCTCGAAGTCCTCGGCGACGGCGAGGTTGCCGCCACGGACCGTGCCGTGGATCAGCACATGGTTGCCCTGCGCCGCAAGCTCGACGACGCCGGCAGTGACCGTCGGATCGTGAGCGTCCGCGGCATCGGATATCGCCTCGAATCACGGGAGGATCGGTAGTGGGATCGCTGCGGGGCCGCCTGGCCGTCTCGCACCTTGCGGTCGCACTGGTGGCGGTTGCCGCGGTCGTGCTCGCGGTCACGCTGCTCGCCAATCGCGCGGCCGATACGTTCGTCTCGGAGCTGGACGACCAGATCACGCGCTTCGAGGAAGAGCGCGGGTTCGTCCCGCCAGGGCTGGCGAGGCAGCAGGAGGCGCGGGACGCGGGACGCGTCGCCACCGATGACTTCCGCGACCAGGTCGCTGCCGCCGGGCTTATCGGTGCGGGTGTGGCGGCGGTCATCGCCATCGGCCTGGCGCTGTACGTGGGCGGCCTGGTCAGCCGGCCCGTACATCGGTCAGCGCGGGCAGCCAGCCGCGTGGCCGCCGGTGAGCGACAGCTCGACCTCCCCGCGTCGGGCATCCGCGAGCTCGACGAGCTGCGGACGGCCCTTGAACAGCTCGGCACGGATCTCGAGTCGGCGGAACGACAGCGCGATCGGCTCATCGACGACGTGACGCATGAGCTTCGCACGCCCCTCGCCGTGCTGCGTGGGCATGTCGAAGGCATTCGTGACCAGGTCATCCAGCCCGACGCCGCGACGATCGATCGGCTGCTGGGAGAGCTGCATCGGCTTGAACGCCTGGTTGACGACCTTCGCGCCAGCGCCGAGCTCACTGCGCAGGACCTGGAACGTACCCCGATCGACCTGCGCCGCCTGCTCGAGGAGGCCGCCGAACGTCACGGACTTGCGGCGACGGCCGCTGGCGTGCGGCTCGAGCTCGCCGCAACCGATCGGCATTCGACCGTTGGCGACGCCGGGCGGCTGGCGCAGGTGCTCGACAACCTCATCGGCAACGCGCTGGCGCACGCCCCCCGCGGGACCGTCATCGGGCTCCGACTCAGGGCCGAGACGAACAAAGCCCGTGTTGAGGTCCGTGACGATGGTCCCGGTCTCGCGCTCGCCGACCAGGCACTCATCTTCGAGCGGCTCTACCGCGCCGACGAGGCGAGGGATCGCGCACGAGGCGGAGCCGGCATCGGTCTGGCGGTTGCCCGCCGGATCATCGAAGCCCACGGCGGCCAGATCGGGGTGGATAGCGAGCCCGGTCGGGGTGCAACCTTCTGGTTCACGCTCGCGCTGACCGAAAACTGACGCGAATCTGACGCACTCGTCACCCGCAACTCGTTTCTGGGCATCATCGTTCGAGCACAAGCCAACAACAGGAAGGACTGAGCATGAACCGCAGAAAGCTCATCCTGCCGCTCGCGACCGCGGGCATCGCCAGTATCCTCGTCGTGGGGGCCGTGGCCGGGCAGGATCCGGAAGACGAGACCGATACCGAAGAGCAGACGTCGTCGGTCGAAACCCGCACCGGCACCGTCGAGGCCGTGACCGATGCCGACGGTGATGTCGACTACCTACTGACCGATGAGAGCGGCACCATCAAGCTCAGCGTAGGGCCACCCTGGTTCTGGGGTGATGCGCATCCGCTCAACGGCGTCAGTGGCGACGTGACCGTCACCGGCGAGCTCGATGATGGGACGCCGCCCGCGCACGCCAACGACAATGCGCGAGACCGCGCCGATGGTGAGCCGTCATTCGACCTCTTCAGCCTCAACGGCGAGGAGATCCGCGCGGCCGGCAAGCCGCCGTGGGCCGGCGGACCTGCCGTGGTCGGCGAGTCGCATCCGGGCTACGCCGGTTGGTCGAAGGGCCAGGCCGCCCGCAACGGCGCCGGCGAGTCCGAAGTGGGCGACGACTGATCTTCGGTTGGACAGCGCGAGGGGCCCGGCCATGGCGGCCGGGCCCCTCTTTGTCGTAGCGGGTCAGCGAGGGTCAGCCGCCGGGCTGGCCCGGGAAGTTCCTGCGGCCGAGTTCCAGGCCAACGAGCACCGGATCATGGTCGGACGAGCGGAACGCGCTCGGGTCGTAGTACGCCTCCGCGATTTCGGCTGTCCGGAATCGTGAGTTCCCAGGGCCACCGATTGACTCCTGGTAGTCGATGGCCGGGACTTCATCGGCATTGATGTGCCAGACATCCGCGCCGGTGATCCGCGACGCGAGGTTACCCTTCGCCAGCGCGGTGTCGAGCGTCCCCTGCTGGCCGTCGAACGTAAACGTGTATGGCGTCCCATCGGTGAACGCGATCAACTGATCGACGTAGCCGGCGTCCTCGAGGGCCCGAATCGGGTCTTCGCGGCCGTAGGCGTTGAGGTCGCCGATGATGAGCGTCCCGAGCGACTGAACCCGCGTCGGGTTGGTGTCCAGCCAATCGGCCAGGGCAAGCGCAGACTGGGTCCGGGTGTGGTTCCAGAAACCCTGGCCATCGCCCTGGTCGAAGTCCGGACTCATCTCATCGGTCAGGCCGCTCTGACCCTTGGATTTGAAGTGGTTGACGACGACCGTGATCCGCTCGCCCGTTCCGAGCTGCGTGAAGGTCTGCGCCAAGGCAGGCCGGCTGCGGTTGTCATCGAAGCGAGGATCAACCTCGCTCGTCAGGATCGCCCACTCACCGACCGGCCGAACGGTCCGGCGGTCGTAGATGAAGGCCTGCTTGATCGCATCGGTCCCGATCACGCCGGTGTCGACGAACCGATACACCTCCGTGCCAAGCTCGGCGTTGATGGCATCCACCAGCGTTCGGGTGGCGGTGAACTCGCCGCCGTCGTTCTCGATCTCGATGAGTCCCAGGATGTCGGCGTCAAGCCGGATGATGGCGTCGACAAGCTTTTCGGTCTGGCGCTCCAGCTCCGATGCGGTCGTCGCTCCGCGAGCGTTCGGGAAGCCGCCTCCCTGCCCATCACCATCGAAGTAGTTCAGGACATTGAAGCTCGCCACGTTGAGCGTGCCGCCGACTTCGGGAGCGCTTTCGGGGCGCGGTCGAGTCCTGTTCTCGGCCAGCTCGGCGGTGATGGCGTCGATGTCGACCGGCTGGAGCCGCCACTGACCGAAGCCGAAGTGGAGAACGGTCGTGTGGTTGCGCAACTGGTCGCCGATGCGCAGCGTCTCGCCAACCTCGACGTAGGGAAGGAGGTCAGGGCTGTCCAGACGGTTGAGGTTCTGCCCGGTGCGACCATCGTCGAGGATGATGTTCGCCGCAGCATTGAAGGCCGCTAGCTCAATCGCTTCATCGCTGCCGGGAAGATGCACGTTGGTCGGCGTCTGTAGAACGCCATCGGCTGACAGACGGATCTCGCCGAAGCGCTCGAGCTGGAAGAACTCGATGACGGTCAGCTCAGGATGGTTGACCCGCATCGACTCGAGCGGCTCGAACATAGCCGCGCGATCAGCGGGGGCCAGAGGCAGCGGCAGCAGGGCCGGTGCCGGCAGCGTCGCATCGACGCCGGTGTCGTCGCAGACGTCGAGGTCGCCCGAGGAGATCTGCGTGACGCCGGCGAACTCGCCGACGGTACCCGCGACGTGCACGAGATCGCCGATCTCGCCGTCGAATATCGCATCGGAATCGAAGACGAACACGCCCTCCGAGGTCTGGGAATCGTCGTCACGGTCGGCCGCAATGGCCTCCATGAAGAATCCTCGCAGCCCCTGGTTCGCCGGAATGTCGCTGCCTCCCCCGGAGGTGAAATCGGCAGTCACGACGCCGCGAACGACGAGCGACGCTCCCGCCATCGGCGTGGCAGCGCCATCCCCTTGAACCTCATAGATCCATGTCAGGTCCGACTCCTCGACGTCGCAGACGGCATCCGGATCCGGATCGGGATCCGGGTCGCCGCCGCCGCTGTTCCGCGGATTCGGCGCACCGACGGTGAAGTCCGAGGAGTTGTTGTCGGTATCGGTCGCTCCGGCACCTCCCCGGATCGCGGCGGTCGTGTTGCTCAGCGTGCCGGTCGGGCCGCTCCCCTCGAACTCAGTGGCCGACAAGCCGTAACCGACAAAATCGCGGATGGCGGGATTCGGCTGGCAGAATCCGGCGGTTACCGTGCCGCAGCCGGTAAGCGACGTCTGATTCGTGACCAGCGCGACCTTGCCGGCCGAGCCAGACATCGCGATCGTGCCGGTGGCATCGGGAGCCGGGAGCGGGGTTGTGCCACCCGCGCCCTGCGCCTGCTGAACCAGGTAGTACCCACCAGGGGCGATGCTGCCGGTCAGGTTCGTGCGCTGCCAGGTCGTGCCGCCACTGGAGGCGTACTGCACCGACCACGCGCTGAGGTCGACAGCGGTGCCCCCGCGGTTGTAGAGCTCGATGAAGTCATTGGTGAACGTGGCACCAGAGTTGCCGCCACCGCCGTAGACCTGACTGATCACGACATCAGGCGAGACGGCTCGGGCAGGCGCCGGCGCGATGAAAGGCACCATGGCGCCGAGCGCAAGGGCGACGGCGAGCAAGAGCGCCGAAGCGCGCTGCATGGGCATCGGTAGGGAAAGGGACACGAGTGGGGAAGCCTCCAACTGATGCGGTTTCCGGCGGCAACGGACGACAGGCGCGGGGATGTGTGTGGATGGCAAGGATAGGCAGTCCACCGGCAACGCGCCCGCCTGATACGGTCAACGTCGCATGAAACGGCGCGCGGCGGCACCACCAACTTCCGGACCGGACTGGCCCGGACTGTGCAAGACCTGCCTCCATGCACATCGCATCGAAGCCGCCCGCAGCACCTTCTGGCGCTGCCGCCTGTCCGAAACCGATGGGCGCTTTGCGCGTTACCCCGCCCTGCCGGTGCTCGCTTGCATCGGCCACGCTCCAATGGAACCGGAACCCACTTGAGGTCGTCTAGCGAACCATGAGCACGCCACGACGGATCACCATCCTTTCGATCACCCTCGCCTCACTCGTCCTGGGCGCCTGCGCCGCTGGGGTGGGCAGCGGCCCAGCGACATCCGATCCATCGAGCGACAGCTCGCCTTCACCGATCCCGTCCGCAACTGCCGCCCCCAGGGACGATGAGGAGGGAGCAAGCGTGGCCCCGTCAGAGCCAGCGGGCTGGATCGCCGACGTCATCGCCCAAGCCGCGGAAGAGACTGGGGCCGATCCCTCGGACATCACCGTTATCGTCGCCGAAGAGGTGACCTGGAGGGACGGGTCCATCGGCTGCCCGCAGGAAGGCATGGGGTACACCCAGGCGCTGGTGCCCGGGTATCGGGCCGTCCTGGAGGTCGGAGGCGAAGAGCTGCACTTCCACGCCTCGAATTCGGGCGACTTCCGTCTCTGTGCCGACCCGCAGCCGCCGTACGGCGGAGATCGCTAGGTTTCAGGATCAGCTACAACGCGGGCGCACAGACCGCCAACCAGCCGTGCCAGCGTCAGCGCCGATCGTTCGCTGACATCAAACGCGGGCACAAACTCGGTAAATGCGGCGCCCGCCAGGCGCGGCCCGACGCCGGCCAGCAGGTCCACTACTTCTGTATAGCTCAGCCCGCCAGGCGCCAGCGCTGAGACCGCCGGGAAGATCGACGGGTCAAGCCCATCGCAGTCGAACGCAAGAAAGAGCGATTCGTCTACCTGCAGTTGCTCGAGCAGCCACGGAACTCCGCGCTCTCGGAGCTGTCGCGCCGTTACGAGCAGGTTCCCCGCGGCGCGGGCGTCCTCCACGTCGGAAGCGCGTGCGGAGCCGACGCCCCGCAGCCCGACCTGGATGATGCGATCGACGTGCGCCATCTCCGACGCGCGACGCATCGGAGAGGAATAGCCCTCGCGCATTCCGTCGATCTCATCACGGAAGTCGAGATGGGCGTCGACCTGGAGCACGGTGATCGGACCATGTCCGTCGTGGGCACGCAGGATCGGGATGACGACCGAGTCATCACCGCCGATGCAGATCGGCACGGCGCCTCGTTCCAGGATGGTGCGCACCGCGTCGGTCGTGCGACCCGAGTTGCCCGAACCGTCGGTGGCATCACCGGGGACGTCGCCGGCGTCGACCATCGAAGGCATGTTCATCGGTCCATCCAGGTCGAAGTCCCAGTGGCCGACAAAACGCGCCAGGCGCTGAGAGCGCATCCGGACAGCTCTTGGAGCCTCGACGCAACCAGCAGTCGACCCTGGTCGCGGATAGGCCCAACCGTGGGGAACTCCAAGGATGGCGAGCTCCGCGTCGATCCGCGCCAGATCCGTCTCGACCGGAGTGCCAAGGAAACCGAATTCGGGTTCGTCCATTCGCACGGCCGGAGGGTAGCAGCCTTGCGCACTCCACCGGCTCGGCATACCGAAAGGCCCGCCATGGCGGCGGGCCTTTCGGTTTGGAGTGGACGGATTCTCCGTCCCGACTCAGTCAGTCACTGGCGCGATGGAGGAAGGCCGCCATCTGTCCGCGCGTCACGATACCTTCCGGGCAGAACCGGTCGGGACCGCATCCGCGGGTGATGTCAGCTTCCGCGATGGCGTTGATCCGGGCCTCGTGCCGGTTGTCATCGTCATCCGAGAAGTAATCGACCGCCGTCGCCGGCACGTCGAAGCCCCGGACCAGGAAGGTCGCCATCTGGGCCCGGGTCACCAGGCCGTTGGGGCAGAACCGATCCGGTCCGCAGCCGACAGTGATACCGGCCTCCGCCAGGCTGTTGATGCGGGCCTCGTGCTTGTTGCCATCATCGTCGGAGTAGTAGTCCGTCGACGTTGGCGGCAGGTCGAGCGCGCGAACCAGGAACGTGGCCATCTGCGCGCGGGTCACAAGACCATCCGGGCAGTAGAGCCTGGGGGCACACCCGACGGTGATGCCCTCATCGAGGAGCCACAGGATGTCATCGAGGAACTTGGAATCCGCGATGTCATCGAAGGGCAGCCCGGGCACTCCCGTAACCCCGACGGAAACCGCCTCGACCGTGGAGGACGGGCTCAGGTCGGTGACCATCTCGGCGACGATCTCGTACGTGCCGGCACCCTTGCCGAGCGCGTCGTACTCGATCACGGTCGAGCCACCCGGGTTCGGCCCGGAGGTCGAGACGACGAGCTCGTCGTCTGCGGCCGGCTCGGCGTCGTACTCGGCACCGCTTGTGCCATTCCGGTTCTCGGCGCCGACCGTGAGCCCGATCGAGTCCGGGCCCCCAATGACACCGTACGTGTACGAGATCCCTTCGTTGGCCCCGAGCTCGATCCAGATCTGGAACGAGTTGACGTGCGCACCATCCCACGTCGGGACGTCCTCCCAATCGGCGATGAGCCAACTGGTGACGCCGTCGCCAAGGATGCCGACGCGCAGCGCGCCTCCGGCGCTGAGGTCAAGGTCGGTCCAGAACGGGGCAAGCACGTTGTTCGGGCGTACCGGATCCGGCAGTGTCTGGGGCTCGAACCACACGTCCTCGCCGTCGCCACCGCCGACAACGGCATAGCCGTTCGAGGTGAGCCCGATATCCGTGTACTCCTCCGTGCCGTACTTGAACGTCGGCACGGTGTAATTGACGATTGACTCGTCACCCATCCCGGAAACAGGGGCAAAGCCGAAGGCAGACAGCGGCAGATACCCGGCCGGTGAGCCGAACGCGACGAGGTCGACGCTGTCGACGCTCGGTGCGCTGGCCGCCGTCAGGGTGCCACTCCACACGAAGCCGTTGCCCGACTCGATGCCGGGTGCGCCGACGTTCGTGACATCCAGTTGTGTGGCGGCGCTTGCCGCAGCATCGACGTCGAGGCTCACGTCTGCCGCAACCGGTGCCAGGTTGGTCGTCGTGACGGTGCAGTCCGCTGCCGTCCCGGCGGTCACGGAAGCCTGGTCGCAGTCATGATCCAGCGTGACCACGCCCGGGATCCTGTTGAACGCGATCGGCATGACCGCATCAGTGTTGTCACCGGTGATGTCGAGCGACACCTGGCCGAAGTACCAGCCATCGGCGAGGTCGGTGCCATCAATCGTGATCCGAATGGTCTGGGAAGCTCCCGAACCGATCACGAAGCTCGACGGCGTGACACTGATGACGCCGGACGGCCCCGAGGCCGATACGGAGACCTGCCGCGAGGATCCGCTGACGTTCGTCATGGTGCGCTGCGTTACCACCGCACCCGACATGGGATCGGCAAACACGCTCGGCAGATTGAGGTGGATCCGGTTGACCGCATCGGCCGCGCTGTCGAAGTAGTCGTCAGCGTCGACGTCAAAGGTCACCGTCGGCGAGATCGCCCGGTCGGCCCGGATGGATCCCGCGCCGCGATCAAACGGATCGGCGGCCGTCGTCCCATCCTCCTTGAGCACCGCCTGAAGCGACGATGTCATCAGGGCCGACTTGATCTGCCCCGGGGTCCAGCCGGGATTGGCGGCCTTCACGAGTGCAGCCACTCCCGCAGCATGCGGGCTGGACATGGATGTGCCCTGGATGACCTGGAAGAGCTGACCGGTGCGGCCGACGCCCTCGCCCACCGGCTCCGGGGTCTGTCCGGCCAGGATCTGCACGCCGGGCGCAGTGACGTCCGGCTTGAGGAAGTTGCCGAGCGGACCACGAGACGAGAAGTCCGCCATCACGTCGCCCTGGACCGCCGTCGCGGTGCCGGCGTCCCATGACGCCAGCGTTCCCTCGTTCGCTTCCATGAAGTCGACGAAGGCCTGGCCCTCATCGATGTCGAGGTGCACCGTCGGGATGAAGTGATTGTCGGTGGCGGTACCGGTTCCATTGGCCGGGTCGAAGTTGTAGAGAATCATGCCGGCCGCGCCGCTGGGCTCGACGTGCATGCTCTTGTCGACGCGGGCGATCACGCCGCGCTCGCAGGCCACGACCTGTCCCACGGCTGAGTCAGCCGGCAGTTCGGTCTGGCACAACGGGTCGGAGTAGCCCGGGACGTCTTCGGCGAAGACGACCTCGGTTGGAGTCGCGACGCCATCGGTGATGGTGGCGCCCGTCAGGTCGAGATCGGCACCATCGGCGCTCAGTCGGAGCTCCGTCAGGAAGTGGCGATCCGAGGTCGATGCGCCGACCGTGTTCGTCCACGGTCCAGCGTGATTCGCGGTCGCGGCGCCCGGCCCGGCGTTGCCGGCCGAGGCGTTGACCATGATCCCGGCCGCGTAGGCGTCCAGGAATGAGAGTTCGACCGCGTCAGCGTAGGCTGCGGAGCCGCCGGAGATCGAGAAGTTGATGACATCCACGCCGTCCGTGATTGCCTGCTCGACCGCGGCTACCGAGTCGGAGCTGAAGCAGCCGCCGTCCAGGCAGACGCGATAGGCGACGACGTGGGCACCGGGTGCGATTCCGCTGACGGGCCCGTAGTCGACGTCGAGCAGCACCGCCTCCTCGACGTGGCTGCCCGCGGCGGTCGTGGCGGTGTGCGTGCCGTGACCGTTTGCATCACGCGCCGTGCACTCGTCAGCGGCGGCGTTGCAGAACTCGCCGTCGAGCGGAGCAACGGCGCTGAGATAGGTGTCAACAAAGGCGTATGCGCCGATGAGCTTGTCATTGCACGCGAAGGCGTCGCCGAGCAACGGATCGGACCCGTCGCCGAAGTCGCAGTCCAAGGCGGGGCCGGTGTAGGTGATGCCGTTGTCGATCAGCGAGGGATGCTCGGGCCAGATCCCAGTGTCCAGGACACCGACGACGACCCCCTCGCCCGCCGTGGTCGAATTACTGATCTGGGACCACGCTTCTGTCGCGCCAATGAAGTCGGGGGTCGCGTCAGTGGTGGGCTGGTTGATGGTGTCCGGTTGGACCGCTGCCACGCCGGGGACGCGAAGTAGCGCGTCGATGCTATTCGCGGGCACGAGGGCGCTCACGCCACCGTAGGCGACGCGAAAGGAGCGCAGCACGCGCGCCTGGGGAACGGCCGCCTTGATGCCGTTGACCGCGGCGGCCTCGAACCGCTGGGCGTGTGCGAGGTAGGCGGTGACCGCGGCTTGGCTCTGTGCAAGCGGGCGGCCGGTCATCTCGGGGCTTGTGGCCGAGAACCCGGGCACGCTGCCGGTGTACGAGGCCGCCGGATCGTAATCGAGCTTGATCAGGACGAGCGTCGGAGTGCTATCCGTCCGTCCGCGCAGGGCGGGATCAGTCTCGGCGAGCCGTCCGCTGCGGGACTTGGCTGCATCGATCGGTGGCCCATTGGGCTCCAGCACCGTCGCGCTCAGCTCGGAGCTGTCCACGGCCAGGGTCGATCCCATCGTGGTGAATAGGAGTGCCATGCTCATGAGCAGGACAGCAGGATTCCTCAGTGACCGGCGTTGCATAGATCCCAGATCCTCCCGTGCAGCGCTCACGTGCCTCGCAAAGCGAGGGCTCCGGCGTAGGCTGCAGACTGTTGACTGTACAACGCAGGTCCAGTCCCGGAACTCCACTTGGTGCATTGGTGGTGCGCAATCGCACCACCTGGGCCTTTGGCAGGAGCCCGGTTAATCCGACCTGCCCGGGGTGGAGCCCAAAGCCGCGCACGACCGACACAGACCAACCAGCGTCACGTGGCCGATGTCGATTTCGAAGCCGTCTGCCGCGCGAAACGCATCGGCCACCGCGATCGCGCGAGCCTCGCCGATCTCCCAGCTCGCGCCACACGCCGAGCAGTGCAGGTGCCCGTGCTCGGTCGCCGGCAGGACGTGGAACTCCTCGTGCCCATCGGCGGCGTGGCCGTGCCGGACGAGGCCCAGCTCCTCGAGCACGTCGAGGGTCCGATGCACGGTCGATGGGATGGTCGCGGGGTCGCGCGCACGGCATTGCTCGACCAACTGTGCCGCGGTGATGTGGCCGTCCCCTTCCGCGAGCACCTCAATCACGGTGGCGCGCTGCGGAGTCCATCGCAGGCCACGGCGGCGCAGCCGCTCGCCAATGCTGCCCCACGGCTCGGAATGTGATCGGATGCGGCTCATCGGCCGTAGTGTATGCTGACCGCTAGTTATTGCAACCTATTGCAATAGTGGTGACGGAGGACGGATGACCCAGATCCTCGCTCTCGCCGGCTTTGGTTTCCTGCTCGGCATGCGACACGCCACTGACGCCGATCACGTCATCGCGGTCACCACCATCCTCAACCGCAGCCGTCGATTCTGGGACACCACCATCATCGGCGCGCTGTGGGGCCTCGGCCACACCATCACGGTCGTCGTGGTCGGCGTGTTGATCATCGGCTTCAACGTCGTCATTCCTCCGGCCGTCGGCCTGGCCATGGAATTTGTGGTCGCGCTCATGCTCATCGGCCTCGGCATTCTCAACCTGACCGGCGGCCTGCGGTCGCTCACCGACCGCTTCACTCCCCCGGCACCGCTGCACGCGCATGACCACGCCCACGGTGATAACTCGCACGGACACCTTCACGGACATGGCGCCGATCGCGGCCTGGTGGCCACCTTCGGTCGCTACCAACTGATCCGCCCCGTCGTGGTAGGGCTCGTGCACGGGCTGGCCGGCTCCGCGGCGGTCGCGCTGCTCGTCCTGGCCACGATCCAGGACACCGGAACGGCCTTGGCCTACCTCGTCATCTTCTGCATCGGTGTGGCGGCAGGGATGGCGGTGCTGACCACCGCCATCGGGCTGCCATTTATGCTTTCCCGCACCCGGTCCGTCCGGATCAATCGATGGCTCACGATTGGCTCGGGGCTCTTGTCTCTCGGCTTCGGACTGCTGCTGGCCTACGAGATCGGCTTCGTCGGAGGCCTGTTCACCGGCGACTTCAACTGGGATCCGGCCTAGATCACTGGTCGTGGCGGCGGCCAATCGCCACGTGTCAATCAGTCGATTGCACGAGTGGGCTTGCCCATGGCTGGAGAGATTGCACGAGTGGGCTTGCCCATGGCTGGAGAATGGAAGACTGATGACAACGCAGGCCGACGCGCGACCGCCGCCGTGGTGGCTGACCATACTCGCCCTGCCATTGCTGGGATTGGCGCTCCTCATTGTCCGACCCGAGCTGGACCTCGAGTGGCGGCACCAGCCGAGCCACTTCTGGCTGGTCCTCATCGTGTCGCTCGTCAACGTGGCGTTGGCCTACCTGACCAACGAGGCCGCCATGCGGCGCGGCGACGCGCGTCTCATCCTCGTCTCGCTCGCCTTCGGGGCCAGCGCCGGATTCCTGGGACTCCATGCCCTGGCCACGCCCGGCGTCCTGCTGCCGGGCTCGAACCTCGGCTTCGTGATCGCGACGCCGGTGGGTCTGACGTTGGCGGCCGGACTTGCGGCCGCATCGGCCCTTCCGCTGGGTGGTCCGCACGGAGCGCTCGTGCTGCGGCATGCGGGAAGCCTGCGCATCGGTCTCCTGGTGGTGTTGGTCGTCTGGGGCGTTGCCTCCGCCTTACGACTTCCTCCCTTGACCTCGGAGGTGCCACCGGCCGAGGTCGCCTCGCCTTTGCGGTTCGCGGCGGTCCTCGCGGTCGCCCTCTACGCCTATGCGGCGTGGCACTTCGTTCGGCTCTACCTGGCGCGTCGTCGGCCTCTGACACTTGCCATCGTCGTGGCACTCATCCTCCTGGCGGAGTCGATGATCACCGTCGTCTTCAGTCGTGACTGGCACCTGTCGTGGTGGGAGTGGCACGTCCTCATGGCGCTGGCCTTCGGCATCGTCGCGTTTGGCGCCCGGGTCGAGTACCGGCGCGAGGGATCCTTGACCGGCGCGTTCGGCGGCCTTTACCTGTCGAGCACGCTCGAGCGCCTGGACCGATGGCACGCCGACGCCCTGACCGACCTCGCCAGCGCCCGGGCAGGCGGCGACTCGACCGATCACGTGCTCCGGCGCCTGCGCCTCGATGGCGCGACGGCCGAAGAGCTGGCGCTTCTCGATCGGGCGAGCGGCGAGCTTCAGCGGGTGGATGAGCTGTTCCGACCGTACCTGCCAGGGCAGTTCGCGGCCCGCGCCCGTGCAGATCCTGCGCATGCCGGCCTAGGCAGCGGCGAGGAGCGCGAGGTAACCGTTCTGTTCGCCGATCTGTCGGGCTTCACCTCGTACAGCGAGCGCCACGCGCCGACGGATGTCGTGGAGCTGTTGAACGCGGTGTGGACCGCATCGGTCCCGATCGTCACCCGCGAGGACGGGCTGATCGAGAGCTTCGCCGGGGACGGACTGCTGGTCATCTTCAACGCCTTGGGCGACCAGCCCGACCATGCCCTGCGCGCGGCTCGTACCGCCATCGGCATCCGGAAGGCGGTCGACGCGCTTGGCGCGGACCGGTCGGATGCGGCGCCACGCTTCCACATCGGCATCAACACAGGCCCGGCCTTCGTCGGAAGCGTTGGGGCGGCCGGGCGGCGCACCTTCTCGGCCATCGGAAACACGACGAACCTCGGCGCACGATTGCAAGGCGTCGCCGGCCCGGGCGAAATCGTCGTCGGCGATACGACCTGGTCACAGCTCGGAGATACGGCTCGCGGTGAGTCGCTCCCCGAGCTCCGAGTCAAGGGCAAGGCCGATCCCGTGGGTGCCTGGCGACTGGATGGCCTCGACAACGGGGCGCTCAGTCGCGAACGCCCTCCGCGACGGGATAGCTGATCGCGAGCGGCTTCCCGGTCTCGAGCAGCGTCTTCAGGCCCGACAGGATCGGGACCCAGCCGTGCGCCACGCTTCGATATGTCGGAGTCTCGC
Source organism: Candidatus Limnocylindria bacterium (assembly GCA_038255505.1). GTDB lineage: Bacteria > Chloroflexota > Limnocylindria > QHBO01 > QHBO01 > JACDBZ01. The sequence goes on from JBBSLF010000004.1 coordinate 40,355, forward strand.
CGTCGAATTCGTCGTGGGTGAGGACGAGCAGGGTTGCCTCGCCGCGTGCCTCGATGGACCACGTGCAGCGCGACGGTGACTCCTCCGTGCCGGGAAAGAAGAACGTGTGGACGAGGCGCCAGGGCGCATCGGCCTGAAGGATCTCGCACTCGATGGCCGCGGCCCTCCCGATCGTGAGTTGCACCGGCCGACCTAAAACCGAACGAACCCGAGCTCACACGTCGTGGGTTGCACCGGACGACACAGGGTACGGTGGAGCGGCGGCTCCTTCGCCTTTGGTCGCACGGGGTGCAACCGCCCAGGGCTTACAGGAAGCGGAGCTCGTCGGCTTCGGGGCGGTCGACGGAGCGGGCACAGGTCGGGCACCACAGGCGAGCCTCGACCGGCGTGCCGCACAGGCCGTGCCGCATCGGCTCGGCGTGCGCAGAACCGCGGGAACCCCAGTCGGCCAGCAAGCGGAGGACGCCGGCGAGTTCGAGTCCCTCATCGGTCAGGGCGTAGGTGAAGCGTAGCGGGCGCTCGGAATACGGCACGGCACGCACGATTCGCTCGCCCTCGAGGCGCTTCAGGCGCTCCGAGAGGATGTTGGGCGCCAGGCCACTGATCGACTCGGACAGCTCGCCAAAGCGACGCGGTCCTTCGAGAAGCGCTTCGATCAGGAGAAGGCTCCATCGGTCACCGACCCGTTCGAGGGCCGCAGCCAGCGGAGTCTGTGCATCGGCCATGCGCGAATCGTAGCTTGACAGCGGCCGTGGAAGGAGTAACTTGCGCATTGCAAGTCACATCCTACCTAACGGAGAATCGAACATGACAGCCCTGACAGACCTGGGCCGGGAGATCGGCAGCATCGCGGAGAGGGTCGGTCCTTCGGTCGTCGGGATCGGCAACCGATGGCGCGGCGGCTCCGGCATGGTGATCGGCGACAACCGGATCCTGACGAATGCCCACAACCTGCACGGCGACGAGGTCACCATCACCTTCGCCGATGGACGCAGCGCGGATGCAACGGTAGCCGGCGTTGATGCCGATGGCGACCTGGCCGTCCTCGAGGCTCCGACTGAAGGAGCGACTGCCCTGAACCTCGGGACCGATGCGCCCGGCGTCGGAGCCCCGGTCGTGGCCCT
>JBBSLF010000005.1:0-39015 GCA_038255505.1 Candidatus Limnocylindria bacterium
CGTCGGGCAGGGTCAGGATCGCGGCCAGCGAAGCATCGCCAGCCCGGAACCTGAGCTCCTCGGTGCGCGTCACGGGTCCGATGGTACGCTCGGCGCCCGTGATCCTGTCACCCGAGCCGATCTTCACGCCGCCACCCGAGTCCGTGCCGTTCACGCCGGATCCTCGTGCCGAGCTGCCGTCGGGCGCGGAGGTGGTCGTGATCGGAGGCGGGATGCTCGGCGCATCGGCGGCCTACCACCTCGCGCTCGCCGGAATGCGACCACTGGTGATCGAGGCCAATGCCCCGGCCTGGGGCGCATCGGGCCGAAACGCCGGCATGGCGCTCGCCGGTCTTGGTGGGCACTTCGACCGGGTGACGCGCCTCGTGCAGGCGTCCGGGGCACGATCGATCCTCGACTACACGACGCGCTCCCTCGACATGCTCGAGGCCTGGGACGCCGAGCTGCCGGGCGGCATCGAATGGGACCGGTTCGGCTCGCTCGACCTCGCGGTTGACGAGGTGGAAGAGACTCACGTGCGGAGCATGGCCGCTCTCCAGGCTGACGCGGGCCTCGAGGTGCGCGTCGTGGACCGCACCGAGCTGACGGAGCTGGCGCCGGGATTGGCGGTTGACCAGGTGCGCGCGGCGAAATGGACGCCGAGCGACGCCAAGCTCAACCCATTCCGGCTGTGTTATGGGCTCCTCGATCGGGTCCGCGAACTCGGCGGAACCGTCGTCACCGGCGTGCGGGTGGATCGGCTGCTGGCGGGCGGCGGGCGCGTGACCGGCGTGGCGACCTCGCACGGGGAGGTGGCGTCGGGCTCGGTGCTGCTGGCCACCAATGCGTGGACGCCGTCACTTGCTCCGCACCTCGCCGCCAACCTCACGCCGATCCGCGAGACGGTGTGCGTGACCGAGATGCTGCCCTTCAGCATCGGCGCACCCGGGTTCGAGACGAACCAGTGCAACGAGTACTGGCGCCAGATGCGGTCAGGCGAAGTCGTGATCGGAGGGTTCGCCGTGGCCGATGAGGGAATGGGGATCGGCTCGTACTCCACCCGCGTTCGACCGTCGATTCCGCCGTTGCTGGCCCGCCTGCTGGAGCGTCTTCATCCGGCACTGAGCGACGCCCGCATCATCCGCTGCTGGGCCGGACTGCTCGACTTCGCCTCGCTCGAGATCCCGATGGCCGGACCGCTGCCCGCCGAGGACGGCACGCCGCTGCCCGGCGCCTACGTTGCGGCAGGTCTGACCGGCCACGGCCATCCCTACGCACCAGTCCTGGGGTTGCTGATGGCCGAGCTGATCGCCTCGGGCGCGCCATCGACCCTGCCGCTCGCGCCGTTCGATCCCGGTCGCTACATCGGGGTCGTGCATGCGCCGACCTGGCTGGAGCCTTTCCAGGGGAGCTAAGCACCCGCAATCGACACCCGGCGACGGGTCGGCGAAATGTGGCGCGGGTGGCGATTGCTGTGGTGAATCCACGATAGATCGGCGGGCCGTGAGCGTGGTGCGCGCGTGGGGCTAGAGCTCTTGTCACATGGGAGCCGACACATCGGCGAATCATGACTTGAAGGCGCCGCCGTGGCGCAAACCGACGGTGCAGCGGTCGGGGGATGACAAGAGTGGCATGGCAGCGCGCCGACCCCGCTCAGCACCGGCGACATATCGGCGGATCGCGACGTATAGCGGTCCTCCTGTCACGAATCGGCGGTGTATCGGTGGCAGGCGAAGCCACCGATCAGCCGAAGAGCGAGCGCCAGGTTCCGATCGCCATGCTGAAACCGATGGCGCCTGCCGCAAACACCGCTGCGCCGAGCAGCCAGCCCCAGTCGGCCGGCCGCATCCGTTGCACCCGCGCAACGCTTCGACACGGCATGGCCCCGAAGCCCCGGGCCTCCATGGCCAATGCCATCCGCGAACCCCGCCGAATGGCGCCAACCAGGAGGCTCATCATCTGGCCCGCGAAGAGGCGGACGGCGGCGATCGGCGAGCGACCGGCGTCGACGCCACGCGCTCGCCGCGCCATGGCGATCGTCTGCCACTCCTGCGCGAGGAGCGGAACCAGTCGCAATGCGGCGAGCACGCCGATGGCGAAGCGCGGCGACATCCGCAGCTGCTGAACAAGGGCGTCGGCGATGTCGACCGGGTCGCTGGTCGCGGTCGCCAGCAGCCCGACCAGGGCAATCGCGACAAGCCGAAGAGCGAGGCCCGCGCCATTCGCCAGGGTCTCGGCCCCGATCTGCAATGGCCCGAGTTCGGCGACGATCGGGCCTAGCTGATCGGCCGCGAAGAGCACATTGAAGACGCCGATCGAGATCGCCGCGGCTCCGACCAACCATGCCCGTCCGATCAGCACGCGCGCCGACAGTCCCGACGCGGGCAGCAGACCCATCAGACCCACCAGCACGACGGCCGCAGTCACGCCGTCGAGCGAGGCGAACAGCGCGACCATCACCACCAGCGCCGCGCCGAGCTTTGCGACCGGATTGGCGCGGACCAACAGCGCACCCGAGTTCGGGGCAACGGGCGTCAGAAGGCGCATCAGCTCAGCACGCCGGATTGGCCAAGGTGAACGGTGCGATCGCCGAGCGCGTGAGCGAACGCGCGGTCATGCGTGACGAAGACGATGGCGCGCCCGGAGTCGCGCAGCGCCGCGAGGAGATGGACGAGCTCGCCCCATGTGCGACGGTCCTGGCCGAACGTCGGCTCATCCAGCACAAGCACCGCAGGCGCCGTCGCGAGCGCGGTGGCGACCGAGAGCCGACGCTTCTCGCCTCCCGACAGCGTGAACGGATTGGCGGCCGCGAGGTGCGTCAGCCGCAGGCGCTCGAGCAGCTCGTCTGCCCGCCGCGCGGCCACCGCGGGAGCCAGTCCGACGCGGCGCGGCCCCAGCAGCAGCTCCTCTCTAACCGATGCGGTCAGAAACTGGTGCTCCGGATCCTGGAAGACGGTGCCGATTCGGCCCACGAGCTTGCGCGCCGGCCACCCCGCGATCGGCTCACGGCCATGGCCTGCGGAGAGGGCCTCACCCGCCATCACCCGTCCGACCCGCGGAGCGATCAGTCCGGCGAGCAGCAGCCCGAGCGTTGACTTTCCGCTGCCATTGGGACCGGTGATTGCCAGCGCCTCGGACGAACGGACCGACAGGTCGACGTTCGCGACCGCATCGACCGCCATGCCCGGATATCGAAACGCGGCGTGCTCCGCGATGATGAGCGTCTCCGACGGTGGCCGCGAGCGGCGCGGCGGTGCGGCCGGCGGATGATCGGGCACCCAGACGCCGGCTTCGGCCAGGCGCGCGCCCTGTTCGCGGAAGATCTCGTGCGGTGCGCCGTCGACCATCACGCCACCGCCCGCCTCGATGACCACGACGCGATCAACGAGCGGGAGCGACTCGTCGACGCGGTGCTCCACCAGGATCAAGGTCGCGCCGAGCCGCTCCACGACGCGATCGAGGACGAGGCGCACCTCGGAGGCCCCATCCGGATCCAGGTTCGCGGTCGGCTCGTCGAGCATGAGGAGGCCCGGCTGGAGCGCGAGCGTGCCGGCCAGGGCCAGGCGCTGCTGCTCCCCGCCGGATAGCGCCTGTGTCGCACGATCACGTCCATACGGAAAGTCGACAGCGGCCAGTGCCGCTTCAACGCGCGGCCAGATGCCTGGCGTCGGAACGCATCGGTTCTCGAGCCCGAACGCGACGTCATCCCCGACGCGCCCCATCACGATCTGCGACTCGGGATCCTGGAACAGAAGTCCCGCCCGGTCTCGGGTCTGGCGTGGATCGCGTCCGTCCACCAGCAGGACGCCCTCGGTCTCGCCGCCTCCGGCCGGATCGAGCAGGCCAGCCAGGGCCGATAGCAGGGTCGACTTTCCGGAGCCCGATGAACCGAGCAGGAGAACTCGCTCGCCCGGCTCGATGGTCAGGTCGAGGCCACGCAACGCCCAGTCTCGGCGCCCGGGGTGCCGGACGCCCCAGCCATGAGCCTCGATCCGCGCTGGCCGTGCCGCCTCCCGCATCGGCGCATTGTGGACGGTCGGCAGGTCAGATCTCGCGCTGATCGCGCCCGGCCCCGAATTCCCGCAGGACGCCGGTCGAAACGAGCGCCCGAAGGAGGGACCACGCGCCAACCCCGGCGATCACTGCGCCACTGAGGATGGTCGCCGCGGCATACACCAGCCAGAAATCGACGCCGGTGTCCACGTAGTACAGGACAATGTCGTGCGCGGCGGCGAACAACCCGGCCAGGGCGCCAGCCAGCACTGCGAATGGCAGCGTCCAGCGGCGGTACAGGCCGATGGCAAAGGCGAGCTCGGCGCCAGCCCCCTGCATGGCGCCGGAGATCAGCGCGTCGGCGCCGTACGGCGATCCGAGCAGCACCGACACCGATGCTGAGACGAGACCGCCGAAGATCGCAGCGCCGGGCTTGCGCACGATGAGTGCCACGAGCACGCCCGGCAGCAGCCAGACGCCGTACATCAGCGCCTGGGCCGGTGGCAGAAAGGTGAATATCGGTCCTGTCGCGGCGTACACCGCGTTCCACGCCAGAAACACGATCCCGAACGCGACTGCCACGACGGCCGCGACGACGATGTCGACGATACGCCAACCGCTCGGCTGCTCGGTGGTGGTCATGGTCAGTTCGCTCCTTGTGTGGCTATCTCGACGACGAGGAGCGTGCCGTGCTCCAGCTGGACCGATGCGGGCGCCGCGACGATCTCGTTGCTCAGGCCTCGGGACCGCCCCATGCGCAGCGTCGCGCCATCGAGCGGCCAGCGCAGGCCGTAGGTGGTCACGCCAGTCACGTCGCCGCCGATCGGCATCAGGGTCACCGTTCCGCCGGCAGCTCCCTCCAGCTCCGCGCGGGCGCGGGCATGCAGGATCCGGACGGTCGATCGGCCGCGGACAAGCCGAATATCTCGTCCGGCAAGGGCAGGATCGGCCAGCAGCAGCACGTTCGCGAGCTCATGGTCGATCCGATCCCCCCCGAACGCCCCCAGCACGACGATCGGGGTCGCGTCCGACGCCATCGCCGCGCCAAGCGCGAGCTCGGTGTCGGACGATTCCTTGTCGGCGGGATGGCGATCGATCCGCGTCCCCGCAGCTTCCAGGCGCTCGACCAGGGCCGGGTCGGTGGAGTCGAGGTCGCCGACAAGCACGTCCAGCCGGCGACCGAGACGGTCAAGCGACATCGCGCCACCATCGGCGGCGATGACCAGTTCGGCATCGACGAGCCAGCGCTCGTCATCACGGTCGAGATCGCCGGAGGCGATCACCACGCATCTCATCGGTATGTGTCCTGCCTCCAAGGTTGGCCTTGGGGCGCCGCGGCACGTGCTGCTTCGACTTCCTTCGCCGGCATGACCCGGATCAGGTTCGAGGGTCTGCGGACCGCATCGGTCCTGCACTCTCAGCGCTGCTGCGCTCCCCTGTCGTCTCTTGAGTTGAGGCCCCAGCCTAGCACGCGCCCTATTATCGGTCGATGCACCCCAATGTCGAACGCGTGATCAGCGCTGCTCGCGCTACGGGCCTCGAGATCACCGTCGAACGTTTTCCCGAGGGCACCCGCACGGCGGCCGATGCGGCGCGCGCCGTGGGGTGCGAGGTCGCCCAGATCGTCAAGTCGCTCGTCTTCATTGCCGATGAGGCTCCCGTGCTGGCCCTCGTGTCGGGCGCCAACCGGGTCGCCCTCTCGTTGCTCGGGACGGCATTCGGGGCCAGCGCGGCTCGCCGTGCCACCGGTGACGAGGCCCGGGACGCGACCGGGTTCGCCATCGGCGGCGTGCCACCGTTCGGCCACGCGGAACCGCTGACCGTCCTGATCGATCGTGACCTGCTGAGCCACGATCAGCTGTGGGCGGCAGCGGGGCTGCCGGATGCCGTCTTCCGGATCACACCGGATGAGCTGGTCCGCGTGAGTGGCGGCCGCGTGGTGGATCTCGCCGACGCCGGCGTGGCCTGAGCCAGAGCCGCCATGTCCCTCGCCTCCTGGTTCCTGGTGCTCGCTGTCATCAGTCTCCTGCTGGGCATCATCTCGTTCGGCGCGGTGCGCGTCAGCGGCGCCCTTCCCGCGGTGGCTCGTCGGCTTGCCGGACCACCCGAGGTGAAGGTCGGACGCCTGATCGATGCCGATGAGCTGCCCTCGCGTCCTGTGCGCGTCACGGGGCGCATCCGCTGCCGCGACCCGCTCGATGCCGGTGATGGCGAGCGGCTCGTCGCGTTCCATCGGGACGTGGAAGTCCGCGTCGACGGTCGATGGCGCAGCATCGAGCGGCTGCGCGAAACCCGTTCGTTCGAGCTGTGGGACCACGATGGCTCCATCACCGTGGATCCGGCGCGCGCGGCGGAGCCACTCATCGCCATCCCGAAGATCTGGCGCGGCGATCCCGGTGAGCTCGACGAGCCACACGCTTCGGCGGTCGCGCGCCTTCGCGAACGACATGACGGTATCGACCAGGCCCGCGCCATCACCCGCACCATCAACGTGACCGATCGGCTGCTCTTGCTCGCCCGCCCGGAGCGCACGACGGATGGTCGCGTCGAGCTCCGACCACCGGACACCGGATTCGTGATCTCGACGCTGGCACTCGATGACGCCATGCGCCTGCTCGGTGGGCGGCACCGACGCGTCGCGGTGGCTGGCGTGATCGGGATCGGCCTGGCGACTGCGCTCGTGGCGGTCGGCCTCCTGGGTGCCATCGCGAGCGTCATGGTCGGAGCCTGACGCGGCTGTCAGTACTGCCGGACCCGGACCATCGAGGCATCGCGCGCGGCACCTGCCGTTTCTAGCATCCGGTGCACGGAACTTACCGAAAGCTCCATGGAACCGATTGGAACGCCCATCGATGCCGCGAAATGAATCCGAGTCCCTGCTCAGCGTCGCACAGGCGGCGATGCTGCTCGGCGTCCACCCGAACACCATTCGTTCGTGGACCGATGCGGGTCGCCTGAACGCCTTCCGCATCAACGCGCGGGGCGATCGACGCTTCCGCCGCGACGACGTGGCACGCCTGTTGGTCGAAGATGGTCCGGACGATGCCGCCCGTCGAAGCGTGCCCCAGCATCCCGGCGAGGTGGCCGCCTTCGGCCGCATCAGCGCCGGGATCGCCGCTTCACCGACCCCCGACTCGGCGGCGCGTCTCGTGGTCGAAGCCCTCCGCACGGACCTCGCCGCCGATCGAGCGGCCGTCTATGTCGTGGACGGCCGGCATCTGAAGCTTGCTGCTCATGGCGGATTTGACGACTCGCCACCAGCGCAGCGACCGATGCCCGCGGACGATGCGGGCAGCCCGCCTGTCGCGGCCCATACCGTCGAGATGCGGCTGACGACGCGACGTGGATTGATCGGCCTGCTGGTCATCGATGCCGGATCCGCCGGTCGCCTGTCGGATCGGTTCACGCGCTCGTTCCTCACCACTGCGGGGACGATGATCGGCATCGCCGGGCTGCTCGAACGGGCACGCCGCGAGCTGCATCGGGCCCGTGCGTTGCGCATGGTGACCAAGGAGCTTGCCGGCCAACTTGACCTGACCAAGGTCCTTGACGACATCGTGGAACGCACGAGCACCCTGTTCGACGCCGATCGAGCGGGCCTGTGGATGTTCGACCAGACGCCGCATCCGGTCGCACTGGTCTCACGCGGCCTGAGCGATCGCTTCCTGGCCGCGGGCGCCGAGCTCACAACCGGCAGCGAGACCATCGCCCTCCGCGCGCTCCGCCGGAAGCGCGTGGAGTGGATGCGCAACGCGGACCGCGACCCGGCGATCGGCGAGATGCAGTCCGCCTACGTCGCGGAGGGAATCCGCACGGTGTGCATCGTCCCGCTCCTGCTCGGCGGTCGCGCCATCGGCGTCATCGGGCTCTATCACGACGCTGACCGGACCTGGCCGGAGGAAGAGGTCACGCTGGTCCAGGCGTTCGCCGACCAGGCCGCGGTGGGAATCCAGAATGCCCGCCTGTATCGCTCGGTCGCCGACCAGGCGGCGCGCATGCGATCGATCCAGGACCTCTCTGCCAGGCTCAACCGACTGACCGATGTCCGAGCCATCGCTGAAGCCATCGTGGCCGAGGCGCGTACGCTGGCCGACTATCACGACATCCGCATCTACCGCGTCGACCGCGAGCGGGGCATGTGCGACCCGATCGCCTTTACCCACGAGATGCTCTCCGGCGACCCCGCTGACGCGGAGGCGCAACTGCGCGTCAGGATCGGCGAAGGCTTCACCGGCTGGGTGGCGGAGCACGGCGAGCCACTGCTCATCAACGACGCCGTCGATGATGGACGTGGCAAGACGATCGACGGCACCGAGGACGTCCCGGAATCCATGCTCGTCGTTCCCATGCTGTACGAAGGGCAGGCACTCGGCGTGATCGTGCTCAGCCAGCTGGGCTACGGGCGCTTCACGACCGATGACCTCCAGACCATGAGCATCTTCGGCGGCTACGCGGCACAGGCCATGGCCAATGCCACCACCTACGAACAGCTGGTGAGCCAGTCCACCGAGCTCGCCCGTCGCGCCGACTCGCAACGGCGCCTGCTCGAGGTCAGCGAGCGGCTCCTGTCAACGCTCGACCAGGCGGACGTGCTCGAGATCATTGCGGACGGCCTGCGCGACGTCGTTGCCTACGACAACCTGTCCATCTACCGGGCCGATTCCGGCGCTCGCGTCATGCTGCCGGTGCTGACCCGCGAGCGCCACGCGGAGCAGGTCGGCAGCTACATCATCCCGTTCGGACGCGGGCTGATGGGCTGGGCGGTCGAGCATGGTCAGCCGATTCTGGCCAATGACGCGCTCGCCGATCCGCGCGCGCTCCAGATTCCGGGAACCCCGGAGGACCCGGAGGCCGTCGTTGTCGTCCCACTCATTGCCGAGGGCGAGGTGCTGGGTGCGCTGAACGTGTCGCGCGTCGGCGGGCCAGAGATCCACTTCAGCGCCACCGACTTCGAACTGGTGCAGCTCTTCGCGGCACAGGCGTCCATCGCGCTCAGCAATGCCGATGTTCACCACGCCGTGAGCGAGCGCGCCGAGACCGACGCCCTGACCGGCCTGGGCAACCACGGCGCGTTCCAGCGCGACCTCGGCGCCATGGTGGAGGAGGCCGCGGGTGGTCGTCTCACGATGCTGATGATGGATCTGGATTGCTTCAAGGCATACAACGACCAGCACGGCCATCCGTCCGGCGACGCGCTGCTCCATCGCGTCGCAACCGCCATCTATGGTGCCGCGCGGAGCGATGACCGGGTCTATCGTTACGGCGGCGACGAGTTCGCTCTCATCCTGCCGGACACCACCGTCGCCGCGGGAGCGCGCGTCGCCCAGCGCATCCGGCGAGCCGTGGCCGCCCTCACGCGCGACGAGGCGGCACCGGTGACCATCACCATCGGCGTGGCTGGTCTGCCGGGCGACGCGAGCGATCGCGCCAGCCTCCTCGGGGTTGCCGACACTGCGCTCTACTACGGAAAGCGGGCGGGTGAGGACCGGGTGGTGCGCGCCGATAGGCTTCCGGCGGACGTGGGCGACCTCCGCGGAACGCTCGTAGGCCTGGCGTCGGCCGCCCTGCGCGAGAACGACGACGCGCACGCGGCCGAGCACCTCGTCGAACGAGCGTCACAGCTGAGCCCCCCACAGCACGACGAGCGTGACTCGCTGCGCGACGCCCTGCTCAGCATCTCGCGCTCGTTCGATGCGCGCGGTGCGAGCCACCACGGGCACACCGATCGAGTGGGCCGGTTGGGAGCAACGTTGGCCGCCGCGCTGGCATTGGACGCCGACGCGCAGCACGACATCGAGCTGGCGGCGCGGCTGCACGTGCTCGACGATCACGCGCTCGCCGAGATGAGCGCCATCGCGTCGCTTCGCGACGTCTCGGCGCTTGTCGTCGGCTACCACCATCTGCGTGCGAACGGGCAACAGCGAACCCGGCGCGCAGCGCGCGCCCAGGGAGGGATCGGGTCACACATCGTGGCAGTCGCCAACGCGTACGACGAGATGATCTCTGGCGTCGGTGAAGCGCGAGTCGGCCGCGCGGACGCACTTGTCCGCCTGCGTCGCGACTTCGCCACCTATCGCTCAGACGTACTCGAGGCCCTCGCGGCCACCGTGAACCAGCGGCGGGATCCGGGACGGCGACGCCGGACGTCGGACGTGGCCGACGGGGAGGCTCGCGGCGCGGCCTGAGGTATCATTCCGCGGCCGATGATGATCTCCCCCCTCACTTTGCTGCGCCCGCACCAAGCGGGGCGCGTGGCGCTCGCGGCGACGTTGACACTGGCCGGCTGCTCGACTGCTGAATCCTCCCGGACGCCGGAGCCGATGCCCTCGACCGCGGCTCCGTCGATCACCGCAACCCCGGTCCCGACGCTTGAGCCGACGGCGACGCCTGCGCCGACGCCACGCTTCACAAATGAGCCGGACGATGAGCTCGCCGCGCTCGTCCCTGCATCAGCCTACGACGCGCCGGTCATGGTGGCGCCGTTCGACGACTTCGCGCTCACGCCCGGCGACATCGGCTTCGCCTACGGCGCCATCGGTGACCGATTCGCCTCGCTCGCGCTCGCCTACATCGTTCAACCACGCTTGACGCTGTACGCCATGCGCATTGACGGCGATCCCGTGGCCACCGAGGACCTCGAGCCGCACCTGGCGACGGCCGGTCGCTACGTCGGGATCGCGGGTCTCGACCCCGAACCGTGGGAGCTGTCCGAAGCTGGCGGACACGCGGTCTGGGTGCGACCCGAGGACAACGCGACGGCGGCCGGGACCATGATCTACACCTGGTCGAGCGGTGAGTTCGTGTTCCTGCTCATCGGCGTCGATGATGCGACCAATCGCGCGATGATCGAGCAGCTGCCCGGCGAACCGGCGCCTTCACCGACGCCCGCTCCCAGCGAATCGGTCGGTCCGAGCCCGTCGGCCACCGACGGCTGACCGATGCGCATCCGCGAGGCGATTGAGCACATCCGGGGCAGCCTGTGGTTCGTTCCCTCGCTGTCAGTCATCGCCGCCGCAGTGGCCGCGCTGGGCATGCTGGCACTCTCGAGCGCATTGGGCGTCACCGGCTCCGAGCTCCCGGTAGTCTTCGGTGCCGGACCGGATGGGGCGCGCGCCATGCTCCAGGCGATCGCCGGATCGGTGATCACGGTCGCCGGCGTGACCTTCTCGATCACCATCGTGGCGCTTCAGTTGACGAGCACGCAGTTCTCGCCTCGCGTCCTGAACAACTTCCTGCGCGACCGGCCCAACCAGTTCGTGCTCGGCGCATTCATGGGCACGTTCACGTACGCACTCCTCGTGCTGCGCTCGATCCGGTCGGGCGATGAGGTGTTCGTGCCCGACCTCGCCATCACTGGCGCGCTGCTGCTCACCTTCGTGTCGATCGGCATGCTGATCTACTTCATCCATCACATCAGCGTCCGGATCCAGGTCACCTCGATCGTGGCCGGGGTCGCACAGGACACCCTGGAGACCATCGCGCAACTTTCGACCTGGAGCGCGCGCGAAGAGGACCGCGGATGGCAGCCAGCAGGCGATCGCTCCCGGCGGGAGCCGTCGCCGCCCAGCGGGAAGTCGCTTGCAGAGATCATCGCGCCGGATTCGTGCCTGTTGCGCGCCCGCCAGAGCGGGTACCTCCAGCTCATCGACCTGGAGGACCTGGTTCGCTCCGCGCGCCAGGCGGACGGTCGGTACAAGATCCTGGTCAGTCCCGGATCATGGGTGCAGAGGCATGCCCCTATCGCTTGCTTTGAGCCAGACCGCGCTAACGCCGCGACGGGCCGGCCCGAGGATCGCGAGTCCGAAGTTCAGCGCGCCTTCGTCCTCGGTGACGAACGCTCCGATCAGCAGGACGTTGCCTTCGGGATCCAGCAATTGGTGGACATCGGCGTGAAGGCACTTTCACCGGGAATCAACGACCCGACCACGGCCATGAACTGCGTGGACCGGCTCGTCGAAATCCTGGCCGCTGCCGGCATGGCAACGGATCCACCGCGCTCATTCGCCGACGCCGACGGCGTCGCCCGACTCGATGTCCCGTTTCCCGGCTTCGACGATCTGGTGCCGCTCGCGTTCGAGCAGATCCGCCACTACGGCGGCGACGCCCCTGTCATGGTGGTCCACGTGGCGCGGTCCCTGAGCGTCCTCGTCGCTGCCCTCACGCCGGAGCGGCACCCTGTGCTGCGCCTCCAGGCGTCGCTTCTGGCCGATGCGGCCGGTCGCATCCTGCACGAAGCAGATCGCCGGCGCGCGGTCGATGCGCTTCGCCCGCTGATCGATGGCGGTATCAGTCGCTCATGAGGGACGTGGCGAGCACGAGCAGCGCACCAGCACCAACGACCGCCAGGCCCGGCCCGATCTGCGCCACGACAAGCGGGTCCGCGCTGACCTCGCGGTAAATGCTGACGAGCCCGATGACGAGATAGGCGGTGAATGCCGTGAGCACGATGCCGGCGAGCGTGAGGCCCCGACGCGCCCAGAGGCTGCCACGAGCCAGGACGACGACGCCGAGGAGCCCGGTCACAGCCGCGCCGACGACCAGGAGCGTACCGTTCGGCGTGCCGAGCGCCGTTACCGGCTGAAGGCCGGCGAAGAAGCTGAGCCAGGGGAGCGTGACGCCGACCGCCACGAGCGCGGCGCCGATGAGTGTCATCGCGCCGGTCAGGATGCGTGCCGAATGCCGCGGCAGGCGGCGCGGAGAGGATCGGTCCATGGTGTGAAGCATCACAGGTTCCCTCAGTGATTCGGTGCGGGGAGCTCGAGTGGGCACACCCGAGCTCCCCACGAAGGGACGAAAGCGAACTAGTCGCGAACGTCGAAGAACAGGTACAGGTTCGACGGGATGTCGCCAGTGATGCCGACGCCGGCGTCCTGGAGCTCCCGAACGGTGTCGAGATCCTTGCCTTCGGCGATCTCAGCCCACACGTCGGCATCGGTCACTCCGATGACTTCGATCTCCCACCAGCCGCCCTGGTCGACATCGACGATGTGGCTGTGCGCCGGCAGGAGCGCATTGGCTGCGCTCGGACCGAAGACGGCCGAAAGGTCGATGGTGTTCGGGTGGTTGATGCAGTCGCCGACGACCGGGCACTGCAGGTCCGTCGGTGCGGGGGAGAACAGCGGAGTCATGACGTAGAGCACGGGAATATTGCCGCCGCGCGGAGGCGTCTGCGGCTCAGCGCCGACGACGCAGTTCGAGTCGGCGCCGCTCGCCGGGGGCTCCTTGCAGAAGAAGTCCTTGTTGTAGAAGAAGTCGACCGTGCGGCCGTCGTACCAGCCGCCGGTAAAGCCCTTCTCGTCACCAGCCGATGACTGGTGGCCGGCGTTGACCGGCGAGGCGAGGACGGACGAGAGCGCCAGCAACGTCGCGGCGAGAATCGCCACGAACGCGCCGATGCTCACCGAGCGTCGGGTAAGGGAGATGGTATTCACCAGAGTGAGCCTCCTTGAATTGTTGAAGACCAGGGCCGCGACGACGGCGCTACCGGGGGCAGCGGACGCGACAGCGTCATCGGGACGGTCGACCGGTCTGAGGTACCAGTGCGGGGAGTACGAACGTCCTGGGCCACATGCATCACCGCAGGCACCAAGGCCACATCGGTCTATCATCCAAGGCGTGCTGACCCTGCCTGGTCCGGTCGTGAGCGTCGACTGGCTGCATGCCAACCTGGCGCATCGGTCCCTGCGCATCGCGGACGTGCGCTGGTCGCTGGCCGGTCCGCCCGGGCACGAGCTCTACGAGGCTGGGCACATTCCCGGCGCCGTGTTCCTGGACGCCGAAGATGAGCTCTCATCACCCGGCGAAGGTCCGGGCCGTCATCCCGTCCCCACCACCGGCAAGCTCGCTCGCGTTCTCGGCCAGCGCGGCATCGGCGACGAGCACGTCGTGGTCGCCTACGACGATGCCGGAGGCAGCATCGCGTCGCGCCTATGGTGGCTGTATCGCCACTACGGACGCGACGGCACGTGTGCCGTCCTCGACGGCGGCATCAATGCATGGACCGATGCGGGCCAGTCCCTGACCACGGACGCGCCTTCCACCCCAGCCGCCCACTGGACTCCGGGAGAAGGACGCGACGACCTGGTCGGGACCGATGCGGTCGCAGCCATGCTCGGCGGCAATGCCTTGCTGCTCGATGCGCGCGCCGGTGAGCGCTACCGCGGCGAGACCGAGCCGATCGATCCTCGAGCGGGCCACATACCCGGCGCCCACAGCGCTCCGTGGACGGGCAACCTCGGACCCGACGGACGCTTCCTGGCACCGGAAGCCCTCCGCGCTCGATATACGGCCCTGGGCGCGGACGTGCTCCCAAGCGTCGCCTACTGCGGCTCGTCCCTGAATGCCACGCACGATCTGTTGGCGCTCGAGATCGCCGGCATCGACGGTGCCCGCCTGTACGAAGGTTCCTGGAGCGCCTGGTCATCCGATCCGTCACGGCCAGCCGCCATCGGGGAGGCGCCATGAGCGAGGGTGGCGAGTGGGATGGCTGGGACGACGGGGTCGACGACCGCATCGGCCGGAAGCGCGATCGGCTGGCGCGCCTGCTGAGCGTCGCGTCCATCCTCTACTCGCGCGGCAGCGGCGAGGCCGGAGTCGCGGTCAGCGAGATCGCGAAGCTGACCGGCATGACCGCCCGCACCGTGTACCGCGACATCAACGCGCTCGACGAGGAGCTCGGCGTGCCGGTCTTCCAGGCCGGGCGCGGCCGATACGGCATCGATCGCAAGTTCTTCCTGCCACCATTGCGCCTGTCGGTGCCGGAAGCCATCGTCCTGTTCCTGGCGGCCCGCCTGATGGCGCGCTGGAGCGACCAGTACGACCCGGCGGTGGTATCGGCCTTCACCAAGCTTGCCGACCTGCTGCCGCAGCCGATCGCGCGCCACGTCGCGGCGGCCATGGTGGTGGTGGGCGCCCACGATCCCAACGAGCCGTTCAGTCGGAGCTTCTCGGCAGTGGCTCGCGGCTGGGCCGAGGGCCGCGTGGTCGAGATGACCTACGACCCCGGCACCGGGGACGAAAAGCGGACGCGCGTGCAGCCCTACTTCCTGGAGCCGGATGCCGCCCTGCGCAGCGTGTACCTCATCGCGTATGACGAGCCGGCCGCAGCGATGCGCACCTACAAGGTTGAGCGCATCCAGACCGCCACGCTGACGAGTGACCGATACGAGATTCCCGACGCCTTCGATCCCGACCGCTGGCTGGCCAACTCATGGGGCATCTGGTCGTCCGACTCCACGCCCACCGCAGACGTGCGACTGCGTTTCGATGCCTCCGTGGCGCATCGCGTGCGCGAGGCGGTCTGGCACCGATCCCAGACATTGACCGAGCTCGGGGACGGCGGGGTCGAGCTGGCCGTCACGGTCGCCGGTATCGTCGAGATCCAACCGTGGATCCTGTCGTGGGGTGAGGCCGTCGAAGTCCTCGAGCCGCCCGAGCTGCGCAAGGCGATCGCCGCCTCCGTACGCGACGCGGCCGCCCGTTATGGCGGTTGAGGTCGAAGCCAGGTTCAGCGCCGACGGACCGGGACCATTGACCCGCCTCGCCGCGGCTGCTTCGTTGGGTGCCGCGTCGCTGGGGCCCGCCACCACCTTCGACGAAATCGACCGTTACCTCGACACGGAATCTGGCTCACTCGCGGCAGCCCGTTGGGCATGTCGCCTCCGTTCGCGCGGCTCGTCGGTCATCATCTCTCTCAAGGGGCCACCATCAAGCGACAGCGATGGCTGGCTCCACCGCCGGCCAGAGGTGGAGGGTCCGGCAAACGAGCTGCTGGATGCGACAGCGTGGCCCCCGAGCGAGGCGCGGCAGCGACTCCTCCAGCTGAGCCAGGACGCGGCGCTCCATGAGCGTATCCGGCTGCTCCAGAAGCGGACCGAGCGCAGCGTCAGCATCGGTGGTCGTCAGATCGGGACCCTCAGCCTGGACGAGGTGAGGGTCGAGCGCGATGGCCAGCAAGCTGCCACGTTCCACGTCGTCGAACTCGAGCTCCTCGATGATGAGTTCGCCGGCCGCGCGGCGCTCGATGATCTGGCGGCCGCCCTGGGAGAGACTGCCGGCCTGGCACCCGAGCCGAACACGAAGCTCGAGCATGCCCTCGATCTCCTGTGAGCTAGTCGCCGTTCTCATCGAAGGGCAGACGCTGAATGAGCGACAGGCGTGGTCGCTCGACGATCGGCGCGGGCTTGATCGGGATACGCAACCATGCGTCACCGGCGGCGCCGGACCGATATCGGGCGTCGAGCCGGCGCGCCGATAGGGCCTCCAGCCCGAAGCGGGCGAGCGCCTCGGCCAGCAATGTCCCCTCGCCACGCAGCGCGTGCGAAACGACGCAGCGATCACCGTCCAGCAGGACCGCCTCGAGCCGTGCGCGGCGGGCAGCGAATGGTCGCCGCGTCCACGGCTGGCCGCCGCACCACAGCAGGTCGGAGGCGACGAATGCCGGACGTCCGGCATGAAGCTCACCGGCCAGCCGCCGTCGCAGCAGGTCGACATCAAGCCAGCCGCCCTCATCGAGGGTCAGCAGCCACCCGTCGAGCACGACGCCGTCGTCCATCAGGCGCTCGGGCAGCTCAACAGTGAGCTCGCCGAAGGTGGTGAGCGCATCGGCAAGGCCTTGGGCCCGGAGGCGGATCAGGCGTCCGCCATCGACCCACGCCAAAGCTCGAACGCCCGGCCACCAGGGCTCGAACAGGTACGCGGGATCGTCAAATGGCGTGAATCCGACGCCGGGCTGCATCGGCGCAATCCGCGAAGCCAGGCGCCCGGGAGCAGCGTCCGGGATGTCGAGATTCAGCTGGTCCGAGGGCACGACCCCGAGGTCAGGCCGTCTTGCGGCGGCGCTGGCGCGGCGCGGCGATCTTGGTCGGCTCCTCGGCCTTGGTCTCGTCCTTGGCGGCGCGACGATCCGAGCGCGCGGCGGCGACTGACGCCTCGAGCGCGGCCATGAGGTCGGTGATATTCGTCGCCTCGGTACGCTGCGCGGGCTCCGGCTTCTCACCGGCGACCTTGCGCTCGATCACGGCCATGAGTGCCTGGCGATAATCGTCGTGGTACTCATCGGCACTGAAGTCGCCGGTCATGCTGGCGACGAGTTGCTCGGCCATCTTCTTCTCGGACGGCTTGATCTCGATCTGGTCCTCGGGAAGGTTGAGCTCCTCCATGGAGCGCACCTCATCGGGCCAATGCAAGGTCGTCAGCAGCATGCTGTTGCTGTACGGGTTAAGTGACGCGAGCTGCTCGCGATCCTTGAGCACGATCTTGCAGATGGCGCTCTTGCCCTGCTCGGCGAGGACCGACTTGAGCAGGTAGAACGCCTTGGCCCCGATCTGCTCCGGCTCGAGGTAATACGCCGCCTTGACGAACTGCGTACCTGCGTTGTCGCGATCGACGTTGACGAACATCTCGATCTCGATGGCCCGCATGGTCTTCAAGGGGACGGAGTCGATGTCCTCCTCGCTGACCACGACGTATTTGCCCTTGCTCCACTCGTATCCGCGCACCGTCTCGGATCGCGGGATGACTTCATCGTGATGCGGGCAGTACACCTTCATCTGGATCCGGTTCAAGCAGCTGGCATGCAGCAGATTGAAGCCGATGCCGCCGGTCTCCGTGGCCAGGTAGAGCTTGACCGGGATGGTGACCAGGCCAAACTGGATCGCCCCCCGCCACATCGATCGCGCCATGCGTTTCGTGCTCCCAACTGCTGCGTCGCGCTCCGCCGTGCCCTGTCGAGCGTCGTCGCGGGCGGTGACTATACATCGGCCCTGCAGATTCTCCACTATGAGATTGAGCCAAAAGTACTACCCCGATAGGCCATAGACCCCCGGCGGCGCCCTCCGGAACAATGCGCGCCATGACTGATCCGAACGGCACACCACGCGCCTATGTCCTCGAGGACGATCCGGACATCGCCGCCCTCGAAGCTGATCTCCTGCGTGAGATGGGGTTCACGGTCGTGACCTGCACGCGCATCGTGGAGCTGGGCGACCTGATGGACGTGGCGCTGCCGCACCTCCTGGTCGTCGACGTGATGCTGCCAGATGGCGATGGTGGCGACATCACCGAGCTGTTGCGCACGGCCTGGCCTGGAATTCCGGCGATCATCGTCTCAGCCGCCAGCCGAGAGCGGCTCGCGGAGCTGGCACCCATCGGGCCGGTCGTTCCCAAGCCCTTCGATCTGGCCGTCTTCCAGGCCGCCGTCGGGCAGGCGTTGGATGGGATTCAGGAGCTACGCTCGGCCTCGTGATCGGGACGCGGCGATTCCATCACGCGGCTGCCCCGCGGCCCGGTGACAGCCACCAGGAACTCAGTTGCCGAGCCGTTATCAGCCTGGAGTCGATACCAGTGCTCGATCGTGACCGATGCCGACAACATGGCGTTGACCGGGCAGTATTTGGTCGCCGAAAGCTCGATGGAGCGTCTCAACGCCTCTGCCTTCACCGATCCGCTGACGCGATGCTCCACGGTGATCGCCGTGAACACCCTGGGGTGCTCGGCCTCGGATTCGCCACTGACCGCGATCTCATACGTCCGCGGCACCTGGCGCTTCTTCCTCAGAATGCTCACCACATCCATCCCCGTGCAGCCGGCGAGGGCCGCCAGCAACGCCTCCTTCGGCTCGGCGGCGCTGGCGTCACCGTCGGGCGGCGCAGCGTCCATGGCGACGGGGTGATCAGCGTCGGTGAGCGCACGCACGACGCTTCGCTGCGGATCAACGGTGGCCACGATGCGAATGGACATGGCTCAAGCCTAGCCGAGGAGGATCGCCGATGCGCGTGATCCGCCCGTCGACGCTCACCTCGCGCGAACGACGCCGATCGCTGCTCATGGCGACCACCATGCTCGCGGTCGGCGTCCTGGCCGGCCAGCTGACACTCCTCGGACACTCCACCCTCGCCACCGGCCTCACCGCATCGGTCGCTGCGATAGCGCTGGGCGTGGGTGCGGCGTGGCTGCTGCGCGCCTTGCGCCCGAACCGGACGCGCGCGCTGAGCTCCGCGCTCATCACACTGTTGGCGCCGACCTTCGACGACACCTACACGCTCATCGTCGCGCCGCGCCTTCCAGTCCGCGATACAGGCCGGCTCGACGGCATCCTCGTCGGGCCCGGCGGTGTCCGGGTGCTCACCGTGCGCGACTGGGTGGGCCGATACCGCGTGCGCGGGCGGGTATGGGAGTTCGACACCGGCGGACGAAGCGGCTGGATTCCCTGCCGCACCAACCCAGGATTCGACGCGGTGGCGCTGGCCGAGGGGGTCGCGCGCTGGGCGAACGACGCCGGCCTGAGCGACATGCCGATCCGTGCGGCGATCGCCTTTCCCCGACGCCAGTCCAGCATCGTGCTCGAGGAGCCGGTGGATGAGGTCATCACGTCCGACAACGCGCCGTGGTGGGCCAACAGCATCGGCCGCGTGCGGCGGTTGGACGCGGCTGGTGGAGCACGCTTCATCGAGCACGTGCTTGATGCCGGCGAGCGCACCACCGTAACCGGCCGCATCCCCTCCGTCCGGCCTTCCTAGGTCAGCCGGGGTCCTCGGACGCGCGGAGCCACGCCTCGGCCGTGCGCTCGTCGAGAACATCGGCCAGGAGCTCATCGGGGCGCTCGTCATCAGCGACAAGGAGCAGGTGGGCACGGTCTCGGCGCACGGCCACGGCCGTGGCGCTGCGGTCCAGCTCGGGATGAGCGACTGAGGACAAGGTGACATCGGTCATCGGCAGGAAGCGGTCCGGCACATTGAGCAGGCCGTCGATGG
The DNA here is from genome assembly GCA_038255505.1 of Candidatus Limnocylindria bacterium. Lineage (GTDB taxonomy): Bacteria > Chloroflexota > Limnocylindria > QHBO01 > QHBO01 > JACDBZ01. The sequence continues at coordinate 19,725 of JBBSLF010000005.1, forward strand.
GCCGGCTGCCCATGGCAATGTGTACGGCACCGGAGACATGGAGTGGGGGGAGCGACATCTGCGCCTGGGCCGCCCGCTTCGGGATGCGCATCTCGCGGGGGGCATCACCGCCGAGTTCCGTCGCGACCATGACCAGAATCTCGTTCACGCTGACCAGGACCGATGGCGCGGTAACGACGCGGCCGGGGATGGCGTGCTCCGTGGTGGATGCGTGCTCGACCGTGAGATACGCCGATGACAGCTGGTTGAGGATCTCGGCCACGCGGGTGAATCGCGTCTGGATCGTGCCAGACACCCGATACGCGCTGGTGTAGACGTCGACGCTCACCGCACTGGCCGTCCCGAACCCGTCGATGCCAAAGGCGCTCATGATGGCCGCATCCTAACCGACCTTCCGGGCACGCCAGATCTGCTCCGCAGGAAACTTCTGCGCCCAAGCCGGGTCGACCAGTGACTGGCCCGGCTGCGCCGCGTCCGGCGGCGCCTGGATCTCGACCAGGTCGAGCACCTCGAAGTCGTTTGATCGCAGCAGTCGGATCCAGTCGCCATAGCCCAGGTGAAACTCGACGCCCGGCTCGTCCGGCCATTCGAACCGATGCATCCCGAAGTACGGGCGAAGCAGCTTCTCGGCAGCGGGTCCCTCGGTATCGGTCTCGGGAACGGTCAATACCCAGAAGGTGCCGTTGACGAGAAAGACGAGGTCGCCGCCCGGCCGCAGGAGGCGCGCCGCCTCCGGGATCCAGCGGTGGGGATCGGCCCAGATGCTGGCGCCGTACTCGCTCACCGCGAGGTCGAAGCTCGCGTCGGGCAGCGGGACCGATTCAGCATTGCCGTGGATGAGCGGAAAGTCGAGCCCATGCTCGACCTGGAGGGCGCGAGCCGTCTTCAGCTGCTCGTCCGAGTTGTCGATTCCGGTAACGCGCGCACCTCGGCGAGCCAGCCAGGCGGAGATGTAGGCGGTGCCGCAACCGAGCTCAATGACGTCGCGCCCATCCACCTCGGGCAACGCATTGAGCTCGGTCTCGGGAATGCCGAAGATGCCCCAGGTGATTTCGTTCGTCGCCCACGACGCGCGTCCATGCGGCGCATACAGCGGCGCGTTGATCTCGTCCCAGTAGGCGCGATTCTTCGCGACGTGCTCGGGCAGCGGCTCGGACTCGGTCATCTGTCCGGATGGTAGCGCGCCTGCGACCGCTGCAAGCCAGAACGCGCGATTAATCGGCAGCCGAGGTCAACCCTCCGCCTCGCCCGTGGCGGCGATTCGCTCGGTCTCGCCGCTCGCACCGGTGGCGAGCAGGATGCGCCCGGAGGACTGCTCGCCGAACAGCGCCTCCACCGTGGACAGCGTGTCGATTTCATGCGGCGCTTTGTCCTCGCGGATGCGCGCGATGCGCGGAAAGCGCATGGCAAAGCCGGATTTGTGGCGCGCAGAACGCATGATCCGGTCAAAGGCGATCTCGACGACCACCTCGGGCACCACCGTTCGGTATCGGCCAAAGTCGCGCAGGGTGATGGCGGTGAAGCGCTCCGTCATGGCAGCAATCTCCGCATCGGTCAGACCCGTGTACGCCTTGCCGATGGTGAGCAGCGACGCATCGGGCTCATCGGTCGCGCGCACGGCGAACGTGTAGTCGCTCAGGAGGCCCCGCCGCTTGCCGTGCCCCCATTCGACACCGACCACCACGCAGTCGAGCGTCGCGAGCACCTTCTTGAGCTTGAGCCAGCCCAATCCTCGGCGCCCAGGCTGATAGACCGATGACGGATCCTTCACCATCAGGCCCTCGTTGCGGCGTTCGCGGGCGTCGTTGAAGTGGCGGTCCACCTGCGGCGGGCTGCGGGCCGTGGCGAGATGCGACAGGAGCATCCGCTCAGTTGTGCGTTCCGGCACGTTCAGCCCATCGAGCATGGCACGGCGCTCCCGAAGGGGAACCTCGAGCAGGTCGCGGCCGGCGTGATGCAGCAGGTCGAAGGCGACGAGGACGACTGGGACCTCAGCCAGCAGCTCCCTCGAGGGCCGGACGCGGCCCAGGCGTGTCTGAAGGGACGCGAAGTCCAGGACCGATCCGGCGCGCCAGGGGACGAGCTCGCCGTCGATCACCAGCGGCGTCTCTGGCACCAACGCCGCAGCGGCCTCCACGATCTCGGGAAACGAGCGGGTCACGTCGTTGAGGTCGCGGCTGAAGAGGCGCACGCGTCCCTCGCGTTCCACGTGCAGCTGGGCGCGGATGCCGTCGTACTTGTCCTCGATCCAGGCCTCGTCGCCGACGCGGCGCATGACCTCGGCGCTGTCCGCCACTGGCGACGCGAGCATGAAGCGGATCGGGCGGCCGACGTGCAACGCGGCCTCCGTGAGTCGACCGTCCCGAGCCAACAGCGCCGTCTCACCGATTTCGCCGGTGAGCATATGAGCGCGCCGCACGTCGTCCGGTGGCACCTCGAAGGCGGTCGCAATCGCTTCCTCGAGCAATCCTTCTCGTAGGCCGATGCGCGTCTCGCGTGATGCGACGCGTCCGATAAAGCGAGCCTCGTCGGGCGTGGCTCGCCCGAACAGCTCCGCCATGAGGCGCACACGCTCCTCGGAGGATGCGGCGCCGGCGATCGACGCGAAGCCCGCGGCGACGTCGGTCACCGTGAGACCGTCGCCGGCGACGTGGGCCAGGACCTCGGCTGCCGCGTCGCCGACATCGGAGTGTCGCAGGTATGCCGCGCCGAGGGTGTCAGCGTCGGCCCCGCTGGCTGCCGCCAGGGCCGCGCTCTGCTGCACCCACCCCAGTCCCAGCCTCGCAGTGGGATCGACAAGCGGACGGCCGGCGAAGAAGGTCGTGGCCGGTATCAGCTCATCGGCCGCCAGGTCACGGAGGTACGCTGCGAGCAGGTCACGCTTCGTGTTCTTGCTGCGGGTCGCGCCAACTGCGGCAGCAGTGCGGGCCAGGTCGGCGAACAAACTCGTTGGAGGCATTGCCCGCGAAGTCTAGAACGAGAAAAGAGAGCGCTACTCGCGCCCCTGCGGCTCGACCTCGTCCATCTTCTTGGCCCGGGCGATGAGCTCTGCGACGCGACGGCCGCCCTTGCGCCCGATCTCGCGGAAGTGCTCGTTGGTGTACCGCTCGCTGACGGCCTTGCCGCCTTTGGCGCCGATCTCCTGGAAGAACTCGGCCCCGTATCGCGCGCGGGTGGTCTTGCCGCCCTTGCGCCCGGCTTCGCGGACACTCATGTTGCCTTCGTTCGGGGAGCCGTTCTGGTCGGCGCTCGTTCGCTCCGCCATGTGGCCTCCTGTGCTGCGTGCGTGAGTACTGGCGTGAGCAAAGCAAGTTGCGTACCCATGCATCGATGGTCACGGAATCGGTGGCGATGGCGGCAGCTAGAATGCGCGCCGATGCATCCGTTGCTCCGAAACATCGTAATCGGGATCGTTGGCCTGATCATCGCCGGCGCTCTCACCGCCCTCGCGCTCTTGGGCGAAGATTCTGACCTGTCGGTCCTGGCCATGCTGGCGGCTGCCGTGCTCGGATTGCTCATCGGCCTGTTCCTCTATAGCCAGGGGTGGCTGTGGGGAAGCCGAGCCGCTCGCCGGCGTGCCCACGGCCAATCGGTGCTCATCGCCATCGGCGGCGGAATCATGGCCCTGATCGCCGCGGTCGCGTTGGCGGGCCTGTTGATCGTCGTGCTTCTGTTCTACATCGGCTGACGGCGCTCGCGTCGGTGCACCTCCGAGGGTCACGCCCGGCGATGCGAGTTGCACCGGCCGACGACACTAATGTCGACCGAGGGCAGGCTCACACGTCGTGTGTTGCACGGAATGAGACAGGGTGCGGTGGAGCTCGCGCTCCTTCAGCATTGGTCGCACCGGGTGCAACTCCGTGGTCCTTTGGCGGCCGATGCACTCGCAGGTCGCGCGCGCCACGCGCTGCTACGATTGCCGTCGCAATTGTCCCAGCGCCCCCATCGTCTAGAGGCCTAGGACGCCACCCTTTCAAGGTGGAGATCAGGGGTTCGAATCCCCTTGGGGGCACCACCTTCCACTGGCGTCGCGGGCGAGCATGCTCAGCAAATGTGCTCACGCCCCGCTGGACGTGGTCGAAGAGGGGTAATTCCGAGGCGCCAGCGCGAAGGCTTCGCTCTGAACTAGCCGCTGACGACCCGCATCGCGGCGCCGATGAGCGCAGGCACGACGACCGACGCGGGCAGAACGAAGACGAGCGCCATGGCTCGCGTCACCCAGTCCCGCGGGACCAGCGCGACCGGGACGAGGGCCGTGGCGATCTCAACGGCCGCCTGGACGGGACGGTAGGGGAAGTCGGGCGGGAGCGGCTCGCCGATGACGGCGTACCAGAACGGCAGGACGTTGCCGTCGAACAATGCGATCGCAGCGACCAGGCTAAGGATGATGGCCGGCAACGGGCCACGGTGCCTCGCCGCCCACCAGAGCGCGGCCGCCATGAGCGGCACTGCGGTGACGGACAGCAGTGCCCACCGCTGCGCGAGTCCGCCACCGGGAAAGCCGAGAACGAACGATGAGACGGCGTAGTAAGCCAGGCTGAGGCCGATGAAGAAGAGCGCCGCGCGGAGGGCCGCCGCGGCCATTGTCGGTGCACTCCAGCCGATGCCAACGATCACGAGGACCCAGATCCCGCGGAACGTACCGAGGTCGCTGAGCCAGCCGATCCCCGACTCGTCGCTGAGCTTGGCCGCGGCTCCCGCGAGCGCCCCGAGCAGGCCCGCCGCGACGAGCCGCGTCACCGAACCAAGGCTCGAGGTCGAATTCGTCAGATGTGGTTGATCTCGACGCGGTCGCCACAGTTCTTGCACCACAGCAGAAGCAGCTTCGGGTCCTCGGGCACCGGGCGCCACGCATAGACATCGGCCTCGCTGATCTCCTCGCCACAACGCGGACACTCGTGGCCGAGGTCAAGCCACTGGTCGCGCGGCACGTTCTGGCGGCCCATCAACGCCGACCAGAATACGGCGGTGGTGTCCAGCCTGGCTTGGGCCCGACCGGAGCGGCGTCGTCAGCGATCGCGGCGCGCGTCTCTTGGGCCTTTGCCGACGGAGCAATCAACGGATACGACATCGCGTCGTAGCCGGGCCAGCGACCGACGTCGCCGTCGCGAATCATGACCTGAACGCGGTGAAAGGCGCCTGTGACATCACGCACAGATCGGTCCATGACCTGCAGATCTCGACCGGTCACCTGTCGCAGCGCCGGCGCCAGCGTCTCCACCAGGTACGCAGGATTGGGATCGGCGGTAAGCGCAAGGTCGAGGGCGTCGAGGACCTGCTCATCGAGGAGATCGCGCGGCATCGGCCGACTGATGTACGCCATCCGCGGGTCGCGGCTGGGTCCCTTGAAGGTACGGACGAGTGACTTGAACATCGGCGGCGCGATTGTACCGCGAGCCCGACCGCATCAGGTCATCCCGGCACCGATTGGTATAATGGCTTCCCCTGTGCGGAGCCAGTCGGCCGCGCTGCGCTTCCACGGCGGCATACTTGCGCGCCGCGCGCCCGACATCGCACGAAGGAGTGTTCACAATCACCGCACGCGTCAGAAAGGCTGTCCTTCCAGCGGCGGGATTCGGCACGCGCTTCCTTCCCGCCACGAAGGCGATCCCCAAAGAGATGATGGCTCTCGTCGACCGGCCCATCATCCAGTACGCGGTTGAAGAAGCGGCAGCGTCCGGTATCGACCAGATCATCATCGTCATCGCCACCGGGCGCAGCGCGATCGAGGATCACTTCGACTCCAATGCATCGCTCGAGCGCTGGCTCGAGGATCGCGGGGACATCGAGATGCTGCGCACCATCCGCCGCATCAGCGAGTTCGGCACCGTCGCCTTCGTCCATCAGCGCGAGCAGCTCGGCCTGGGGCACGCGGTATTGATGGCAAAGGATCTTGTCGGTGAAGAGCCATTCGCAGTTCTGCTGTCCGATGACGTGATGCTCAACCCCAACGGCGAGCCGGTCACCAAGCAGCTGATGGACGCGCATGCCGCCCACCGCGGCTCGGTCGTGGCCGTCCAACGGGTCGACCACGCCGACGTGAGCCGCTACGGCATCGTCGACCCACTGCACGAAGAGGGACGCCTGGTCGAGATCCGCAACCTCGTCGAGAAGCCGTCGGTCGATGACGCACCGTCCGACCTGGCCGTGCTTGGCCGCTACGTCCTGACCCCCAAGATCTTCGACGTGCTCGAGCAGACCACCCGCGGCGCTGGCGGTGAGATCCAACTGACCGATGCGCTGCGCGGGCTCATCCACGAGCAGCCCGTCTTCGGCTACCAGTTCGAAGGCGTGCGGCACGATGCCGGCACCCGACTCGGGTGGCTCAAGGCGAACGTGGCCGTCGCGCTCGAGTCCGAACTGGCCGACGAATTCCGCGGCTACATCCGCGGGCTCGACCTGCGAGACTGACCAACGTGGAAATGATCGGCAGGCTGATCAGCGGCCGATACCTGATCATCGCCCCGCTCGGTGACGGTGGCATGGCCACGATCTGGAGGGCCGTCGACCAACAGCTGGATCGCGAAGTCGCGGTCAAGCTGCTCCGCCCCCAATTCAGCAGCGATCCCGGCTTCACTGCTCGCTTCAAGCAGGAAGCGCGCTCCGCCGGCGGCCTCACGCATCCGAACATCGTCAGCGTCTACGACTACGGCACCGACGGTGAGGATGGCGACCAGTACATCGTCATGGAGCTCGTCGAGGGCCGCGACCTGGCGGCCATCCTCCGTGACCGCGACGCGCTTTCGATGGACGATGCGGTGCGCGTGGCGATCGGGACGGCGGCGGCGCTCGAGGTGGCTCATCGCAAGGGGATCGTCCACCGCGATGTGAAGCCGGGCAACATCCTCATCACCGATACCGGCGACGTGAAGGTCACCGATTTCGGCATCGCCCGTGCCGTGGCCGAGGCATCCATGACGGTCACCGGGACAACGCTCGGATCGGTCCACTACTTCAGCCCGGAGCAGGCGCGCGGTGACGAGGTCACCGGCGCGTCCGACGTCTATGCGCTCGCCATTGTGCTGTACGAGATGCTCACCGGACGCCGTCCGTTCGAAGCGGACTCGGCCGCTGCTGTCGCGCTGAAGCGTTTGAACGAGGATCCGGCCACGCCGACCTCCATCGGCCATGCGTTGCCGGCCGGGCTCGAGGCGATCCTCATGCGCGGGTTGGCGCGCGAGCCTGGCGATCGCTTCCCCGATGCCGGAGCCTTCGCCGAGGCGCTGCGCGTCTGGCGCCGCAACCCCGACAGCGCACCGGCGCTGACCCAGGGAGCTGCTGGAGCGGCGGTCGCCGTCACACCATCGGCTGGCGAACCGACGGTCTACGTGCCGCCCCGGGTCACCCGTCCGGCGGATCGTGCTCCGATCGCGCCTCCGCCGCGTCGCTCCGACAGCTATGCGCGACCACGAGACGACGGGCAACCATGGTGGATCTGGCTGCTCGCGGTCCTTGGGATCTTCCTGCTGGCCGCCATCGGATTCCTGGGGGTCCAACTGCTGGACGGACTTGGCGGCCCGAACGCAACCCCGGAGCCCAGCACGCCACAGGTCACCGTGCCCGACTGCGACGATGTGGCACTCACTACCCTCCGAACGCAGCTTGGCAATCGCGTGGAGCGCGACGAGCGAGGGGAGGCATCGGAAGACATCGACGAGGGCCGTGTGATCCGGTGCGACCCCGTCAGCGGCCAGGACGTCGACGAGGGCTCGACCCTGATCGTGTACGTCTCGAGCGGGGCGGAGACGGTTGAGGTGCCCCGCCTCCAGGGCCAGACCGAGCGGCAGGCGATTGCGACCCTGAATCGGGCCGGGCTGGAGCTCGGAACCCGGGAGGAGGAGCCAGACGCGTCGATTCCCGACGGCTCGGTCATTCGGAGCCTGCCAACGGAGGGCACGGACGTGGAGGTCGGGAGACAGGTGGACCTCGTGATCAGCAGTGGACCGACGCCCACGCCGACTCCCACGCCCACGCCGACTCCCACGCCCACGCCCACGCCCACGCCGAGTCCCACGCCGGATCCCACGTCAACGCCGAGTCCGTAGCGGTCGGGCGGTCGTGCAAACGAACCGCGGCACGTCCGATGCTAGGATGATGGGAAGCCCGTACACCCACGTTGGAGGCGCACCTCAACCCCATGGCCAGCATTGTCCCCACGGCAGTCGACGAATCGACCTTTGAATCGGAGGTCCTCAACGCCGAGAAGCCGGTACTTGTCGACTTCTGGGCACCGTGGTGCGGACCCTGTCGGCTCGTCTCGCCGGTCGTCGAATCCTTCGGCGATAAGCACAACGACAAGATGAGCGTGGCGAAGGTCAACACCGACGAGAACCAACAGCTGGCGATGCGCTACAGCATCTTCAGCATTCCCACGCTCATCGTTTTCCAGAACGGCCGCGAGGCCGCCCGCCTGGTCGGCTTCATGCCCCAGGAAGTCATGGAGGAGCGGCTCAGCCAGTTCCTCGCCTGACCGCCACCAGGTCTTCCGCTGGACCGACGCAGCCTGCTGGGCGTGCGCTCCCTCGTGGGGCCATGAGGCTCTGCCCGACCGCCGGCGCGAACAACTGACCGCAGCGGCTACACTCCCCGGCGAGGAGGGCTGCCCGAGACCCGATGATCATCAAGACTGAACGACGCGCTGGTGGCGACCGTCGCGGTGCGGCGGATCCGTTCGCCCCGGAGCGTCGAGACAGCGACCGGCGCACGATGTGCTGGGAGGTCGAGAACTGCGACCTCACCATCCGCTACCGATGTCCGGCCTTCATCCTGCGGCGCCCGTGCTGGGAGCTGTGGGCGGTCGAGGGCATCGGACCGGCGCGCGCCTGCTGCCACAACGACAAGGAGTGCGAGCCCGGGCGCTGCGTCATCGCCGAGAAGCGATTCGCCGAGAGCCCGGCACCCGAACCGCTGACCGTGCACGTCGGCCGCCGCGGTATGCCGCTCGGCTACACGAAGCCCCGTCGCCATCACTGCCCGCACTTCTACCTCACTCACGGCCCGAAGGGCAGGGTGCCGATCCAGGCGCCACAGCTGATGCGCACGCTCCTGAAGCAGGAGGGAACGGTGGCGCGCTGCGAGCTGCGCGGTGGCGTGCATCTCGACTCCGGCTACGTCAACGACCTGTGCCTGACCGGCCAGTTCAACGACTGCGTGTTCTACGAGGACAACGCGGACTGACCAGGTGACCGATCCCTCCGTGCTCACGTATCGGCAGGCGGTCACCGCGCTCACCGAGCGCGGACGCTTCGGAATCAGCATGGGCCTCGAGCGTGCCGAGCGGCTCTTGGCCGAGATCGGGCACCCCGAGCGATCGCTGCGGGGCGCGCTGGTCGGCGGCACGAACGGCAAGGGCTCGGTGGTGGCCATGACGCGGTCCGTGCTCGTCGCCGCCGGGTATCGCGTCGGGACCATGCCGAAACCGCACCTCACCAGCTATCGCGAGCGCGTGGCGATTGACGGCCAACCCCTGAGCGCAGCAAGCTTCGCCGATGCCGTCGCCGCAGTCCTTCCGGCCATCGATCGCGTGGCCGCAGAGGTCGGGGCCCCGACCGAGTTCGAGGCGCTGACTGCCGCCGCCATCGGCGAGCTTGCACGGCGCGAGGTGGATGTCGCGATCGTCGAGGTCGGCATGGGCGGGCGGCTCGACGCGACGAACGTGCTGGACCTCGGCGTGGCCGCCATCACCAACGTCCAGCGCGACCACGAGGCCCACCTCGGCTCGACGCTGACCGCCATCGGCACAGAGAAGGCTCCGATCATCAAGCCCGGCAACCTGGCCGTGACCGGTGCTTCCGGTCGCGGCCTGCGACCCATCCTGGACCGATGCGCCTCGCTTGGCGTTTCCCTTCGACGAGCCGGCCCGCACCAGAGGTACCGCGTGCAGTTGCGAGACTCCAGCTGGAAGGGAATCGTGGTGGATGCGCGGATGCCGGGCGGCGAACTGCGCAACCTGGTCATCGGGCTCCTCGGGGCGCACCAGGCCGAGAATGCCGCAGTCGTTCTGGCGCTCCTCGATGCGCTGGCCGAGCGCTGGGGGCTTTCCGTGCCCGAAGTGGCCGTGCGCAACGGATTCGCGTCGGCTCGTTGGCCGGGGCGCCTGGAACTGGTGGACGGCACGCTGCTTGGTCTTGGTCGCGTACTGCTCGACGGGGCGCACAACCCGGCTGGCGCCGCCGCTCTCGCGCGCGCGTTGCTCGACCTCGGAGTGACGCAACCGACCATCGTCTTCGGCGCCATGCGCGGCAAGAAGGTGCGCGACGTCCTGCGCGCCCTCGCACCACTCCGCCCGCGATTCGTGTTCACTCGTATCGACGACCCGCACGCCCACGAGCCGGCTGAACTGGAACGCGCCTGGCGTGCCGTAGGCGGCGGCAACTCACGGACAGCGGCGACACCACGTGAGGCCATGACCGTGGCAGAAGGGGATCCGGTGGTCGTCGCCGGGTCTCTCTATCTCGTTGGCGAGGTACGAGGCATGATCACCAGGTGATGACCACCGAGCTGCGCTGGGGCGACCGAACCTATCTGATGGGGATCATCAACGTCACGCCCGACTCATTTTCCGGCGATGGACTCGCAGCAAACGGCCGCAATCTCGACGACGTCGTGGCGGCGGTCGCGCCCGCCGGTAGAGCGCCATCGGTCCATCTACGCCGCGGAGGCGTCCGGGCCCTCGTCGGCGGATCCGCGCCGGAGCTCGCGCACGGTGATGATCGCGAAGGTGATCACGGTAAGCGGGATCACGAAGAAGAGCATCACGGCGCTGAACGGGCCGATCACCCGATGCCCGGTCGCGTCAAGCACGAGGTACGCGGTATAGGCGAGCGCATAGCCGATGAAGACGGCGCCCTCCCAGCGCTCGATCTGGTGGCCTCGGAAGAAGATCGGCAGGCAGCCGACGGCCACGGCGACCATCACCGGCAGATCCAGGCGAAGGATCGCATCGGCGACCGGAATGCCATCCGGCGCGATGACCATCGTGAAGCCGGCGATGGCCAGGATGTTCATGATATTGCTGCCGACGATGTTGCCGACCGCGATCTCTCGCTCCCCACGGATGGCCGCGATGACTGAGGTGGCGAGCTCCGGCATCGAGGTCCCGAGCGCCACGATCGTCAGGCCAATGACCAGCCGATCTACCCCAAGCGACTCGGCGATCTCGACCGCGCCGGTCACCAACCGGTCGGCGCCGATGACCAGCAGTGCGAGGCCCGCGACCAGGAACAGCGCGTTGACGAGCAGCGAGCGGCCGCTCAGCGATCGGGCGTGATACTCGACGTCGAACTCATCGGTGTTGCTCCCCTGCCGCCGGCTCCAGAACACCGTCGCCGCCAGGTAACCCGCCAGGGCGAGCACCAGGACGATGCCCTCGAAGCGCGTGAGGCTGCCGTCGGCGGCGAAGAGGACCAGTGCCAGTGACGCGGCGATCATGGCGGGGACGTCCCACTGCACGAGCTTGCGCTGGACGACGAGCGGCACGATGACCGCCGAGAGGCCGAGCACCAACAGCACGTTGTAGATGTTGCTGCCGATGATGTTGCCGGTCACGAAGTCGGGCTCGCCGCGCAGTGCCGCTCCGACCGCCACCGCCAGCTCCGGGGTGCTGGTGCCGAACGCGACGATGGTCAGGCCGACGACCACCGGCGGGACGCGCGCCCACTCCGCGAGCTGCGACGCGCCACGAACGACGAGCTCGCCGCCTACGACGAGCAGCACGAGGCCGAGAACAATGAGCACGATGGGCATGGGCGGCCCATCCTACCGGCCATACCGATGCGGCGCCCATGCGTCGCCGCGGTATCGTTGCAGCATGCCAAAGGCGAAGGGTTCCGCCAGGAGCTGATCCAGGGCCCATTCGCCACCCTTGGCGCGGTACGAGGCATGATCACCAGGTGATGACAACCGAGCTGCGCTGGGGAGACCGAACCTATCTGATGGGGATCATCAACGTCACGCCCGACTCGTTCTCCGGCGATGGGCTCGCAGCGAACGGCCGCAATCTCGACGACGTCGTGGCGGCGGCGGTCACGCAGGGCCGCGCGTTCGTGGCCTCGGGCGCGGACATCCTCGATGTCGGCGCGGAGTCAACCCGGCCACGGAACGCCTACGGCGATCACCCCGACGTCAGCGCGGAGACCGAGGCGGCACTGGCGATTCCTGTGGTCCGCGCGCTGGTGGCGGAGCTTGGGGCATCGACCCTCATCAGCATCGACACCAGCAAGGGCGCGGTGGCGCGCGCCGCGGTCGATGCCGGCGCGCGGATCATCAATGATGTCTGGGCCGCGCAGCACGATCCTGGAACCGCGGACGCAGCCGCGGCCGGCAAGACGCACCTGGTGCTCATGCACAACCAGGAGGGCAACGTCTATCCGGACGGCGTCTTCGACACTGTGGTGACCTGGCTGCACGACGCCATCGACGCGGCCGCAGCCCGTGGCGTCCCTCGAGATCGGATCGTGGTCGACCCCGGTATCGGATTCGGAAAGGGCACCGCGGAGAACCTGGAGCTGCTGCATCGGCTTGGTGAGCTCAAGCAGTCGTTGGGTGGTCTGCCGATGCTGGTCGGCACCAGTCGTAAACGCTTCCTTGGCGAGCTGCTCGACGGCGCCGCCCCCGACGACCGGGTCGAGGGCACGGCGGCCACGGTGGCGCTGGCGATCGGAGCTGGCGCCGACATCGTGCGGGTCCACGACGTGGCCACCATCTCGCGGACGGTGCGCGTCTCAGATGCGGTGGTGCGTCGGTGAGCGCGGAGGGCTATCCGGATCGGCTCAGCCTGGTCGGCATGCGATTCACGGCGCGCCACGGCGTCCTGCCGCACGAGAAGGTCGATGCCCAGTCGTTCGAGGTCGACGTCATCCTCCACGCCGATCTCGCCGATGCCGCCGAGCGCGACCTCCTCGATGCAACCATCGACTACGCCGGGGTCTTCGACCTCGTTCGTGGCCTGGTCGAGGGTCGCTCCCACAATCTGATCGAAGCGCTGGCCGGCTCGATTGCCTCCGCGGTGCTGGCGTCCACTGACCGGCGGTTGGTCGATGCGGTCGAGATCCGCGTCCGCAAGCCAGACGCGCCGATCGACGGTCGCTTCGACACCGTCGAGGCGACACTCACGCGGCGGCGCATCGGCTAGTTGCCGGCCGGCAGCTCGCCGAGGGTCACGTCGATCTCGCGAACCGAATTGTCGCGGAGGACCCGCAGGGTGATCGTGTCACCCGGGGCATGCGGCAGGATCAGGGTCGACAGATCGTGCTCCATGGTGATCTGCACGTCGTCCACGGCCACGATGATGTCTCCCACGCGCAGGCCCGCGGTCTCCGCCGGGCTGCCCGCAAAGATCGGGCTGCTCCCGCTGTCGGTCGTTCCAATCAGGGCACCGGCATCGACTGGCAGATCCTGCTCATCCGCGATGGCTGCCGAGACCGGCACGTAGTAGACGCCGATCCAGGGCCGAGTCAGCGGATCGCCGGCGAGCGCCTGGTCCATGATCGGACGCGCCACGTCGATCGGGATCGCGAAGCCCAGGCCCTGGGCATTCGTGCTGACCGCGGTATTGATGCCGATCACCTGCCCCGCGCTGTTGACGAGCGGGCCTCCGGAGTTGCCGGGGTTGATGGCGGCATCGGTCTGAATCAGATTGCGCAGGGTCTCCGCGCTGGTCTGGCTGGCGTCCGAGGCGGTGATCTGACGGCCAAGGCCCGAGACGATGCCGGTCGTGACGGTGTTCTCGTAGCCCAGCGGGTTCCCGATGGCGATCGCAAGCTGGCCCGGCTCCAGGCCCATTGACGTGCCGATCGGTGCCGTCGGCAGGTCCTCACCGTCGATCGTGACGATGGCAAGGTCGGTGAGCGTGTCGATGCCGTAGACCGTACCGTCGAACGAGCGGCCGTCATTGAGAATGACCGTCAGCGCGGACGCATCCTCGACCACGTGGCGGTTGGTCAATATCCAGCCGCCCTCGTCGTAGATGACCCCTGACCCGGTTCCGCTGGCCGCCAGCACCCCGTCACCCTGGGTGCGGATCGTCACGACCGCCGGAGCCACGCGATCGACCGCGTCGATCACGGCGCTCGACTCGTCGATCCGAACGTCGCTGACGCGGTCCGCGTCCGGCGTCGCAGCCGGAGCCACGCCGACCTGCGCGATTGGCTCCGCCATGAGGTTGGAGACCGCGACAGCCGAGAGCGCCCCCGAGGCAATGCCGGCGACAATCGCGATGACGATGACCGGCAGAGCTCCCAGTCCTCGTCTCACGGTCACGGCCTGGGGACGACCGGCGGGGCGGCTGGACCATGCGGGTGCCGCCTGCCAGTCTGATCGGTAGGCGTCACGCTGCGGGGTGGGCCCGTAGCGCTGGACCTCGACCGGCTCGGTCGGGTCGCGGTCAGGAGATCGGTCTGCGTCGTGCGTCATCGGGTCATCAGTGCCTGTGCTTCGGGTGCCTCGCGCGGCGAATCACGTATCACGGTATCGAGCCCGGGTTACGTGCGGGAACGTGGCCGCGTGAAGATTCGTTGACTTTCACCTCGTCGGCGATCGTGTCGACGCCAGGCGCTCGCGGCAGGGTGATGCGAAACGCGGTCCCTTGGCCCGTCACGCTCTCTACGTCAATCTCGCCGGCATGCATGTCCACGATGGAACGTACGATGGCCAGCCCGAGCCCGCTTCCCGACGCCCTGGCCTGCCCGGTGTTCGTGCCGCGGAAGAAGCGCTCGAAGATGCGGGGCAGCTCGTCGGCCACGATCCCGGGCCCGGTGTCGCGAACCTCAATCGACGCGCCATCGGAGGAATCGGTCAGGTGGATCGAGACCGATCCGGCGCGCGGAGTGAACTTCAGGGCGTTGCCGATCAGGTTGGTGAGGAGCTGCACGATGCGTTCGCGATCAAAGCGCAGCTCGACCGGGTCGGCCGGAACGACGCTCTCGAGCGCGACGCCGCGCTCCATGGCGACCTCGGACAGCGCCTGCACCACGGCCTGCAGCGGATCGCGCAGGTCGCCGACACGCATATCGAGCGGGAAGATGCCCGCGTCGATGCGCGAGAGGTCCAACAGGTTCGTGCTGAGCCACTCGAGTCGGCCGATCTGCTCGGTCGAGCGCTCCAGGAACTCCCGGCGCGTGGCGTCATCCACCTTCCCGTCCGCCTGGAGCTCGGTGTACATGCGCAGTGCCGCGATCGGCGTCCGCAGTTCATGGCTCACGTCCGCGACGAACTCGCGCAGGCGGTCCCGGTCGGCTTCAAGCATGCGCAGGGTACCGGCCAGCCGGTCGGCCATCACGTTGAACTGTGCCGCCAGCTCGTCGATCTCAAGCACGCCCGACGGCTCCGCACGCTCGTCGAGCTGACCCTGGGCCACCCGGCCGGCGACGCGTCGCAGGCGGCCGATCGGCACCGTCAGGCTGCGCGCCGCGACGATCCCGGTCACCAGCGACACCGCCAGCGCCAGCACCCCAGCCGCCAGCAACGCGCTCTGGATCCGCTCGAGCGTCTCCTCGCGCGTCGAGAATGAGTCGCTGATCACGACGAAGTAGCGCGTCACATTACCGCTGGGCAGTTCGACATCGACAAAGGACCGGATCGGGCCGACCGCCGTGTCCCTCCGCAGCCCCTGGTCCTCCAGGGCCTCGATGTCCGGCGGGGTTGCCTGGGCGACCGGCTCGTCATCGGCGTTGATGATGGTCACGGTGGCGCTGAAGATCCGGGCGGCCTGCACGGCAACGTTGGGCACGATGCGCGTGTCGCGCAGCTCCTGCACCTCGGCGGTGTTGCGTCCGAGCTCGCTGCCGCCGAACCGGATGATCTCCTGGCGCAGCAGGATGCCGGTCGAGACAGCCGATGTCGCCACCAGCTCCTGCGTCTGCTCGGTGAAGTAGCCCGGCAGGATCTGGTTGATGGCAAGCCCGGACACGACGAGGCCAACGAGCGCCACCGTGGCAAGCGTCGTGATGAGCCGGGCGTTCAGCCGCTGGAGAACGGCGACCGGGCCGCGCGGATCGAAGCGCGCCCGGCGGCTTGCCGCCGTCGGCTCGACCTCAGTCCTCGGCGAAGGCATAGCCGACGCCGCGCACGGTACGGATGTAGCGGGGATAGCCCGGGTCAGGTTCGATCTTGTCGCGGATGTGGCTGATGTGAACGTTGATCGTGCGCTCGTCCTGCACCAGGGCATCGTCGTAGTCACGCACGAGCTCGAGCAGCTGGCCACGGGTGTAGACGCGCCCCGGCCGTGCGGCAAGGTGGCGCAGCAGGTCGAACTCGGTCGTCGTGAGACCGATGCGCTCGCCGTCGCGCGTGACGCGCCGCCGCTCGAGGTCGATCACCAGGTTCCCACGGCGCAGCGTGCGTCCCGTCTGGGTATCCGCCAACTCGCCGTATGCCCGCCGCAGAAGCGCCTTGATGCGGGTGACGAGCTCGCGGACGCTGAATGGCTTCACGAGGTAGTCATCGGCTCCCATCTCCAGGCCGACGACCTTGTCCACCTCGTCCGCGCGGGCGGTCAGGAAGATGACCGGCGCCCGCGTTTCACGGCGCAGCTGGCGCAGGACCTCGAACCCATCGATCCCCGGCAGACGGACGTCGAGCACCACGAGGTCCGGCGCGGCATCGGCAAAGTTGGCGACCGCATCCTCGCCAGTCGGCTGGACGGTGACGTCATAGCCCTCGCGCTCGAGGGCGATCTGGACGCCGCGTGCGACGGCGGGCTCGTCCTCCACGATCATGATGGTGCCGGGCATGTGCGGCAGTATAGGAACGAATGGACATGTCGCGGTTGCGCGTACCTGAAAAGCGTCAATCTTCGCGGGACAGCGCCGCCTCGAGTGTCGGGTCGCGACTGCCGAAGTAATCGGCCGCCGTTCGTTCGATCCTCGCCGCTTGCCCGCCCCGAGCTTGCGAGGTACCATGCCCGCTCGCACTCGAATGCATCTGCGATCAATTCGGTGCTGCCCGCCGTTCGAACAACGAGCGAGCGCAGGCGCCCGACGACAGAGAGGATCACCACCACCGATGGACCTGGAGCTCACCCTCGACGCGCGTGCGGCGCAGGGCAAGGCCAACAAGCGCCTTCGCCGCGAGGGAATCGTCCCCGGCGTGGTGTACGGCAAGGGCGAAGGCTCGACCAACGTCCAGGTCAATGCCAAGACGTTCGAGACGCTGTATCGCGCCGCGGGTCGAACGTCGGTCGTGAAGTTCCGCCTGCCGGGCGCCAGCCGCGCCAGCAGTGGCTTCATCAAGAGCGTGCAACGCCATCCCCTGAGCCGCAAGGCGATCCACGTGGACTATTACCTCGTCAACCTCAAGGTCGAGATGGAAGTGGATGTCCCGCTCGTCTTCACCGGTGAGGCGCCCGCGGTCGAAGCCACCGGCGGCACGCTGCTCCACAACCTGTCGAGCATCCACGTCAAGGCGCTGCCGAACGACATCCCTCATGAGATCGAAGTGGATGTCTCGGTCCTGCGCAGCCTGGACGTGGCGATCCACGTGCGCGATCTCAACCTCAACCGCGACCTGGTCCAAGTGCTGACCGATGGCGACGCGCTCGTCTCGACCGTGGTTCCGCCGCGGGTCGAGGAGGAGCCGGAGCCGGTGGTCACCGAGGGCGATGAGGTCGAGGGTGAGGCCGCCGAAGGCGAAGGTGCCGAAGGCGACGCCGCCGCTGGTGAAGGTGCCGAGCCGAGCGAGAACGCCGAGGAACCCGCCCAGTCCTGATCGTGTCGGCGAAGTTTTGGACGGGCAGGTCAACGAACGCGCTTACTCGCCGATGAGTTCCTGAACCTCGGCCTGGATCGCAGGGAAGTCGGCCTCGAGGACGTAGCCGCGCCCGTCGTCACGATCTCCCTCGAACGTGATCAGCGGCGGCTCGATCAGCACGTGGCGGACCTCCGCATCGGCCGTGCGTCGCGCGAGCTCCATCAGCGTGCCGAGCTGGTCCAGCGGAAGATCGGTCTCCAGTGAGTCGAGTCCGTCGAGGAGAGCTTCGAGATCCACGTCGGTCTCCGGATTCACCAATTTCGCAACGAGCGCGACGAGCACCTCCTGCTGGCGACCCATCCGCCCGTAGTCCTGGTCAACGCGCGTACGGACGTAGCCGTTCGCGGTGAAGCCGTCGATCTCCTGCGGACCCGCCTCGAGCTCCAGGTCGACGATCGGATCGGTCAATGGAGCTTCCGGGTTGACCTCGATGGTGCCCACCGCGTCCACCAGTCGCGTGAAGTCGTCCATGTCGAGCACGATGTGTGCGTGAATCGGCACGTCGTATAGGGCCGACATGGCACCAACCAGCGCATTGATCCCCTGCTCGTTGTAGATGGCGTTGATCTTTCTGAGATACAAGCTGCCGTCGGGAAGCGGCACGTCGACGGTGTCGCGGGGCAGGGAGATGAGCGTCAGCACGGATTGATCGGCTGACACGCTGACGACCATGAGCGAATCGGTGTTTGGCGCATGACCATCCTCTTCGCGCGCGGCGTTGAGATCGGTCCCGACGTACAGGATCGTCCAGCGCCGGTCCAGCAGGTCGGCCGCGAGCGAAGGCGCAGCCGATCCGGATGGCGCAGCACTCTCCGGAGGTGGCGAAGCCGAAGAACCGGGCGTCGGTGTCTCGGATGGCCGTGAGACGACGAGGAACCCGATCACGGCCGCCACGACCAGGACGACAAGACCGATGACGATGGCGGAATTTCGTTGCATGTCGCCATTCTGGCCGGATCAGAATGCGATCATCGTGGTGAATGAGCACCGACCAGCCGATCACTCTGTCCGACTATGAGGCGATGGCCCGCACACGGATGGACCCGCGTGCCTGGGACTACTACGCCGGCGGCGCCGGCGACGAGCGCTCATTGGCTGCCGCCCGTGACGCGTGGGACCGCGTCCGCCTGCGGCCGCGGATCCTCGTCGACGTAGCGCAGCGCGATCTCGCGACGACGGCATTCGGCGTGCATCTCGCCCACCCGATCATCGTCGCTCCGATGGCGGCCCACGACCTCGCCCACCCCGAAGCGGAGCGCGCCTCCGCTCGCGGGTCGGCCGCCGCGGGCGCGCTCTACACCCTGTCCACGATCTCATCGGTGCCGATGGAGGATGTTGCCGCCGCAGCGCCCGATGCCCCGCGCTGGTTCCAGCTCTACGCTCCGGCCGATAGATCCGCCTGCCAGGCGCTCGTCGAACGAGCCGCGGCAGCCGGCTATGGGGCGGTGGCCGTCACCGTGGACCTGCCGCTTCCCGGCAACCGGGAACGCGACCAGCGCAACGGGTTCGTGCTCCATCTCGGCGTCCATCTGCCACAGGACCAGCC
>JBBSLF010000006.1:0-32431 GCA_038255505.1 Candidatus Limnocylindria bacterium
ATCGAGGCATCTCGGCGTGACGAGGTGCTCAACGGACTTGGGCGCGAGCGAGAGCTGGCGTTCGAGGGGTTGCCCGAGACCGCGGCCACGATGCGCCTCGACGAGTTCGAAGCGCTCGATGACGAGGAAGTCACGGCCGATCTGCGGCGCGTTCGACGTCTCCTGTCGCAGATCGGATCGGTCAATCCGTTTGCGGTGGAAGAGCACCTCGAGCTCTCGACCCGCCTCGGCGAGATGAGCTCGCAGGAGCAGGACCTGCGCGCCGCGATCACCTCGACCGAGGAGCTGATCGCCCGGCTCGATATCGAGATCGGTGCGCAGTTCGACCGGGCCTTCCAGGCCATCGCCGAGCGCTTCGACGAGTACTGCCGGCTGCTGTTCGCTGGCGGATCGGGCTCGCTCCAGATGGCCGACGAAGCCGATGGTGACGCCCCCGGCGGCATCGAGATCGTGGTGCGACCGCCGGGCAAGCGCCTGCAGCGCCTCGCGATGCTCTCCGGTGGCGAACGAGCCCTGACCGGGGTGGCGCTCCTGTTCGCCATGCTCACCGTCAACCCCGTCCCGTTCTGCATTCTCGACGAGGTTGATGCGGCGTTGGACGAGGCCAATATCGGACGCTTCGCCGATGCACTGCGCAAGCTGTCCGAGTCGATAGACTTCGTGGTGATCACACATAATCGGGCCACCATCGAGGTGGCCGATACGATCTACGGCGTCACCATGACCGATGCCGCGGTCAGCCGCCTTCTGTCCCTGCGCCTGGCCGACATCCCCGCCGAGGTGATGGCCTGATGTTCTGGCGTCGCCGCGACGAGCCTGCGGACGAAGCCCCTACCGACGAGCCAGGGGCGTCGAACGAGCCGATGACGGTGGCACGTCCGCGCCGCGAGCCTTCCGGCATGGGCCTGCGCGCGCGGCCATCCGGTTTCGGCACACGCATGCGCTCCATCTTCGGCAGTGGTGCCCCCGCGACCGATGCGACGTGGGACGAGGTGGAGGAGGCCCTCATCGCCGCCGACGTCGGCGCAACCACGACGCTCGAGCTGGTGGACGCCGCGCGGGAACGCCTGCGCCGCGAGAATGGGCGCAGTAGCGACGATGCGCGTCGGGCCCTGGCCACCGAGATCCGCGATCGGCTGGCACAGGTGGGGTCCGGGCGCTTCGAGCTGGGCGAAGCGCCGTCGGTGATCCTATTCGTCGGCGTGAACGGCACCGGCAAGACGACTTCGATTGCGAAGCTGGCGTATCGGCTCAAGGCCGATGGCGTTTCGCTGACGATTGCCGCGGCGGACACCTTTCGCGCCGCCGCGATCGAGCAGCTGCGGATCTGGGGCGAGCAGCTCGGCGTGTCAGTCGTCGCACAGCGCATCGGCGCGGATCCGGGTGCGGTCGCCTTCGATGCAGTTGCGGCGGCGCAGTCCCGCGGGCTCGATGCTGTCCTGGTCGACACGGCCGGCCGCCTCCAGAACAAGCAGCAGCTCATGGACGAGCTCGCCAAGATTCGGAGGGTGATCGAGCGGCGCCTGCCGGGTCAGCCGCGCCACGTGCTGCTGGTGCTCGATGCCACCACCGGCCAGAACGGCCTGGCACAGGCCGAGGCGTTCAGTCGCGAAGTTGGCGTCACCGGCATCGTGCTGACCAAGCTCGATGGCACAGCCAAGGGGGGAGTGGCTTTGGCCGTCGCCGACCGGCTGGGCGTGCCGATCCTGTTCGCGGGCGTGGGAGAGGAGATCGACGCATTGGCGCCCTTCGACCCCGAGGCGTTCACCGAGTGGCTCTTCGCCGAGTAGCTTCATTGCTCGCGACGCGCGCGACCCCTAGAATGGGCAGCCGTGTGCCGGCGCGATCGCGCCGATCGACAAGACCCGTATCGGTTCATCCATGTTCGAATCTCTCTCCGCGCGCCTTCAGGGCATCACCGAGCGTCTGCGCGGCAAGGCCAGGATCACCGAGGCTGACCTGGACGTCGCCCTGCGCGAGATCCGCCTTGCGTTGCTCGAAGCCGATGTCAACTTCAAGGTCGTCAAGGAGTTCGTGGCTCGCGTGCGCGAGCGCGCCATAGGCACCGACCTGCTGACGGGCCTCAACCCCGGCCAGCAGATCGTCAAGCTCGTCCACGACCAATTGGTCGAGGTTCTCGGGGCGAAACGTCACCATCTGGCGCTCGACGCGCGCCCTGCGGTGGTGATGATGGTCGGCCTCCAGGGCGCCGGCAAGACGACGACAGCCGCCAAGCTGGCCGTTCGCCTGCGCAAGGACGGTCGCAAGCCCCTGCTCGTCGCGGCGGATGTCTATCGGCCCGCGGCGGTCGATCAGCTCGTGCAGCTGGGCGATCAGATCGGCGTGGAGGTGCATACGCGCCCGGTGGGGACGCCGGCGCTCGAGATCGCGCGCTCCGGACTCGAGGCGGCGCGCCAGGGGGGCCGGGACGTCATGATCCTCGACACCGCCGGCCGGCTCCACGTGGACGAGGCGATGATGGACGAGCTCGTGCGCATCGCCGGCGTGCTCACGCCATCCGAGACCCTGCTGGTCGTGGACGCCATGACCGGGCAGGAGTCGGTCCGCGTTGCCGAAGCCTTCCATGCGCGCCTGCCGGTGACCGGACTCGTCCTGACCAAGATGGATGGCGATGCGCGTGGCGGAGCCGCACTCAGCATTCGATCCGCGACCGGCCTGCCGGTGGCCTTCCTCGGCACGGGGGAACGGACGGATGGTCTCGAGCCGTTCCATCCTGATCGGCTTGCGCAGCGCATCCTGGGCATGGGTGACATCCTCAGCTTCGTCGAGCGCGTGCAGGAGAACGTTGACTCCGAAGAGGCCGAGAAGACCGCGCAGCGGATGATGGAGAATCGCTTCACGCTCGAGGACTTCCGGAGTCAGCTCACCCAGATCAAGAAGATGGGGCCGATCGGCCAGCTGATGGGCATGATTCCCGGAGCGAGCCAGATGGCCGGCGCTGCCCAGGAGGCGGTCGACTCGGGTCAGATGAAGCGGATCGAGGCGATCATCGATTCCATGACGCCCGAGGAACGTCGGCGGCCGGACATCATCAAGGCCTCGCGTCGTCGACGCATCGCACTTGGAAGCGGAACCGCAACGGCCGATGTCAATCGGCTGCTGAAGCAGTTCGTGGAGATGCAGAAGCTCATGAAGATGTTCAGCGGCGGCAAGCTGCCGCGCTTGGGGGGCGGGCTCGGCGCTCTGCTGGGGCGCTAGCCAATGCATCGGTTCGTTATCGCACTCGTCACCCTGATAGGGCTCACCGGAGCCGCCTTCGTTGCGGGCTATCTGCTCCTCTTCTCGTCGGTGACTGATCGAGCGTCGCGGCTCACTCCAGCCGACACCGCGGTGTACGTGAACGTCTACCTCCAGCCCTCGACGTCGCAGCAGATGAATGTGTCGGAACTCATTGGTCGCCTGCCGGGGTTTGCCGATGACGCGACGCTCGACGAAAAGGTTGATCAGGTCGTCCAGAACCTGCTGTCCGCGAGTGGCCTCGACTACCGCGGTCAGATCAAGCCGTGGCTCGGCACGCAGATCGCCGTCGCGGCGGGCTCGAGCGGTGACGCGCTCACCGAGCCCAGCATGATCGTTTTCGCACAGGTCAAGGACCGCCAGGCGGCCGAGGCCTCCGTCGCCGCACTGGTGGCCGATGATGGCGCCGAATTCAGCGCTGAGACGTACCGCGGCATCGAGATCGCGACGTCGACCGAGACGGCCTACGCGTTCGTGGACGATGTGCTGGTCATCGGTCGGGTTATCGACGACGTCATGAGGGTGGTGGATACCTTCAACGGCGAGGAATCGCTCGCGGATCGGGCGGAATTCCAGTCCACCGTCGCTGAGTTACCCGCAGATCACCTCGTCAGCGTGTTTGTCGACCTTGCCGCGATCGCTGGCGCCGCCGACATCGGCGACCAGCTGTCCGGGGTCAGCACCGCCGGCGCGGTTCTCGTGGCTGAGCGCGATGGGCTCCGTCTGTCCGGGACTGCTCCGTTCGACATGGCTGAGGCCGCCGCATCGGCTCGCGCTGGATTCGCCCTGGGGAGCGCGCCGAGCAGCCTTCCCGACTGGATGCCGGATCACACGCTGGCCGAGGTCGTCATCTTCGGTCTGCGCCAGACGCTCGAGGATGCGGAGGGCGCGCTGGGATCGACCCCCGAGGGAGAGGAGCTGGCGGGAACCCTCGACACGTTCCGCGCCCTCGCGGCCTTTGGCCTGGGAATCGATCTCGACGCCGACATCCTGCCCCTGCTCGACCGGGAGGTCGCGATCGCGTTCTCCGGCATCGAGGACGGTCTGCCGACGGGGCAGCTCATGCTGCGTCCTGAAGACCCCGCTGCGGCGGAGATCGCTCTCGACCGAGTCATCGAGCGCCTCGGCGCGGTTGGCGCGACCGTCGAGCCCTTCGAGGTTGACGGCGCAGACGTCACCGTCGTCACGCTTCCCGATGTCGGTGACGTTGCATACACCGTCGTTGACGAGATCATCATCATGGGGTTCGGCGCCGATGACGTGATGGCTGCCGTTGAAGCCCATTCCAGTGGCCAGACGCTCGCCGCCAACGCTGCATATGCGCGCACATTCGAGGTGGCAGGCACGCGAGCAGGCAACGAAGCCTTCGCTGATGTGGGTGCCCTGATCGAGCTCCTCGGGGCAGGCCTCGCGCTCCCTGATGACACGCGCGATATCCTGTCCCAGATCGGGACGTTCGGGCTGACTGCTCCGTCTCGTGAAGATCAGATCGAAATCCACATGGTGCTGACCATCAATGAACCCAGCGCCCAATGATCCAATCAAGAAATCACACTGAGGTACGACCCACTTGTCAGTTCGCATTCGGTTGACGCGCGTGGGGGCCACGAAGCGGCCCGCCTATCGCGTTGTCGCCATCGACAAACGCCGCGCCCGTGACGGCCGCCCCCTCGAGTTCCTCGGGTTCTACAACCCGCTGACAGATCCAGCCACCGTCCAGCTCGAGACGGAGCGCATCAACGACTGGATCGGCAAGGGCGCGCAGCCGTCCGACACGGTCGTCAAGCTCATGCGCCAGGCCGAGAAGGCCGCCAGCGCCGCCGCCAGCCCCGCCGCCGCCAGCGCCGCCGGCGAGCCGGAGAAGCCGAAGCGAGCCCGTGCCACGAAGCCGAAGGCCGCCGCGCCTGCGGCCGACAAGGGCGCTGATACGAGCAACAGCGCGGCTGACTCGTGAAGGAATTCCTGGAGTACGTCGCCAAGTCGCTGGTCGACAAGCCCGATGCGGTCTGGATCGAAGTCGACGACGACGCCGATGAGACGGTCCTGACCCTCGGCGTCGACTCCGAGGACATGGGTCGAGTGATCGGCAGGGACGGACGAATTGCCAACGCCATTCGCAGCCTGCTCCGCGTGATGGCGACCCGGGATGGACGCCACGTCGAGCTCGAGATCGTCTCCGACGCCGAGTAGTCGGCGCCTCGTTGTCGTCCGGGTCCTCGGAGCGAAGGGCCTTAAAGGTGGTGTGCGGGTCGAGCTGCTGACCGACTGGCCGGAGCGCCTCACGCCCGGCACGGAACTGTGGCCTGAGGACGCCCCCGATCCGCTGCGCATCTCACGCGTCGAGTCGGGAGGCCGCAGCACGGTGCTGCACTTCGAGGGAGTGATCTCGCGCGAGGCGGCTGAGGAGCTCGCGGGTCGCTACCTGGAAGTTGCCGCGCGCTCGCTCCCGGACGACGCGTGGTACTGGGCGGATCTCATCGGATTGCGTGTCGAGACGTCAGATGGGACGGAGCTCGGCGAGCTGGTCGAGATCTTCCGCGCCGGCGCGAACGAGGTGTACCGCGTCGTCGGGCCGGATGGCGAGCGACTCATTCCGGCGCTGCGCAGCGTGGTCATGAATGTGGATCTGGCGGGCGGGCGGATGACCGTGGCGCCCGATGAGTCCGAGGAGGTTCGCTGACCGGTGCGGTTCGACGTCGTGACGCTGTTCCCGGAGATGATCGAGGTCCCTTTGCGCACTTCGATCATCGGCCGCGCGGTGGAAGCGGGTCTCATCTCGCTCGGCATCCACGAGCTTCGTGACCATGGGTTGGGCCGGCATCGGTCCGTGGACGACTATCCGTACGGCGGGGGAGCGGGCATGGTCATGCGCCCCGAGCCGCTCTTCGCCGCCGTCGAGCCGCTGCGCGCTGCCGGGGCCCACGTCATCCTGCTCGACCCGGCCGGCGAGCGCTTGACCGATGCGCTGGCGCGAGAACTCTCGAAGCTGCCGCACCTTGCGTTGGTGTGCGGCCGCTACGAGGGGATCGATGAGCGTATCCGTACGCTCGTGGATCGCGAGGTCAGCATCGGCGACTATGTCGTGACCGGCGGAGAGCTCCCGGCACTCGTTCTCATCGATGCCGTTGCGCGCTTCGTGCCCGGCGTGATCGCCGAGGCATCCCACGAGGGCGATTCGTTCGCCGCCGGACTGCTCGAGCATCCGCAGTACACGCGTCCGGAGGAATTTCGCGGCATGCGCGTGCCGCCGGTGCTCCTTTCCGGACATCACGGTGAGGTCGACGCGTGGCGACGTCGCGAGGCCCTGCGCCGCACCCATGATCGGCGTCCCGACCTCCTGGATGCCGTGGTACTGACCGACGCGGATCGTGCGGCGCTTGAAGAGATGACCCGTGACGCCTGACCGACGATTGCCCCTCTCCGTGGAGCGCTGCTATACTCGCCCACGTCGCGGCCGCATAGCGCGGTCGCGTTCGCATGTCGCATCCAATGAGCCGCTGGTAAGCCGGCGATAACGAGGTCACCCCTACCATGAACGCCATCAAGGAGCTCGAGCGCGAGCAGCTCCGCACCGATGTTCCCGAGATCGCATCGGGGGACACGGTCCGCGTTGCGGTGAAGGTGGTCGAGGGTACCCGCGAGCGGATCCAGATCTTCGAAGGCACCGTGATGCGCATGCGTGGCGGCGGCCTCAACCAGGCAATCACCGTGCGGCGGATCGCCAGCGGCGTCGGCGTGGAGCGCACCTTCATGGTGCACGCACCGCGCATCGAGAAGATCGAGGTGGTCCGACACGGTGTTGCTCGGCGAGCCCAGCTCTACTTCCTGCGCGACCGGGTCGGCAAGGCCGCCACGCTCCGCGAGCGGCGCACCAACTGACCCGGTGATCCGGTCCGCGTCGGGAGCGGGCCTGGCCTCGAGGCGGCGCAAAACCCGAGTCCGCGACGCCCACATGCGCCATGAGCGTGAGCTGCAGCTGTCCGGATTCCGCTGCGTTGCCGGCATCGACGAGGTCGGACGGGGCTGTCTCGCGGGCCCCGTCGTCGCGGCCGCGGTGGTGCTTCCTGAGCGTCATCGGATCAAGGGAATTCGCGATTCGAAGATGCTGCCGCGCGCCCGTCGCGAGGATCTCTACGAGCTGATTCTCGATCGAGCCGTCGGCGTCGGTGTCGGGTGCGTGGAGGTCGATGTGATTGATCGGATCAACATCCTGCAGGCCACCAAACTGGCCATGCGCCAGGCACTCGAGCGCCTTCCCGAGCAACCCGATCACCTGCTCATCGATGCGCTCAGCTTGCGTGAAATCGCGCTGCCCCAGCGCCCGCTGATTGGCGGGGACGCGATCAGTGCTTCCATTGCCGCCGCCAGCATCGTGGCGAAGGTCACGCGCGACCGAATCTGCGACGAGTTCGATCGCCGCTATCCTGCCTACGGATTCGCGTGCAACAAGGGCTATGGAACGCGCCGGCACGTCGACGCGCTCAACACCGATGGGCCGTGCGCCTGGCACCGTCGCTCATTTGCGCCAGTTCGCCTCCTCCTGGCCGGCACCCAGCTTCGACTCGACCTGGACGTCGACGTCATCGATGAGGACGCGATCGACCCGAACTGATCTCGCCTCCCACGAGGATTGACCGATGGGCGACCCGCGACACGATCTTGGCCGCCGCGCGGAGGCGGCGGTGGCGGCCTGGCTCGAGGGAAGTGGCTGGCACATCCTGGCGCGCCGCCAGCGCTCCAGCGTCGGAGGAGAGGTTGATCTGATCGCGCTCGACCCCGATGTCATCCTGGTGGCGGTCGAAGTACGAGCGCGCCACTCGGCGCGGACGGGATCTGCGGCGTTCAGCGTCGATGCGCGGCGGCTCGTGCGCATGAAACGGACGCTCGCGGCATTCGCGGCGGGGTACGGAGGCCGGCATGCTGGCCTGCGCATCGACCTGGTGACATTGGAGCCGGAACCCGGATCAGGTTCGGGGCGCTGGCGGCTGCGACGGTTGCCGGGAATTGGCGGGGAGTGATCGGGCTGTTCAGCCGCCGAAGATACGGGTGAGCGCCTTGATCGACGCGATGTACGGACGGCTGACCGCGTAGATCCCGTGCCGATCCACCGCCGTCTGACCCTGGTAGTAGGCGGCCAGCACCCGATCACGATCTCCGCCGTAGCGGTCGAGGTAGTGCGCGAGCAGGCGCACACCGGCTCGGATGTTGTGTTTGGTGTCGTGGATGTTGACGTGGGTTCGGAGCATGACTTCGCCAACCCACTCGCCGCTTGCGGGCATGAGCTGCATGACGCCCACTGCACCCGCGTTGCTGATGACGCCCTGCTGCCATCCCGATTCCTGCCAGGCGACGGCCAGGGCAAAGGCGGCCGGGACACCGAAGCGCTCAGCCTCGGCCACGATGATGCGCCGGACGCCATCGCGCTGCGCGACGAGTTCCGCCATTGACCCGGGGATACGTTGGCTCGCGGTCGGAGCTGAAGCCGGGGCCGTACCGCCGGGAATCGTGAGGCGCTGTCCGCCAAAGATGCGGCTCGGGTTGGTGATGGCGTTGGCACGTACGATGGCCGACACGGTGATGCCGTACTCGCGAGCGATGGTCGTCAGGTTCTCCCCGCGCCGCACCGTGTGAACGCGATCGCCGACTGGCGCCGTGTGCGCGACTTGTGTGGTGGGCGCTGCCGCTGCCGGGGCCGCCGGCCCGGGAATCGTGATGCGCTGTCCGCCGTAAATTCTGCTCGGGTTGGCGATTGAGTTGGCGGCTGCGATGGAGGCGACCGTGACGCCGTAATGGCGCGCGATGGTCGTGAGGTTCTCCCCGCGGCCAACCGTGTGAGTTCGCGAAGGCTGCGCGGCCGGAGCTGACGCGCGCGCCACCGGAGCCGATGCCTCGGGTTCCAGTCGCAGGCGCTGGCCGATCCGAATTCGATTCGGATCAGCGACGCGGTTGAGCTCGACCAGCCGCTCGACAGGCACGTTGTGTCGCTTCGAGATGGCCGTCAGGGTGTCGCCGGATCGTACGGTCACGATGGGATCGGCGGCCAGTGCCACGGTCGCGAGGACGGGTACGGCGACCACCGTGGCTGCCAGAGCGCAGAGGGTGGCGAACAACCTGGGGCGCTGCAAGGATTCATTCCTCCGGTTTGGTGCGGTGTGACTCAGGCGGCCGATGCTAGGAGCCACGAGAGGGCGGTCAAAGGTACGAGAGGGTACGAGCGGGGTACTTCCGTACCGTCTGGTGTGGTTGGCGGCCCTGGATTCGGGGCACGCACGGGAGGTCTGCTACAATCGAGCGTGCTCGTGCAATCGTGCGAGCGAACCCATCACACACGCTCGGTGGATCCTGCTGGTCGTCGGTGCCCTCGCACAGTCGCGAGTGGTCGACCCGGGAGCCGATACCGGGCGGAGGAACAACCGGAGGTTAACTTTGGCTGCCACCAGCATGAAGCAGCTGCTCGAGGCGGGCGTCCACTTTGGGCATCAGACCCGCCGCTGGAATCCGAAGATGCGCGAGTACATCTTTGCCGAGCGGAACGGAATTCACATCATCGACCTGGCGCAGACGGTCTCGCTCCTGGACCAGGCCCTCGACTTCGTACGAGAGACCGTTCGACGCGGCGACAGTGTCCTGTTCGTCGGCACCAAGAAGCAGGCTCAGGAGGCGCTCGCCGAGGCAGCGCAGCGATCCGGCCAGCACTTTGTCAACACCCGCTGGCTCGGCGGCATGCTCACGAACTTCACCACGATCAAGCGACGCATTCAGCGCCTCGAGGCCCTCGAGGCTCGACGGGACTCCGGTGAGTTCGAACGGCTCACGAAGAAGGAGGCCTCGAAGCTTGGCGAGGAGATCAAGAAGCTTGACGCCGTCCTGGGTGGAATTCGCAAGATGCGTCGTCTGCCCGGGGCCATTTTCATCGTCGACCCGCACCGCGAGCTGATCGCGGTCGCCGAGGCGCGTCGCCTCGAGATTCCAATCGTGGCCATGACCGACACCAACTGCGACCCGGATCAGATCGATTGGGTGATCCCGGCGAATGATGATGCCATCCGATCGGTCAAGCTCATCTGCGGCATGGTGGCCGATGCGGCCAGCGTGGCGCAGCAGGAACGCCAGGCGAAGCTCGACGAGGAGTTCGAGCAGGCTGAGGCTCTGCCGCCGGTCGATGAGACGGCCCTCACGTCGGAGGCCGACTACAGTGCGGCGCTGGCGACCGGCGAAGCGCTGGTCTTCGAGCCAGAGCCGGAAGATGATGAGGATGAGGAGCGCAAGGCACGAGCCCGTCGGGCACTGCACCTCGAGGAAGGTGAGCCGCCCCATGATCCCGATCGGGAGCATGAGCGGAACATCGCTGAACACGCCAAGGAACCGCGCCCGTAGGCGGCGGCAGGAGGATCATGACAACCACGCCGATGATCAAGCCCGAGGACGTCAAGCGGCTGCGTGAGCAGACCGGAGCCGGGATCATGGACTGCAAGCACGCCCTGGAGAACGCCGGTGGCGATTTCGACGCGGCCGTCGCCTGGCTGCGTGAGAAAGGCCTGTCGACGGCTGCCAAGAAGGCCGGTCGAGCGGCGCGCGAGGGAATCATTCAGAGCTATATCCACCATGGATCCCGCCTGGGCGTTCTCCTTGAGCTCAACTGCGAGACGGACTTCGTCGCTCGAACAGATGATTTCCAACAGCTCGCGCGCGACATCGCCATGCAGGTCGCGGGCATGGCGCCGCAATTCGTGTCGCGTGACGACGTGCCGGCCGAAGTCCTCGAGGAGCAGAAGCGGCTCTTCGCGATTGACGCCGAGCGCGAGGGACGGCCGGCCGACAAGATCCCGATGATCGTGGAGGGAAAGCTCAACAAGTGGGCCGAGTCGGTCTGCCTGCTGGAGCAGCCGTACCGCGACACCGACAAGAAGATCGCCGACCTCATCACCGAAAAGATCGCCCTGCTCGGTGAGAACATTCGAGTGGCTCGCTTCGTTCGCATGGGCGTCGGCGAGACCGCTGAAACTGACGCCGAGGAGGCTGCCTGACCGATGTCCGATGCGGCCTCCCGGCCCGCCCCGACGACGCCCCGCCGGGTGCTGCTCAAGCTTTCCGGCGAGGCGTTGATGGGCGGTCACGAGTACGGGATCGACCCGTCGGTTGCGCGCGAGATCGCGGGCCAGATTGCCGGGGCGGCGTCCGAGGGCATTCAGATTGCCGTCGTGGTCGGCGGTGGCAACATTTTCCGGGGGCTGGCAGCCAGCGCTGAGGGAATGGATCGGTCGACGGCCGACTACATGGGCATGCTCGCGACGGCCATGAATGGGCTCGCGATGCAGGACGCCCTCGAGCAGGCCGATTGTCCCACCCGAGTCATGAGCGCCATCGCCATGAACGAGATCGCGGAGCCGTACATACGGCGTCGTGCGGTACGCCACCTCGAGAAGGGTCGGGTGGTCGTGATGGTGGCGGGTACCGGCAACCCGTATTTCACGACCGATACCGCCGCCACGCTGCGCGCGGTGGAGATCCATGCGGAGGTCATCCTGAAGGCAACGCGCGTGGACGGGGTGTACGATGCGGATCCAGAGAAGCACCCGGAAGCCCGGCGGTTCAGCCAGATCGGCTACACGGATCTGCTCAGCAAGCGATTGGAAGCGCTGGACGCCACCGCAGTCAGCCTGGCCATGGACAACGAGATGCCGATCGTCGTGTTCGACATGACCGTCGCCGGCAACATTGCCCGCGCGGTCCGCGGCGAGCGTATCGGCACCTTGATCTCAGGAGAGGAAACCCGATGACGCACGAAGCGCTGATCGCCATTGAACCAAAGATGCAGCGCGCAATGGAGGCGATGGAGCGCGACTTCGCGGGCATCCGGACGGGCCGAGCATCGACTGCGCTGGTGGAACGCATCACGGTCGACTATTACGGCACGCAGACGCCCCTCAACCAGGTGGCCGGGATCAGCACGCCTGATGCGCACCTGATCGTCATCCAGCCATGGGACCGATCGGTTCTGTCGGCGATCGAGAAGGCGATCACCAAGAGCGATATCGGCATCATGCCGAACGTCGATGGCACCGTGGTTCGCCTCAATGTGCCGCCACTGACCGAGGAGCGCCGGCGCGACATGGTGAAGCAGGTGCGGCGCCGAACCGAGCAGGCGAGGGTCGAGGTCCGCAATCACAGGCGCGACGCTGCGGACCAGCTCAAGAAGGAGCTCC
This sequence comes from Candidatus Limnocylindria bacterium, assembly GCA_038255505.1. Classification (GTDB taxonomy): domain Bacteria; phylum Chloroflexota; class Limnocylindria; order QHBO01; family QHBO01; genus JACDBZ01. The sequence goes on from JBBSLF010000006.1 coordinate 12,465, forward strand.
GCGACGGCGGGCTCGGCGAGGACGAGGAGCATCGCGAGCTCGAGAGCCTTCAGAAGCTGACCGATCACCACATCGAGGCGATCGACGCGCGTGCCGATCGTAAGGAAGCCGAAATCCTGGAGGTCTGACCGGTGCCGGACGAGGTCCGACCCCGGCACGTCGCCATCATCGCCGACGGCAACCGTCGTTGGGCACGAGAGCGTGGCCTCCCCGTTCTGGCCGGGCACGTCCAGGGGATCGAGGCGATTCGCCCCATCGTGCGGCGAGCGCGAGATCTCGGCGTCGAGACGCTCAGCGTCTATACCTTCAGCACGGAGAATTGGGCACGTCCCCCCGACGAGGTGGCCGGACTGTTCGGACTCATCGACGGCGCGGTGCGCCAGTACACCGATGAGCTTATTGGCGAGGGCGTGCGGGTCAAGGTCATCGGCCGTCTGCATGAAGCTCCCGCGGACGTGCAGCGCTCGATCCGTGCGGCCGAGGAGCGCACGCGCGAGGGCGCGCGGATCACGCTCAACATCTGCTTCAACTATTCGGGCCGAGCTGAAATTGTGGACGCGGCGCGCGCACTCGTTGCCGCGCGCGCCGATCCGACCGCGATCGACGAGGCGCACTTCGCCGAACACCTCTACACCGCCGGGCAACCTGACGTGGATCTGCTCATCCGCACGGGCGGCGATCAGCGCACAAGCAACTTCCTGCTGTGGCAGGCGGCCTACGCCGAGCTCGTGTTCTGCGAGAAGTTCTGGCCGGACTTCGATACGGTTGACTTCGATACGGCAGTCACGCACTTCGAGCGCCGCGAGCGCCGATTCGGCAGCTGATCGCCATGTTCCGCACGCGGATACTGACCGCCGCCGTCCTGGGCCCGCTCATCATCGCCATCGTGCTGCTCGGGGAGCCGTGGCTCTCGCTGCTCATCGGCGCGGCCGCATTCCTCGCGCTGGTTGAGCTCGTCGCGCTGCTCGACGCCGCCGGATACGAACCACCGCAGGTGCTCACCATTGGGGTGGGCATGCTGCTGACCGCCGCCGGGCTCGTCACGGCAAACGACGAGAGCGTCGGCGGGCTGTTGACGACCCTGCTCGTGGCGCTCGACCCGCCAGGCCTGGTTGCAGCCACCATGGTCGCGGGAATGCTGCTGCTCGCTCTGGCAGCCTTCACCCGGACCGATCCGCGCAGCGGTTTCGTCACGTGGGCCATGAGCTCGTTCGGCGTGGCGTACGTCGGGCTGCTCCTGCCGTCGATCGTGCTCGTCGCGCATCTTGCCCCGCCGGGAGGCTCATGGATGTCGCCGGTGGGACTCGTCGGGATGGAGTCCGGCGTCGCATGGACGCTCACCCTCGTCCTCGTCGTGTGGGGGTACGACACCGGTGCCTACCTGACCGGACGGCTTCTCGGACGTCATCGGCTCGTCGATCACATCAGCCCGTCGAAGACGGTCGAAGGATTGGCGGGCGGCTTGGTCATGGCGACGATGGGGGCCGGCATCGGTGCGGCGCTGATCGGGCTCGAGGCGTGGCATCCGCTCGTCATCGGCCCCCTCGTCGGTCTCGCAGCGCAGGCCGGCGACCTCGCCGAGTCGATGCTCAAGCGCGCCGCCGGTCGAAAGGAGTCCGGATTCCTCGTTCCGGGCCACGGTGGCATTCTCGATCGAATCGACTCGTTCCTGTTCGCCGCGCCGGTCCTGGCCGGCTTCGCCCTGCTGGTGGCGGGACGTCTGGCATGACCGGCGTCGCCGTCCTGGGCTCGACCGGGTCGATCGGTCGCCAGACGCTCGAGGTGCTCGATGGCCTGCGCGATCGGTTCGAGGTCAGGGGATTGGCCGCGGGTCGCCACAGCGCCACGTTCGCATCGCAGCTGGCCGCCTGGCCCGGGGCGCGAGCATGGACCGCCGACGGCGGTGACGGTGCCGCGGCGGGCGGAGGGCTGGAGGAGCTTGCGACGCTCGAGGGCGTTGGCCTCGTGGTGGTCGCCACGACCGGCATGGCCGCTCTGCCCGCGGTCCTGGCCGCCCTCTCATCGGGGCGGCGCGTGGCGCTCGCCAATAAGGAGACGCTCATCACGGGCGGGCACCTGGTGGAACGCATCCTCGATACGCTGGGCGGGGATCCGCTCGATCGCCTGCGACCGATCGACAGCGAGCACTCGGCGATCTGGCAATGCCTGGTCGGCGAACGAATTGGCGATGTCCGTCGGCTTGTGCTCACCGCCAGCGGGGGACCGTTTCGCGGCCGCGCCACCCAGACGCTCGCCGGCGTGACCGCGGCCGAAGCGCTGGCGCATCCGACCTGGCGCATGGGCCCGAAGATCACGATTGATTCGGCGACCCTCGTCAACAAGGCGTTCGAGGTCATGGAGGCCAAATGGCTCTACCGTCTTCCGTACTCTAGAATCGATGCGGTGATCCATCCTCAGAGCATCGTGCACTCGCTCGTCGAGTTCGCCGACGGTTCCTACAAGGCCCAGCTCGGACTCCCCGACATGCGCCTGCCGATCCAGTACGCCGTCACGTATCCCGACCGCCTTCCGTCGCCGACTCGCCGGTCGTCGCCGGAGTCGTGGGGGACCCTGGAATTTACCGCGCTCGATCGTGGCGCCTACCCCGCGTATGACGTCGTGCGCGCAGCCGCCGAGGCTGGAGGCAATCGGGGGACCATTCTGAACGCCGCCGACGAAGCTGCCGTCGCCGCATTCCTGGACGGTCGGATCGCGTTTCCGGTGATCGCCGATACGATCGAGCGGGCTGTCGATCGGTGGGGGGCTCCCGCGGAACCGACACTCGACGAGATCGTGGCGCTCGATGCCGACATTCGCACCACGCTCGCGGGCGAGCTTGCCTGATGGACGTCATCGGTACCGTCGCCGCCTTTATCGGCATTCTCGTCGTTCTTGTGCTCGTCCATGAGCTCGGTCATTTTTTGGTCGCAAAGCGAGCCGGGATCACGGTCGAAGAATTCGGCATCGGGTTTCCGCCCCGCGTGGCCTCGCTGACCTGGCGGGGGACGCGCTACAGCCTGAACTGGATCCCGCTCGGCGGCTTCGTCAAGATGCTCGGCGAAGATGGTGATGTCGAGGTCCGACGCCTGCGTGAGCAGGGCATGACTGATGACGAGGTCGAGCACGCCATGGCAGGGGCCTTCAACCGGCGGCCGGTGTGGATCCGGCTGATGGTCCTGCTTGCCGGTGTGGTCATGAACTTCGTGCTGGCTGCCGCCCTGTTTGCCGTGGCCTTCAGTTTGCCGCTGGTCGTCGGTCAGGGGCCGCTGACCGTGACCGAAATCCAGGAGGGCAGCCCGGCCGACGGCCAGCTCGAGGTGGACGACGTCATCGTCGGCGTGAACGGAGAGACCTTCGAGCGCTCGACCGAATTGACGGAGTACGTCGCGGAGCGTGGAGGAACATCGGTCACCCTGGATGTCGAGCGCGGCGGTGAGGCGCTCGAGATCGATCTGGTGCCACGCGTCGTGACCGATGAGGAGCGCGCTCAGGGGATCGGACCGGTCGGATTCGCGTACGACCCGGCTCGCGTCGTCGAGGAGCCGTCTTCGGTCGATGGACCTATCGAGGCGGTGGCCACCGGAACCAGCACGGCGTGGACCATCGCGGTGGCCATTCCCGGCGGGCTGGCCGATGCCGTCGGCGGCCTGATCGGACTCAATCCGAACGCGCCCGATGCGCGCGGGCCGATCGGCATCGCGCAGGAGACGGGGCGGGTGCTCGAAGCCCCGCTGGTCAGCCAGCTGTTCTTCATCGGTCTTCTTTCGGTCAACCTTGCGGTGCTGAACGTCCTGCCGTTTCCGCCGCTCGATGGTGGGCGCATCGCGGTGGTCGTGGTTGAGGCCGTGCGGCGGCGGAAGCTGCCCGCCGAGCGTGAAGCGATGATCTACCTGACGGGTTTCGCGGTCCTGATAGCGCTCGTCATCCTGATCAGCATCCAGGACATTCAGCGCCTCATCAGCGGCTGACTCGGGCTCCGCGCTGGCGGCGAAGGTGCTCGACTGATATACTCCGTTTCGGTTCCGCCGGCCAACAGCGAACCGTGAATATTGAACCAGTGAGTGCCAGGACGTGGGTCGGTTCGCCATCCCACGTCTTGTTTTTTCGCCTTCCGACAATCTCATCCCTGACCATGGGGCGACCGAGGAGCGGCCATGAATCGAGACTTCATCGGAGCATTGCTCCAGCTGAACGCCGAGAAGGGTGTGCCGCAGGAGATCCTGATCCGGACCCTGGAGCAGGCCATCGAATCGGCGTATCGGCGCAATGCCGATGCACCCGAAAACGTGGTCGTCACGGTGAATCCGGAGACGGGCGAGATCAGCGTCGCGCGCGAGTACGAGGTCATGGCCACCACCGAGGAGGTCGAGGATCCCGAGGCCCAGATGTTCGTTGCCGACGCGCAGAAGATCGACCCGGCGACGGGCGTCGGCGCGAAGGTTCGCATCCCTGAGAATGTGACGCAGGCACAGCTTGGTCGCATCGCGGCTCAGACGGCCGGCCAGGTATACCGGCAGCGGTTGCGCGAGGCCCAGCGTGACGTCGTCTTCCAGCAGTACGCGGCGCGCGAGGGCGAGATCATGACCGGCACGGTGCAGCGCACCACCGATTCGGCGGTCGTGCTCGACATGGGCAAGGACGTCGAAGCGGTCCTCGCGGTCACTGAGCAACTGCCAAGCGAGGCGTACCGCATCGGCCAGCACCTCAAGGTGTACGTCATGGAAGTGCGTCGCACCACGCGAGGGCCGGTCATCGTGGCCAGTCGAACGCATCGTGGCTTCCTGCGGCGCCTGATGGAGATGGAGATTCCCGAGATCTACAACGGCACCGTTGTCATCCGTGGCATCGCCCGCGAGGCCGGCAGCCGCTCCAAGGTGGCCGTCGAGAGTCGTCAGCAGGGCGTGGATGCCAAGGGGGCCGCCGTCGGCCAGCGCGGGGCGCGTATTCAATCGATTGTCACAGAACTCAACGGCGAGAAGGTCGACATCGTCCTGTGGGACGAGGACCCTGGTCGCTTCGTCGCCGAGGCGCTGTCGCCGGCGGAGGTGCTCAGCGTCCGGATCGATGAGGAGCACAAGATCGCGAACGTTATCGTGCCGGAGCGACAGCTGAGCCTGGCAATCGGCAAGGAGGGCCAGAACGCTCGTCTCGCAGCGAAGCTCACCGGGTGGCGCATCGACATCCGCTCCGACGCCGGAGTCGCAACCGCGGCCGCCGGTGGCGAGGGCGAACCGGTCGTGGAGGCGCCGGTGGATGCCGAAGCGACGACCTGATCACATACCGACCCGTACCTGTGCGGCCTGCCGCGTCGCGCGCCCAAAGCGCGAGATGGACCGGCTGGTCCGCACCGGAGATGGGTCTGTCCACCGCGACGACACCGGCAGACTGCCGGGTCGCGGAACGTATATCTGTCATGAACCGGCGTGCCGCGACCCCGAACGGGCTGCGGCGGCCGTGAGGCGAGCGCTCGGTGTCGAGTTCGCGCCGGGAACGCTTGAGATCGAGGTGAACGATGCCGCCACGTAGATACCGACCGCGACGCGGACCGCGGCCACAACGCAAGCGCAGCGCTGGCGCTGCAGCTGCCGTCGCGGAGGCGGCTGCAGCCGCTGCGCGCCCCACGGGCCCGGTCGAGCTGCCGAATCCCGTCGTCATCAAGGACTTCGCGGAGATCCTTACGGTCAGCCATGCGGAAATCATCAACGTGCTGATTCGCAACGGCATCTTTGCCACCGTCAATCAATCGATCGATTTCGACACGGCCTCGCTCGTGGCGAGCGAGCTCGGCTTCGAGACGGCAGAGGCCGGAGGGGCCCAACGGGCGGCGGCGGAAGCCGCGGCTGACCAGGAGCTCGTCAAGCCTGGCAGCAGCGAGGATGGCGATGGGAAGCCGACCCTCTGGACCGAAGATGACGTCGCGAAGCTGGTGACCCGCGCGCCGATCGTCACGGTCATGGGCCACGTCGATCACGGCAAGACCAGCCTGCTCGACGCCATCCGCGAGACAAAGGTGGCCTCGGGTGAGAGCGGCGGGATCACGCAGCACATCGGCGCCAGCGAGGTGGTGCATAACGACAAGCGCATCGTCTTCCTCGACACGCCCGGCCACGAGGCCTTCACCGCCATGCGCGCCCGCGGCGCGCAGGTCACCGACATTGCGATCATCGTGGTGGCTGCGGACGACGGCGTGATGCCGCAGACCAAGGAGGCCATTGACCACGTCCGCGCCGCGCGAGTGCCGATGATCGTGGCGATCAACAAGGTCGACAAGCCAGACGCGCAGCCCGACCGCGTGAAGCAGGAGCTGGCCGACAATAAGGTGCTCATCGAGGAGTACGGCGGCGACGTGATCGCGGTGGCCGTCAGCGCCAAGCAGCGGACGGGGATCGACGACCTCATGGAGATGGTGCTGCTCGTGGCGGACCTCCAGGACCTCAAGGCGAATCCAGACCGCCCGGCGATCGGCACGATCGTCGAGTCGAAGGTCGACAAGGGTCGCGGCAACGTGGCGACGGTGCTCGTGCAGACCGGAACGCTCAAGATCGGCGATGTCGTGGCCGTCGGCCGGACGCACGGCCGTGTCCGCGCTCTGAACAATGCCGCCGGCAAGCGCGTGAAAACGGCCGAGCCGGCGACGGCAGTCGAGATCATCGGCCTTACCGGTCTTCCCGAGGCGGGAGACATCCTGCGCGTCGTTGCTGACGAGAAGGCGGCGCGCGGCTCCGCCGAGATGGCCGAGATCGCTGCGAGCGGTGGTGAGGGCAAGACGGTCAGCACGCTCGAGGAGATCAGCGCCCAGATCAAGGACAGCGAGGTCGCCGAACTCCGCGTCGTGCTCAAGACCGATGTCCAGGGCTCCCTCGGCGCAATCCGCCATTCAGTCGAGCGCCTCAACACCGACGAGGTGCGGATCAACATCCTGCGCGAGGGCGCCGGAGACATCAACGAGAGCGACATCAACCTCGCGTCCGCGTCGGACGCGGTCGTCATCGGCTTCAACACGAAGCCGGATCCGGGCGCACTCCGTTCGATCGAGGCGACCGGCGTGGACGTTCGGCTGTACGACGTCATCTACAAGCTGACCGATGACATCGGCCAGGCGCTGAAGGGTCTGCTGACACCGAAGATGATCGAACAGGTCGAGGGTCACGCGGAGGTTCGGATGGTCATCCTGGCGGGGAAGGCCGGGAATATCGCCGGTTCCTACGTGACCGATGGACGGATCGTGCGCGGGGCACAGGTACGGCTCTTCCGCGGCAGCGAGCTGCTGACCGATACGCGCATCACGTCGCTCAAGCGATTCAAGGATGACGTGCGGGAGGTTGCCACCGGCTTCGAGTGCGGCATCGGCCTCGACGCCGATGACATCATCGAGGGTGACGTCATCGAGTGCTACCAGATGGTGGCCGAGCAGGTATAGGCGCACAGCGATGAGCCAGCGGACCGATCGGCTTGACAGCCAGATCCGACAGGAGCTGATGAGTCTGCTCCAGCGCGAAATGAAGGACCCCCGCGTGGGGTTCGCAACCATCACGCGCGTCGAGACGGCACGCGACCTCGGTTCGGCGAAGGTCTGGGTCAGCGTGCTCGGGACCCCCGAAGAGCAGAAAACCGCCATGGGTGCATTGACCGATGCGGCTCCCTGGCTGCGCCGGCAGCTCGGGGCACGCCTCACGGTGCGTCACATTCCACAGTTGGTAATCCATCACGACAATTCGATCGAGGCCGGCGATCGCGTGCTGCGACTGCTGCGCGAACTCGAAGAGGAGCGTCCAGATGAGTCGTGAGGCGGTGCTCGACGCGATTCGTGGCGCTGATCGCATCACGGCGATCTGCCACGAGAACCCCGACGCCGATACGTTGGGGGCGGCGCTCGCCTTGCGTTTCGTGGCGGAGAAGCTGGGCAAGCAGGCGGAGGTCGTTGCCGCCGACGGCGTCCCACCATTTCTGGCGACCCTGCCGGGCGTCAGCGACGTTCGACGAAGCCCAATGCTGGAGCCGGATGTGGCGGTCGTGCTCGACGGACCGCTCTCCCGAACCGGCTCGGTGGCGCGCGACTGCGGGCCGTGGCTTGCACGGGCGCGGATCGTCAACATCGATCATCACGTGTCCAACGACGGCAGCGGCGTGAGCGCCGCGTTCGTCGATGCGGAGGCGGCCGCGACGTGCGAGATGATGGCCATCCTCATCCCGGAACTCGGCGTGGAGATCGACAGGGACATCGCCACGGTGCTCGCGGCTGGCATCATCCAGGACACGCACACCTTTTCACACCCGAACGCGACGCCGCGGACGTTGCGCGTGATGGCCGATCTCGTCGCAGCCGGAGCGCCGCTTTCGACGCTGCACCGCGCCATCTATGCCGACAAGCCCTTCAGCACCATGGCGCTGTGGGGCCGGATGCTCAACGGCATCGGTCAGCGGCGCGATGGTCGCATCGTGCATGCGGCGCAGACGCTGGCCATGCTGACCGAGACCGGGAGCGACCCGACCGCGACCGAGGGGTTCGTTGATCTGCTCGCGTCCACCAGGAACGGCGAGATCACAGTCCTGTTCAAGGAAGCCGATGCGTCTCACACCCGTGCCAGCGTTCGCACGCTGGCACGAGCTGATGCGGTGGCGATCACTTCGGCTTTCGGGGGCGGGGGACACGTTCGCGCATCCGGCTGCTCCGTGGAGGCGCCACTGGCGGAGGCCATGCGGCGCGTGCTCGACGAATGCGAGCGCGAGCTCGATCGAGCCGATGCTCGGGGTCGTTAACCTCGACAAGCCGGTCGGACCCACCAGTCACGACATGGTCGGACTCCTGCGACGACTGACGGGCACGCGCCGTATCGGGCACGCGGGCACGCTCGATCCGCTCGCGTCAGGCGTGCTTCCGATCCTGGTGGGTGCGGCAACGCGCTTCAGCGAGGAACTCACCGGCGGCCGCAAGGGATATGACGCGGTCATCCGGCTGGGTGCCCGCAGCGCCACCGACGACGCGGAAGGGCCGATCGTCGCCAGCGACGCCGAGCTTCCGGACGAGGATGCCGTCCGCGTCGCGCTCGAGGCATTTGTCGGGGTCATCGATCAGCGCCCCCCCGCATTCAGTGCTCGGAAGCAGGGTGGGCGGATCGCGCATCGCGCCGCCCGCGCGGGCGAGCCGATGGACCTGCCGGCGCGCAGCGTCACGATTCACGCGCTCGTGTTGCAGTCGATTCACCCGGGTTCCGGATGGCTTGACGTCGGCGTGGACCTGCGATGCGGTGCCGGCACCTACGTCCGCTCGATTGCTCGCGACCTTGGCGATCGGCTGGGCTGCGGGGCATATCTGCGCGCACTGCGCCGGACCGAGGCAGCCGGCCTGGGTGTCGACACCGCCGTCACGCCCGAGCGGCTGGAGGCCCTCGCCGCCGACGGCCGTCTTGGGGACGCGATCCTGTCGGTGGGCGACCTCCTGCCGTTGCCGCGCGTGACGCTCGATCGTGATGCGGCGCTGGCGTTCCGTAACGGATCCGCGCGACTCTTGGCTGATGCCGTGGTGGATGGCCGGGCGGCAGTGTTCGAGGATCGTGTGCTGATCGGCATTGGCTCGGTTCGGGCCAACATGCTGCAACCGGATAAGGTTCTGCCTGCAGAGGCGGTCGATTGACGTCCCGCGGACTCGGTGAGCTTCCGCGCATCGGGCCAGCGGTGATCACGCTCGGCGTGTTCGACGGCGTGCATCTCGGGCACAGGCACGTGATCGAAGCCACGATGCGTGAGGCGCACCAACGCGGCGTCGCGAGCGTGGCGCTCGTGTTCAGCCCGCATCCCGACGAGGTCATTCGCCCCGACACCCGAGTCGAGCGGCTGCTGCCGCCAGAGGTCACGCTGGAGCGCCTGCAAATGGCCGGGGTGGACCACGCTCTCGAGATCCGGTTTGACGGCGCGTTGCGCAGCATGGAGCCGGAGGCGTTCCTCGCGGCTCTGGCCCCGGCGATAGAACTCCGCGCCATCACGATGACGTCCGACAGCGCATTCGGACGGGCCCGGGCCGGAACCCTGGCCCGTATTTCTGAGCTTGGCGCCGTGAGTGGATGGGACTGCATCGCCGTTGAGCCGCTCATTGTCGACGGGAGAGTGGTTTCATCGTCCCGCATTCGAGATGCGCTTCGCGATGGCGAGACTGAATTGGCAGCGAGCCTGCTCGGGTCGGCTCCATTCCTGCGCGGAAGGGTGGTGCACGGCGACGAACGTGGCCGCGAGCTTGGTTTCCCGACGGCAAATCTCGCGTTCAACTACTCGGCAGCGCTTCCCGCGCTCGGGATCTATCTCGGGCGGGTGCACGTGCCGCATCGCAATGTAGGGCCCGATCATCCCGCGCTGGTGAGCGTCGGCGTCCGCCCAACGTTTCACGATGACGGCCGCGTGCTGGTGGAGGCGTACCTCCTCGATTGGGATGGCAACCTGTACGACGCTACGCTGGAACTGGAGCTCCACGCTCGTCTCCGCGAGGAGCGTCGATTCAAGAGCGTGGATTCACTGGTGGCGCAGATGCAATTGGACGAGGCCGACGCGCGTCGACGCCTGCATCCCTGAAAGAGCGATCGGCGACTGTCAACGAACTCGGTCATCTGGACACGGCCACTGCAGCCGGCACGGTGTCCACTTTATCGGCCGATTTTCACGCAAGGTTGATGCTGCGCGCGATTTGTCCCCTGCAGTGAACACCGGCGCGCACGAGTGGCACGCCGGCGTGCACCTCACGCTCATCTGTGACCGTTGCAGCAGACAAGCGCAGCGCCGCCAGCCCGCCGTGTGACGTTTTGACCCAGACGGCGGTCGGCGACTGGCGCGCAGCCCCACCGAGGTCCCTGTGACCACCCAGCGACCCACGCTCGGATGGCGGCCGAGAGGGTCCTCTGGTAAACTCCGGAGCGTTACGGAAATGAATGTGGAGGAATACGTGCCGCTCGCCAAGGACGCGAAAAGCGCAATCGTCGACGAATACGCCACGCACGAGGGCGATACCGGATCACCCGAGGTGCAGATTGCGCTTCTCACCGAGCGGATCAAGTCGCTGACGGAGCATCTGCGCAGCTTCCCGAAAGACAACCACTCGCGCCGCGGGCTGCTGAAGCTTGTCGGGCAGCGACGTCGGCTGCTTGCGTACCTGGTCCGCAATGACGTGGATCGGTACCGCGCCGTCATCGGTAGCCTGGGGCTGCGTCGATAGATTGCGTCGATAGATTGGGCCGCTAGATTGGGCCGCTAGAGAACGTTTGCGATTGACCCTGAGCCCGGACAGGCCCCGGGGTCTCGCATATCTCACACAAATGGGCATCCGCCCCTGCCTGACGCCTGCGCTCGGATCGTGAGCGCGCCACGCAGATCCAGCGCCGGATGTTCGAGAAAGAATCCTGGAGGAATCAGTGTCAATTAAACACGAGGCCGAAATCGGCGGTAAGAGCTTCAGCCTGGAGGCCGGCAAGCTGGCCGAGCAGGCCGACGGCGCCGTCATCGTTCGTTACGGCGACACGGTGGTCCTCGCGACCGCCGTCGCCGCCAAGCAGCCCCGCGAGGGGGCGGACTTCTTCCCGCTCACCGTCGATTACGAGGAGCGGATGTACGCCGCGGGCAAGATTCCCGGCGGCTTCATCAAGCGCGAGTCGCGCCCGTCAGAGGCGGCCATTCTGGCGATGCGCCTGACCGACCGACCCCTGCGCCCCCTCTTCCCGAAGGGGTACTACAACGACGTCCAGGTCGTGCTGACGGTGCTGTCGACCGACCAGGAGAACGATCCTGACATCCTCGCGCTGAACGGCGCGTCGGCGGCACTCAGCATCAGCCATATCCCGTTCGAGGGACCGGTTGGTGCGGTTCGCGTAGGGCGGATCGGCGGCGAGTTCGTCACCAATCCGACCAACAGCGAGCTTGCCGAGAGCGAGCTCGATCTGGTCGTCGCCGGTACGCGCGAAGCGGTGATGATGGTCGAGGCAGGCGCCAAGATCCTGCCGGAATCGGTCATGGCCGATGCCATCGCTTATGGTCACAGCGAGCTCCAGAAGTCGATCGACCTCCAGGAGAAGATGGTCGCCAGCGCCGGTACACCGAAGAAGGTTCCCTTCATCGGCCCAAAGGCCGCATCGGTCATCAGCCTTGGGAAGATGCTGTCGGAGAGCCGCAACGAATTCGTGGTCTTCGACCTCGAGACGACCGCCATGAAGCCCGAGGCCGGGTTCATCGTGGATGTTGCGGCGTTGCGCCTGCGAGACGGCCAGATCGTCGACCGCTTCGAGTCTTTGGTCAACCCCGGGCGTCCGATCGTCGGGCACCAGGTGCACGGCATCAAGACCGATGACGTCGCCAATGCTCCAACAGCGTCCGACGTCCTCGGCAACTTCACCGATTGGGTGGGGGAGACCCCGATCGTGGCCCACAACGCTGCGTTCGATGTGCCGTTCCTGCTCCGCCACCTGCCGAACGATCGTAAGTGGCAGCCTTCCGCCGTGTTCGATACCCTGGAACTCGCCTATCAGCTGTATCCCGATGCCGGTGCCTACAAGCTGGCCGACCTCGTTCGCTTCGTGTTCGGCCGCGACCATGCCACCGCGCACCGCGCCATGCCCGATGCCGAGGCGGCCGCCGAACTGTTCCTTCACTTCACGAACGGGCTGGCTGAGCGCCTCGATGCGCTGCGCCAGGACATCTCCGACGAGGTTCGTGGCGCTCGCGAGAACTACAACCGCAGCGAGCAGGGTGATCGGCTCGAGGACATCCGGCGACGCCATGGCATCGCCTCTCCCCTCATGGATGCCGTGACCAAGGCAACCGTTCGTGAACTCGTGCTGAGTGAGAATGTGCGCATCGACGGTCGTGATACGACGACGATTCGTCCGATCAGCGTGGAGGTCGGCATCCTGCCGCGTACCCACGGCTCCGGGCTCTTCACGCGTGGCCAGACGCAGGCACTCTCGATCGCCACGCTCGGCCCGTCCAGCAACGTGCAGCGCATGGATACGATCTCTCCGGAGACCGAGAAGCGCTACATGCACCACTACAACATGCCGCCGTACTCGGTCGGCGAGGCCAAGTTCATGCGCGGCCCCGGCCGTCGTGAGATCGGCCACGGCGCGCTCGCCGAGCGTGCGCTCCTGCCAGTGCTTCCGGACGCCAGCGAGTTCCCGTACGCCATCCGCGTCGTGAGCGAGTGCGTGAGTTCGAACGGCTCGACCTCGATGGCCTCGACCTGCGGCTCGACCCTGGCGCTCATGGATGCCGGTGTGCCGATCAAGGCGCCGGTGGCCGGCGCGGCGATGGGTTTGATCACCGACCCTGCGACCGGCCGCTACGCGGTCCTGACCGACATCACCGGCAAGGAAGACGCCTATGGCGACATGGACTTCAAGGTGACCGGCACCGCAGAGGGCGTGACGGCGCTCCAGATGGACATCAAGACCTCGGGCATCACGACCGAGATCATGCGAGATGCGCTGGACCAGGCACGAGTGGCTCGGCTGCACATCCTGGGCAAGATGACCGAGGTCATCAGCGCCAGCCGTGAGGAGCTCAGTCAGTACGCGCCGCGGATCACGACCATCAAGATCCCGATCGACAAGATCCGCGACGTCATCGGCGCCGGCGGCAAGGTGATCCGTCAGATCACCGCCGAGACCGGCACCCAGATCAATGTCGAGGACGACGGTACGATCCAGATCGCCGCGACAAGCGGTGAGGCCGCCCAGAAGGCGATCGCCTGGATCGAGGGCCTCACCAAGGACGTCGAGGTCGGCAAGGAGTACCTCGGCAAGGTCACCCGGATCATGAACTTCGGCGCCTTCGTCGAGATTCTGCCCGGCAAGGAGGGCCTGGTGCACATCAGCCAGCTTGCCGACTATCGGGTGCCCCGAGTCGAGGACGTGGTCAGCATCGGCGATGAGCTGATGGTGGTCGTGACCGAGATCGACCGCATGGGCCGAGTCAACCTGAGCCGCCGTGCGGCCATGGAGCGTCATATGGCCAAGGCCGGCGATCGGAGCTGACTCCTGCTGATCCGGGAGGAGCACGTCAGAACGTGACGTGCTCCTCGTCCGGCGGCGATTTTAACGGCGCTCCGCGTCGCACGCCCCTCGGATCGTGCGTCACGCCGATGTACCATCGGTGTTGCGGCGCTCCATCGAGTTTCGCTGCGGTGGCGTCGCTGACCGCGCGACTCGCCTGACAGTCTTCACAGGAGCTTCCATGTCCGATTCCCTGCGTATCATCCCGCTCGGTGGGGTGGGCGAGGTCGGTAAGAACATCACGGTCATCGAGGCCGATGGCGAGATTCTCATCGTCGACTGCGGGCTGGCATTCCCCGAGCCCGAGATGCTGGGAATCGACCTCGTCATCCCCGACGTCACGTACCTCGCGGAGCACCGCGACCGCGTTCGCGGCATCATCCTCACCCACGGGCACGAGGATCACACTGGCGCGCTTCCATACGTACTGCCCAAGATTCCTGGCACGCCGATCTACGCCACGCGGCTGACCGAGGGCCTGGTGCAGGGAAAGCTCCGTGAGCACAAGCTGCTCGATTCAACACCGCTCCACGTGGTCGACCCCGGAGTCGAGTTCGCGGTCGGTTCGTTCCGGGTCACGCCGTTCCGTGTCAACCACTCGATTCCCGATGGCGTCGGGTACGCCATTCGGACCTCGGTGGGCACCATCGTTCACACCGGCGACTTCAAATTCGACCATACGCCGCCCGATGGCCGTCGCGCCGACCTCGGCCTCATCGCGCAGATCGGCAATGAGGGCGTGGACTTCCTCCTCTCGGACTCGACGCGTGCCGAGAAGGATGGATACACGCTTTCCGAGTCGACCGTCGGCGAAAGCCTGAACCGCCTCGTTGGCGAGGCCCCCGGACGCGTGATCGTGGCCACCTTTGCCAGCAACATAGGGCGGGTGCAGCAGGTCATCGATGCCGCATGGGCTCACGGTCGCAAGATGGTTGCCCTCGGGCGCAGCATGGAACAGAACACGGCGATCGCGCTCGAGCGAGGGTATCTCGATGCCCGCGACGGCACGCTCGTCCGCAAGGAGCAGCTCCAGCGTTTGCCCAAGGAGGAGCTGGTGGTGATGACCACCGGTTCGCAGGGTGAGCCGATGTCGGGCCTGACCCGAATGAGCAACCGCGATCACCGCAACATCACCATCGAGCCGGGCGACACGGTGATCGTGTCGGCCAGCCCGATCCCGGGCAACGAGGAAGCGGTCGCCAAGACGATCGACAACCTCTTCAAGGAAGGCGCGATGGTGCATTACGAGCCCCTTGTGCACTGCCACGTCTCGGGTCATGGCTCTCGCGAGGAACTGAAGCTCATGCTCGGTCTCGTGAGGCCGCGGCACTTCATCCCGATCCACGGCGAGTACCGCATGCTCGTGCAGCATGCCCTTCTGGCCGAGGGAGCGGGCGTCGACGTGGACAAGATCTTCGTGCTCGAGAACGGCCAGGTCGTCGAGTTCGACGGTGAGCGAGCATCGATGTCGGGGAGCGTCCCCGCCGGGGCCGTGCTTGTCGACGGCATAGCCGCCATCGACGGCATCGATGGCGTGGTGCTGCGTGATCGGCGGATGCTGGCGTCCGATGGCGTCGTGATGGTGGCCTTGACGATCGACGCCAAGACCGGGCAACCGGTCGGCCAGCCCGACCTCGTGAGCCGCGGATTCCTGTCCGATCCTGAGGACCCGATCATGGGGGCGGCGCGCGATCATCTGATGCAGGCCCTGAGCCAGCGTCGCGAGGATCAGCATGGCGCCGAGGCGGGCTATGTCAAGACGAAGATTCGCGATACGCTGAGCCGGTTCTTCCACCAGCGAACCAAGCGGCGGCCGATGATTCTGCCGATCGTGATGGAGGTCTGACCCGAGTGGCGACCCGACGACGAACGACTGCTCGTCGCCGACCGACGCGGCGCCGCCGACAGACCACGCCGTTCGTCGTCAGCGCTCGCTTTCTTCGCGAGGGACTCGCGCTGGTGCTGCTCTTCCTCGCGATTCTGAGCGTCATTGCTCTCTTCGCGCCCAATGCCGGAGCGATCGTCGCGCCATGGCATGGCCTCCTGTCAACGCTGCTCGGGTGGGGCATCGCCTTTGCGGCGCCGCTCCTCGCCGGTTTCGCGGTCATGCTGTGGATGAAGACCATGCCCGCCGAGCGCTGGATGGCAGCGACTGGCGCGGCCCTGGTTGCGCTCGCGCTGCTGGGCATGTTTCACCTCGTCGGCGGCGGGGCGGACAATGCCATCGAGGTGGGCGAAGGTGGGGGACTCCTCGGTCTGGCAGTCAGCGGTCTCCTCAACGGGGCGCTCGGTATCGTCGGCGCGTGGGTCGTGCTGGTCCTGCTGGCCGCGGTCGGACTGCTGCTGTACTTCAACGTGACGATCGGCGACCTGGTGGCCGGCTACCTCTCGGAACGCGACGAGCGACGCGAGCAGGAAGCCGAGACGGCCCGCAAGGTGCAACGTCCCCGCGCGGCCGATGCCCGTGGCCGAGCCGAGCCTCCGGAGCCCGAGCCAGAGCCGCGCCCCGGCCTCATCGACCGCATGCGCGACCGTCTGGCCGGTGGCGAGGATTCCGAGGATGACTCTCCGCTCATTGTTCGCCGCGAGCGGCCGGCACCGAGCGGGAACGGCACGGCGAGCCGCGCAGTCGCCATTCAACCGGCGCCGGCCGCCGTGGCCCTCGCCATCGCAGATCCGCCATCAATCAACGAGCTCGAGCACGTCGAAGAGGAACATCTGGCCGAGGCCGCCAGCGCGGAGGCGGCCGATGCAGCCCTCGAGCCGGTCGAGCGGGCCTGGGAGCTGCCGCACCTGGACCTGCTGGCAGACGCCCCGGAATCATCGGCAGCGCAGCTCGACCTCAGCTCGAAGGGACGGCGCATCCGTGACACGCTGGCTGATTTCGGCATCGGCGTGAAGGTCGCTCGCATCCAGGAGGGGCCGGTGGTGACGCAGTACGCCCTCGATGTGGACCCCGGAATCAAGCTCAGCCGCATCGCGGGACTGGCCGACAACCTGGCACTCGCACTCTCTGCCCGGAGCATCCGGATCGAAGCGCCGATTCCCGGCGAGCCATTCGTCGGCGTCGAGATTCCGAACAGCGCCTTCGACCTGGTGACCCTCAAAGAGGTCCTCGGAAGCAAAATCCACGCGGAGGCGTCCGAGCGCAGCAAGCTTGCCTTTGCCCTCGGCCAGGACGTGGCCGGCCAACCGTTCAGCGCGGACCTCGCGAAGATGCCGCACCTCCTGATTGCGGGAGCCACCGGATCGGGCAAGAGCGTGTGCGTCAACGCGATCATCGACAGCTTCCTCGTCAACGCCACGCCGGCCGAGGTGAAGCTCATCCTGATCGACCCGAAGCGTGTCGAGCTGGCCCAGTACAAGGGCATTCCGCACCTGCTGACCGAGGTCATCGTTGAGCCCGACAAGGCGGTCAATGCCCTGAAGTGGACGGTCGGCACCATGGAAAGCCGATACGCCGAGTTCGCGGCACGCGGTGTCCGCAACATCAGCGCCTACAACGAGGCGCTGCGGGCCGGCGAGCCACGGATGCCGTTCATCGTCATCGTCATCGATGAGCTGGCCGACCTGATGATGATTTCCGCCTACGAGGTCGAAGCCACCATCACGCGGATCGCCCAGCTGGCGCGCGCGACCGGCATTCACCTCATCGTGGCCACCCAGCGGCCGTCGGTTCAGGTCGTGACCGGTCTGATCAAGGCCAATATACCCAGTCGTATCGCCTTCGCCATGACGTCGGGCGTCGACTCGCGCACGATCCTCGATACGAATGGCGCCGAGGATCTGCTCGGACGGGGCGACATGCTCTATCAGCCGATCGATGCCCCACGTGCCGTCCGGCTCCAGGGAGTCCTCGTCACTGATCCGGAGATCGAGGCGCTCGCCCGTCACTGGCGCGGTCAGGGCGGCCCGCAGTACAGGCCGGAGATCACCGCGCCGAGACGAGACGGCAAGCCGGGTGGTCGGCCAGGCGAGGATGACGAGACCGATGACGCCGATGCGCTCTACAGCCAGGCGGTCGACATTGTGAGGCGCTCAGATAAGGCGTCCGCGTCGCTGCTCCAGCGACGCCTGCGCATCGGCTATGCGCGCGCCGCGCGGATCCTCGACCAGATGGAGGACCGCGATGTCGTCGGACCAGCCGACGGCAGTCGCTTCCGCGAGGTCTTGATCACCAGCGATGGCTGGGGCGGAGACGTCGCTCCCGACGAAGATGACGAGCGGTGACCGAGCAGGGCTCGCATAAGCTTGGGGACGTGCTCCGCGCGGCGCGGGAGGCGAAATCGTTGGATCTGCCGCGCGTCGAGCGCGAGACGAAGATCCGCGAGAGATACCTTTCAGCCCTCGAGCGCGGCGAGTACCGCGAGCTGCCGGGATCGGTGTACACGAAGGGCTTTCTGCGCAATTACGGCGCCTACCTTGGCCTTGACCCCGAGTACCTGATTGACCTGTACCGGCTCGAAACGTCATCGACCTGCGCCGAACGGCCCGGCGCTCGTGCCTCTCCTCGGCCCATCGCTCGGCGCCGCGCACGTTCGCTGGTGGTGACGCCCGGAGCGGTGGTGGCCGCGATACTGACCATCGGCGTCGGTGCGTTCTTCGCGTACCTGGGATACGAACTCATCAATTTTGCCCGTATGCCGGAGCTGCGCATCATCGATCCGGCCGCCAACGTCAGTGATTACACCGATACGACCATCACCATTCGCGGCGTGACCGCGCCGAACGCCATGATCACGGTCGACAACCTGCGCGAGAATCCAACCGTCGAGGCCGACGAGGACGGCGCGTTCAGCGTGACCGTTTCCCTCGTGCCGGGCTCGAACGTTATGCGCCTCACCGCCCGCGACCCGGTCACCGGACGGTACTCGGAGCCCGAACAGCGGACCGTGGTCGTCGTGACCGATGCGGCCGAGAGTCCGTCGGCGGCCCCGCTGGTGCTGGATGTGTCAGCGCCAGCGGCCGATGCGACCATCAGCGGTCCGGTGACCATCAGCGGGACGGGTCAGCCGGGCGACACCGTGCAAGCCTCCGCGGCACTGGTGGAGCCCGCGACGCCGACGTTCATCGTCACCGATCTCGCCGGTGAGGATGTCGAGATCGCTGTCGCTGATCCGACGGCGCCAGACACCGTCGACCTTGTCGCCGATGCCTCCGGTGCCTTCAGCGGGAGCCTGTCGTTGCTTCCGGGCACGTGGGACATCTCCGTCGCGGGTACCGCTGCCGCGCCCGTCGTTCGGCGCGTGACCGTCGCTCCTGGTGAGGGTTTGACCGGTCGTATCTCTCTCGCGGGGGCCGATTCGTATCTCGAGCTTGACGAGGACGGCACGCCGGTTGCGGACGTCTCGGGAACCATTGCCGCCGATGACGATCAGATCGATATCGAGGCAGACGACGAGCTGCGCATTCGGGCAGGAAACGCGGGCGCGGTGCGCCTGACCATCAATGGAATCAGTATCGGAGCCATGGGTGGGGACGGCGCAGTTGTCGAGTGGCGCATCACGCGGCAAGGAGGATAGAGGAGCATGGCTGCAGATTCATCATTCGACCTGGTGAGCGACTTTGACCAGCAGGAGCTGGTCAACGCCCTCGACCAGGCGCGGCGCGAGATCGCGACGCGTTATGACTTCAAGGGCAGCAAGGTGGCGTTCGAGCTCGGCAAGGATGTCATCACCCTGACCGCCGATGATGACTACCGGGCTGGCTCCGCGAAGGACCTGCTTGAGTCCAAGGCCATTCGGCGCGGCCTGAGCCTCAAGATCTTCGAGTGGGGCAAGATCGAGCCGGCAGCCGGCAGCACCGTGCGCCAGGAGATCACGCTGAAGCGCGGCCTGACCAGCGAGCAGGCCAAGGAGCTGTCGAAGCACATCCGGGACGCATTCCCGAAGACGAAGCCGTCGATCCAGGGCGACGCGGTGCGCGTATCGGCCAAGTCGAAGG